>DATBLC010000112.1:0-12465 GCA_036555515.1 Binatia bacterium
GCCGTGCCGGCGGGCATTTCCACCTATGGAGAGGACGGGGTGGTGGCCGGCAAGGCAGAGAACCATTGACCGCGATCGGAAGGGCTCGCCTCTCGGTCGCACACTAGCGACATAGTCTCTAAATAACGAACTCATTAGTAATGGCGCCGTTATTTCGGCACCTGCCGAAAAGTCGGCAGCCTTCGTTCGTCGGATCCTCACTGACCTCAGGCCGGACAATTTGTAACGCTCTAATTCCCTTGTTTTAGGTGCCTTCCAGACTTGGCGTAATCTGGCACAGCGCTTGCCAAACTATCCTCAGAGAAAGGAATGATGCGCTTTTTTGATACGACGCGCGATAACAACGAGTTTTTCAAGTGTATTGTTGGAAAACACCGAGGGAAGGAAATGAAGATCAAGATCGCATTTTTTGCAGTCATGCTTCTAAGCGCGAGTTTCGGAGCGACTGACGCTTCTGTGGCTTCGCGAGATGTCCTTACCGAGCAGAGCGACGTTCAGCCGGTGGGCGATACAACCGGAGAGAACAGCGCGATGCGTCGTCTTGCTATTGCTCTATCGTCGGGGCGTGCGGCTATGGTCCCTTTTCATGGATCTCGAATTGAGAATAACAATTATAAGAACACGCTTAATCCTCCGATCGCAGGAATGGAGTGCTCCATTGATCGTATCGCCAGTTATATCTCCTGCTACAGTTCTCCGATCGGTACGGAACATGAAGCTGTAACTCTGTTCACTTGGCTCGTTGATGAACTGCAAGCGGCCTTGCCATCCGAGCGATGGACAGGAACAAGAAGGGCGTCGGCGACGGCTTCGATCCGAAGCTTTACGTACAAGGATCAAAATTCCAGTGCTCATATCGATATCGATATTATCGCTCGAATGGGACTAGGAGGACAAAACGCTTACATTGTTTCAACTTTCGGGTGGCCTCATTAGCGTGGCGTCTCAGAAGTTCATTTAAAAACTCTATACTAGCGGCTGAACTCGAACTCAAATCCCCCTCTATCCCCCTTTTTTCAAATTTTTTCAAAGGGGGGAGTTTCCTCGATAGGGCTTGAATTCCTCTTTGGAAAAGGGGGAAGGGGAGATTTTTTAAGCGGAGTGTGCTGCGAATTATGCGGCGGATTTCTAGACAGGACACTAGCGTAAGCAGCGACCCTTGATGAATTAGGACTCAGCTGCTTTGAAACCGTCAGCTCCTTGAGCGCGTCAGGGATGGGCCAGGGCTGCCTGGGAATAAAATCGATCGAGCTGTCGATTGCGCAGCTTTTCGTTCGACTAAATAGCACATGCGGCTTTCAGCCGTTCCAGGCCGGCCGTTGAAACTTTCAAAAGGAGAAACCGTGAACACCAAAATTTTCGTGAATCTCCCGGTCGGAAATCTCAATCGAACGACTATAGGATGTCTAGCCGACCCGCGTATTTGGGGGAAACGATGACCTACGACGACGTGCTGCGAAAGAACGGTCACTTTGTCGGCGGGGGAGCGCTCCAAAGCGCTCGGAATGCCAACACCCTGCGATGGAAAAATGGCAAGTTGTCCATGACCGATGGTCCGTATGCCGAGACGAAAGAGCAATTGGGCGGGGGTCTTCGTGCTCGAAGCCAGGGACCCAAACCACGCGATTCGGTTAATGTCGAAGCCGCCGGGCGTGGGCCTCGGCTGGACCAATCTCGAACTTCCCGAGTGCGGCCACTTGGCTCGGTATGAAGCGCAGGACCCTTCAGTCGCGAATGAGAAAGCTCGGCATCGTCCGGGCCCAACTAGTGCGGTGACTTCGGCGCTCGCTCGTCTAAACTTCCGAGATCGGCGTCGTCGCAATGGCTGACTTCCGTTCCGGGGGATGATCATGAGTCACTTCTTTGCTTACCTTTCACGGATGAAATTTATCCGCCGCTGGGGGTTGATGCACAACACCTACCCCGAAAATATTCAAGAACACAGCCTGCGTGTCGCCACGGTCGCACATAGCTTGGCGATCATCCGCAACCGGCTGTTTACGGGCAACGTTAGTGCGGAAAGAACGGCCTTGTTGGCGTTGTATCACGATGCCGGCGAGGTGCTGACCGGCGATCTACCCGCGCCCGTCAAGTACTTCAATCCTGAGATCAAGAATGCTTACAAAGAAATCGAAGCCGCTGCAGCGAGGAGGCTGCTCAACATGATTCCCGAACCATTGAAAGCAGATTATCAGGGACTCTTTTTCGCTGGAGATGCGGATCGGGAGCCTCGCGAGCTCGTCAAGGCAGCGGACAAGCTCTGTGCTTATCTCAAGTGCTTGGAGGAGGTCGGCGCGGGAAATCAGGAATTCGCAAAAGCTGAGAAGGCGCTGAGAGCCAGCGTCGAAGAGCTTGACCTGCCGGAGGTATGCTACTTTCTGGAGACGTTTGTGCCGAGCTTCCAACTGACTCTCGACGAACTCGATTGAAACTTCGAGGTCAAACTGATCCATGGAAGAGGGTTCCACCTACAATATGCGTCGCTGAACCTCGAACCTGAGCGCGTATCGCAATGCAGCCAACTCAGACGGGTCTTCATGAACATCCACGATCTAAATATTCGAAACCAGCCAAGCCCGGTGAATACTGCCGAGCTCAGGAACGTCAACGAATGGTTGATCGATGGCGCCCGTTCGGTGCTTGACCCGCAACTTGCGGTGGCGGAACTGTGTGCTCGCCTCCGCGGCTGCGGCATTCCACTCTGGCGCGTGGCGATGTTTGTGCGCACGCTACATCCGCACGTTGTTGCGCGGCGATTCCTATGGCGGCCGGATACAGAAGTTGAGTTAGAGGAATATCCGTTCGATAGCATCGACACCGGTGCGTTCCGGAACAGTCCGATTGCTCATATTTATGCCACCGGTGACACCATACGACGGCGTCTTGCCGACCCCGATTGTGCCATCGACTTTCCGATTCTGCAGGATCTTCGCATGGAGGGGGTTACCGATTATTTGGCGTCGCCTCTTGTCTTTACCTACGGTGAGATTCAATTGGCAACTTGGACGACTCGGCAGCCCGGCGGCTTCACAGACTCACAGATGGCCGCTCTAAATTCGATTATCACGCCATTGGCGCGAGTCGCCGAAATTCGCGCTCTACGGCGGACTGCCGGCAACCTTCTTAACACGTATGTTGGGACACACGCTGGGGAACGCATCCTGGCCGGCCAGATTCGACGTGGTCATACCGAAGCGATTCACGCGGCGATCTGGCTCTCGGACATGCGCGGGTTTACAGCGCTGATCGACCGGCTGCCGTCGCAAACCTTAATCGACCTGCTCAACAGCTATTTCGATTGCCAGGTCCCCGCTATTCACAACCGCGGTGGCGAGGTCCTTAAATTCATGGGTGATGGTTTGCTCGCGATTTTTCCTCTTGCCAGCGATGGCACCAACGCTCGAAAGATTTGCAATGATGCTCTGGCCGCGGCATGCGAAGCGCGGGAGAAGATCGTCGCGCTTAGTGGTTCTAGCGGCATTCATAGATTCGACGAATTACGATTCGGCTTGGCTCTTCATCTCGGCGAGGTTCTCTACGGCAACATCGGCGGCGGTAACCGACTAGATTTTACCTGCATTGGTCCGGCAGTAAATCTGGCAGCGCGTATAGAGAGACTCTCTGGAAGGCTTGGACGCATGATTCTTGCCTCTGACGAGTTCGCGCGGCATTGTGCAGCCGACCTGCTGCCGGTTGGCAACTTTACCCTTTCTGGTTTTGGCGCCCCGCGAATGCTGTTTGGGCTTCGTGACGAAACGCTCTAACGGGATCGTCTCGCCGTGCTCTTCCGGGTGCGGCGGCGAGCCGTTTCGGAACATTCGGAAAAACGATCCGAGCGATTGTGTGCGCTGACCGTGAGTCACCGTGAAAATCTACTTTACCGGTCTTGGGGGAGTAAGCTTATGTCAAGAGACGAAGAGACCATCGCCCGATTCTTCAATGCATATGTTCAGGCGTTCCAAACGCTCGAGCCGCGCTCGGTAACGTCTTATTGCGATGTGCCGTGCATGTTTATAACGCCGCAACGCGTGCGCGTTATGACAAGTCCAACCGAAGTCGAGTCTCTTCTTGCCGGAATGATGTCAGCACTCAAAGCGCGCAATTATTCTCGGAGCGAGATCGTCGAAATGGGGGTGAACCAGATGAGCGATTCTAACGCTTTGGTGAGCGTTAGCAGAGTGCGTTTCAATACGAACGGACAAGAACTCGAGCGGCTGGGCGAAACCTATACCTTGCGCAAAGTCGATAAAGAGTGGAAGATTGTAGTGGCAATGGTGCATGACCCAGGCGCTATTTTACCGCCAGACGCTAACATGCGGTAACCTGATCCGTGGGCTGAGCCGAGCTCCTGTTGTCGTAATTCGTTGGTCCCCTTGCCTGGTTCAGCGGCGGTGATCGCGAGCCGTATTTCGGCGTGTGCCGATTTCCGGTGACGCGCTCCGCTTCAGCTCATCGTCCTCGTTTGCCGAGCGCGCTCATTTTTTTCCGACCCCTAGTTTCGATTTGCGCGGAGGTTTAAACTCAGCTCTTCAGAGGAGGTGGCCAAAGCATGAATCTTCTCTTGATCGAGCCGATCCTGGACCGCTACGTCGCGCAGGCGGAAAGACGAAAGAAAGACTGGAGCCCAGCGGAAATCGAAGTGATGTTGCTAAAACTCCGAAAAGAGATTTTAGACTGTCTTAAGTAACGGATGTCGGGCGGCGAAGCGCAAAACCGGGCGCGTGGGCAAAATCTCGCCACGCCAAAGATCATCCGTAAACAAGCAGACGTTCATACTGCGAGGAGAGTCATTTTATCAAACTAACCGCGCCTAACTATGTGATCTTGATCGTTCAGGATCTGGATCGCGCGCTCAGTTTTTATACTGGGGTCTTGGGGCTTCGGCTCGGTCATCGTTCCGGAGATTACGCTCAGTTGGATACGGGCGCCACACGCCTGGCGCTTTATACTCGGAGTGCCATGGGAAAAACGTTGGGCCTGTCCTTGGAAGCGCCGGCTTCAAGCGCCCCGGGATTTGAAATTGGCTTTAAAGTAACTGACGTGGATGCGGCCTTCGGCGAGCTGGTTGCGCGGGGCGGTGTGCCCGTCGTGGCGCCTACCGATCGGTTCTGGGGACAACGGACGGCCTACATCCGCGATCCTGACGGCCACCTCATTGAGCTGGCGCAGGACACGCGCCGGCCATAGGTCCCGTCGTCGTGATTCGGAAATCGCGGCGAGTTCGTGGGCTTGGTTAATGATGTATCAAGCCGAGGACAATATTTGCGCGGGAAAACTCAGTCTCTGCTTTTTTTCGGGCCAATCCCGAACTGAGAGAGCTTTTAAGCGCTTTTTAAGCGCTGGCTCCCCTTGCTTCCCGCTCCGAATCGGACTTACCATACGGACTATTTCGTCAGTTAGAAATGACGCCAACGGAGGTCATCATGGAGCCGATCGAACCCGCAGTGCTCGCCACCGCCAACGAAAAAAGCCGCAGACTTAGAGAGTTGATCAGGGCGCCGGAGATTCTAGTGATGCCGGGTGCCTACGATGTTTTGAGCGCGCTATTGTTTCAACAGCTCGGCTTCGAGGCTATTCAATGCACCAGCGGCGGCATAGCCGCGGCATTGGGCTATCCCGACGGCGAAGTCATCAGCCGGGATCTGTTTCTCCAAGTCACGGGAAATTTTGCCGCCGCGGTCTCGGTTCCCGTGAACGCCGACGGCGAGCGCGGCTACGGCGACGAGGAGGGAGTCAAAGAAACCGTGCGAGCGCTGGTCGCAGCCGGGGTCGCCGGTATGAATCTCGAAGACGGCGCCGGGGCCAAGCCGGGCGGCGCGCGCGGGTTGGTGCCCCTGGCCGAGCAATTACGCAAAATCGCCGCGGTCATGGAAACCAAGCGCGCGCTCGGCAGCGAGTTTTTCTTCAACGCTCGCGTGGACGCGTTCCACGTCATGACCGACGATCCGAAAAAAGTTCTGGACGAGGCGATCCAGCGCGGCAACGCCTACGCGGAGGCGGGCGGCGATTGCATTTTCTACTTGAACCTCCACGCGCGCGACACCATCGGCGTGGTGGCCAAAGAAGTCAAAGCGCCGGTCAGCATCCTTGCCGGACCACAGTCACCGAGTATAAGTGAGTTGCAGGATCTGGGAGTGGCGCGAGTCAGTTACGGCTCCGGGTTTCTCAAAGCGGCCATCGGCGCGACCAAGCGGCTGGCGCAGGAGATTTTGGAAAAGGGAACCGTCGCGGCGATGAAAGAGGGCATGCAGACGCCGGAGATTAACGCCCTGGTGTCGCGAAAAAAAGCGAGTTGAACGGATGAACGCTACAGGCACAGTCGTCTCCATTCACATCGCCGCCACCGGCGCGGCGCCGATGAAGACCGTCGCTGAGATTCAAGCGGTGGCCGGCAAGGGGCTCGAGGGCGACCGTTACGCGCTGAAGCTCGGAACCTATTCCAATCAACCGGGGTCGGGAAGGGACGTGACGCTGATTGAAATGGAAGCCATCGAGGCCTTGCGGCGAGATTATCAAATTGCCCTCGAGCCCGGTTCAACGCGGCGCAATCTCGTCTCCCGCGGCGTGGCGCTCAATCATCTGGTCGATGTCGAATTCACCGTCGGTGACGCGGTCCTGCGTGGCACGCGCCTGTGCGACCCCTGCGCGCACATGGAGAAACTCACGGTCAAAGGCGCAATGCGCGGCTTGATTCATCGCGGCGGCTTGCGTGCTGAGATTGTAAGCGGCGGTTTGATCCGCGTCGGGGATACCATCAGTTTACCGTAATCCGGATTAGTGATCCGTGACTGCCGGGGCGCTCACGCTAATCATTGCCGCCGCTTTCATCCACGCGGGATGGAATTTCCTCGCCAAGCGCGCCAGCGGGCACGCCACATTCACCTGGCTCTTCGCCGGCTTATCGGCTTTGTTTTACATGCCCGCGGCCGGCGCCGTGGTATTCTTCTGGGGCGCGCGGATAGGTTGGGTGGAAATCGGGTTCATGGCCGGCAGCGCGGCGTTGCACACGGCATACTTCGTTTTGCTCAATCAGGGTTACCGCACCGGCGATTTGTCTTTGGTCTATCCGCTGGCGCGGGGCACGGGGCCGCTGCTTTCCAGCGCCGCGGCAATCGTGTTTCTCGGGGAACGTCCGACAGTCGTCGCCTTGTTGGGAGCGCTGCTGGTGATCGCCGGCGTCGCTGTGCTGACGAGCAACCCGGAGCAACTTCGGCGCGCGGGAGCGCGCATGGCGGTTCAGTATGCTCTGGTGACCGGCGCATTCATCGCGGCTTACACGCTGTGGGATAAACAGGCGGTGAGCCGGTTTGCGTTGTCGCCGATCCTGCTCGATTGGGGCGCCAATGTCGGCCGCGCGCTCTTGCTCACGCCGTTTGCGCTGCGCCGTTGGGATGAAGCGCGGGTCGAATGGCAAACCCACCGGCGCGAGGCCGCCGGCGTCGCGCTCTTGGCGCCGCTTTCGTATATTCTGGTCTTGACGGCATTGGCATTTACGCCGGTGACTTACGTGGCGCCGGCGCGGGAGGTCAGCATTCTCATCGGCACGGTGATGGGAACCCGCTTGCTCGCCGAAGGCGACGCCGGGCGGCGTTTGATCGGCGCGGCGGCGATGGTGCTCGGGATAACCGCGCTGGCGCTCGGGTAGAATAGTTCAAATCGTTCAAGCCGTTCAAAACGTTCAAATCGTTTTCGGAACGGGAGAATCTAGGGACGATGGCTTCTAAAGACGATTCGTTTAAGGATTTTGTTTTAGATCAGCTGAGCGAGCTGGACGATGTCCTTCTGCTCAAAGGCGAAGGGGAGGCTGCGGACAACGTCGTCGGTGGACCGGAGCATTCGACTCTTTCAAATGATGCGTTTCCCTCGCGCGAGTTCGACTTCATGCTCTCCAATCCGCCCTATGGCAAAAGCTGGAAGAGCGATCTGGAACGCATGGGCGGCAAGGATGGAATCAACGACCCTCGTTTCATCATCGAACATGCCGGCGATCCGGAGTACTCTCTAATCACCCGGTCCAGCGACGGACAAATGCTTTTCCTGGCGAATATGCTGTCCAAGATGAAGCACGGCACGCCGCTCGGCAGCCGGATCGCCGAAGTCCACAATGGCTCATCGCTTTTTACCGGCGACGCCGGCCAGGGCGAGAGCAACATCCGCCGATGGATCATCGAGAAGGACTGGCTGGAAGCCATAGTCGCCCGCCGCTCAACATGTTCTTCAACACCGGCATCGCGACCTACATCTGCGTAATCAGCAATCGCAAAGCGGAGCATCGCGAGGGCAAAGTGCAACTAATCGACGCAACCCAGTGGTTCAGACCGCTGCGCAAAAACCTCGGCAAGAAAAACTGCGAGTTGTCGGAGGAAGACATCCAGCGCATCTGCGACACGTATCTCTCGTTTCAGGAAACCGAAAAGTCGAAAATCTTTCCCAACGGCGCCTTCGGCTATTGGAAGGCCACTGTCGAACGCCCGCTGCGTCTAAAGGTTGATCTCGGTGACGAACGCCGGCGCACCTTCCGCCTTGCTTGCACAGAGGCGGATGAAGAGCCAATCGCCAACGTCGTGGATCGAGTAGCCGAGACCCTCGGGCGAGGACCTCACACCGACTTCAACACCTTCTATGCCGCAGTCGAGCACGACGCCGACAAGCATAATGTGAAACTCACCGCCAAACGAAAAAAACTCCTTCAGACAGTTCTTGACGAGCGTTACGAGGATGCGAAGGAAGTGATTGCAAAAGTCCACAAACCCGGAAAGGTGGAGCCTGATCCGCTTCGCGGGGTATTCGCAGCCACTGTCGACGGCAAGCCTGCCATTGTCGAGTATGAGCCTGATCCCGAACTGCGCGACACAGAGCAAATACCGCTGCTCGAAGACGGCGGAATCGACGCCTTTATACGCCGTGAAGTCCTGCCCTATGCTCCAGATGCATGGATCGATGAAAGCAAGACCGAGGTTGGATACGAAATCTCCTTCACGCGCCACTTTTACAGACCGCAGCCGCTTCGCTCCTTGGAGGAGATCCGGGCTGACATCCTTGCGTTGGAGAAGGAGACAGAAGGGTTTGCTTGATGATCTACTGGGGAAGGCGGGGGTGTAATGAAGGGTTTCCCTGCAAAGGGACACAAAGGACGAAAGGGACTTGAGTGACGACCACAATTCGCGCCATCACTTGTGGCGCTTGAGTCTCTTGGGTCCCTGCTTTTGAGAAACTGAAAATGCCCGAAGGCTTCATTCCCAAGCACGGCGGCTACCGTAACCTGCTCTCTTACCAGCGGGCGGAGGTGGTTTACGACGCCACGGTTCGGTTCTGTCGGCGTTACCTGGAGCGCCGCGACCGCACTGTGGATCAGATGGTTCAGGCTGCGCGATCGGGGAAACAGAACATCATCGAGGCCAGTATGGCTTCGGGTACTTCCAAAGAGACCGAGATCAAGCTGACCAATGTTGCTAGGGCCAGTCTGGAAGAGCTGAAAGAAGACTATCGGGACTTCCTGCGTCTTCGCGGCTTTGAAGAATGGGACAAGAGCCATCCGTACGCCAAGCGTCTTTCGAAGTTGGCGCGGACACCGGGGGCAAATTACGAGACTTTCCGCAAGGCCGTCGATCATCCCGATCCGGCCATCGCTGCCAACGCCATTCTCGGCCTGATCAAAATAACTGCTTACCTTCTCAGCCAACAGCTCCGTCAACTCGAGAAGGCATTTGTCGAAGAAGGCGGGTTGCGCGAACGCATGACCCGAGCGCGACTGAACGAACGCGCGCGGCAAGAAGCGACGAAACGTCGCGGCCCCTTCGGGAGTCGGAAAACATGATCGCCGACCTCAAGCCATATCCCGCGATGAAGGACTCGGCATTTCATGGTTGGGTGCGGTACCGCAGCACTGGGTCAGCAGCAAGGTCAAAAACCTTGCACGACCCGGTTACAAGACGTTCGTTGATGGGGACTGGATTGAAAGTCCGTACATTACGGGCGAGGGCATTCGGCTGATTCAGACCGGGAATATTGGTGTAGGGGCCTATCGAGAGAAGGGCTTCCGGTACATCAATGAGGGCACTTTCCACGCGTTCGGATGTACCGAGTTTCAACCAGGTGACGTTCTCATCTGCCGGCTTGGTGAACCTGTCGGGCGCGCCTGTCTGGCACCCGATCTTGGTGTCCGAATGATCACCTCTGTTGATGTTTGTATCCTCAAGTTGCGAGAAGACGTTCTGCCGGCTTACGTAGTGTATGCGATGTCATCACCGCGGTACCTGGACTGGGTCAGCTCCTTGGTGCGCGGTAGCACTCGGGACCGTGTCAGTCGCAACATGCTTGGAGGGTTCGTAGTTCCAGTCCCGCCCGTCCTAGAACAAGCCGCTGTCGTTCGCTTCCTCGGCCACGCGGACCGGCGCATTCGGCACTACATCCGCGCCAAGCAGAAGCTAATCAAGCTGCTGGAAGAGCAGAAGCAGGTCATCATTCACCACGCCGTGACTCGCGGTCTCGACCCCAACGTTCGCCTCAAAGCTTCCGGTGTCCCCTGGGTCGGCGACATTCCAGAGCATTGGGAGGTCCGCAGTGCAAAGCATCTGTTCCGCGAGGTGGATCATCGATCCGCTACAGGGACAGAGGTGCTGTTATCCCTGCGCATGTATCATGGACTCGTACCTCACAACGAGCTATCAAGGATTCCAATTACGGCGCAAGCGTTGGTCGGCTTCAAGAAGGTTAAATGCGGGCAGATTGTCATGAACCGGATGCGAGCAGCGATTGGCATGTTTGGGCTCGTACATCAATCGGGACTTGTTAGTCCTGATTACGCAGTATTTGAGCCGATCGCAGACCTTGACGCTATGTATTTCTTGCGGCTGTTCAAAACTCCCGCCGCAGGAACCATCTTTCGTATCGAGTCCAAAGGGTTGGGCACCGGATCGTCGGGTTTCATGCGGCTCTACGCGGATCGATTCGGGATGATCAAACTCCCCGTACCTCCCCGAGAGGAGCAAACACGTATTGTCCTGGGCATTGCCAGAAACATACAGGAGATCGAATGTAGCGAAGAACGAATTAATCGCGAAATTTCCCTTTTGCTCGAATTCCGTTCCCGCCTAATTGCTGACGTGGTCACCGGCCAGCTCGATGTCCGCGAAGCGGCCGCGAAGTTGCCGCCGGAACGGGAGGAGCTTGAACCGATCGACGATGCCGCGACGTTGGTTGAAAGTGAAGAAGCGCTGAATGAATCTGATCTCGATGCAAAGGCCGTGGAGGAGCACGTTTGAGTCCGCCGCCGTCTCAGCCGCAAATCTATCACATAACCCATGTCGATAACTTGGAATCGATCGCTCGGCGCGGTGAA
The DNA here is from genome assembly GCA_036555515.1 of Binatia bacterium. Lineage (GTDB taxonomy): Bacteria > Desulfobacterota > Binatia > UBA9968 > UBA9968 > DATACQ01. The sequence continues at coordinate 11,342 of DATBLC010000112.1, forward strand.
ATCTGGTCCGATGGACTGTGTAGGAATAATAACCTCGGTAACAAACAGGTTGGGATGTCAGCAATCAAAGCGCGCCGTCTCTTCGAACTTGAGGTGGATTGTCATCCGGGCACAAAGGTAGGGGAATATGTGCCTTTTTATTTCTGTCCTCGCTCGATCATGTTGTACCTGCTTTATCGCGGGAATCATCCGGATCTGACTTATACCGGAGGACAGCGTCCTCTTGTGCATTTGGAAGCAGACTTACATGAGGTCATTGAATGGGCTGACAGCAACGGAGTTCGCTGGGCCTTCTCGGACCGAAACGCCGGAATACGATATGCATGTTTTTATAACGACGTGAATAAGTTCGATAGATTGGATTGGAATGCTATCGCGGCAACTGATTTTCGTGATCCGATTGTGAAAGAAGGGAAGTAAGCGGAGTTTCTCCTTTATGGGACCTTTCCTTGGGTTTTAGTGCGTCGGATCGGAACTTATGATGCGAGCGTCGCTAAACGCGCTACAGAAGCATTGATAGGAGCCAAACACAAGCCAGTGGTCTCAGTGGAACGCGATTGGTATTATTAACGGAGGGAGGGGTATCATGATCGAGCTGAAGCGCGGAGATATTCTAAAACAGGACGCCGAGGCTCTGGTTAATACGGTGAATTGCGTTGGCGTGATGGGCCGTGGCATCGCCTTGCAGTTCAAACAGGCTTATCCCGAAAATTACTTCGGATTGAGGACATTCGAGATGGGTTGAAGGATTTAGTGAGAGTCGTCAATCCGGGGCTGTTAGGGATGAGTGGAGTGGTGGCCGAGGACACGCTACGCCGTGGGCTAAAGGCGATTGATGAGACAGCGGGGACAAAGTGGCTTTCGCGTCACCTTGGGCGCACGGTGTTAGGCCTATTAGAGGCGCCGTGGATTTTGGATGTGGATGTGACGATCAAGCCGTTGTACGGCAAACAGCAGGGGGCGGTGGTGGGCTACAATCCGTTCAAGCCCGGACGCCCATCGCATGCCTACCACAGTTATCAAGTCTCGGGGCTCAGACTGATGCTGGGAGTCGATGTGCTGGCGGGCAATGAGAGTCACGCCAATCACACGTTGCCGGGGTTGGTAAAGCTGCTTGATAGTTT
>DATBLC010000113.1:0-29105 GCA_036555515.1 Binatia bacterium
GTTTACGGCAATTCCGGAAACCTCAGTCAAGCAGACTGCACCCTTGACGGTCGACGTGAAAGCGGCGTTGAACGGCGCGTCAGAATTGGCATGGGATTTCGGCGATGGCACACCGATCTTTCGTACCGTTCGGAGCGACGCGACGCCCATAGCCCCGGCCGAGACAACACATCGTTACGCGAAACCTGGCCGTTACGTGCTTAAGCTACGCTGTGTTCAGAACGATGCGTTATCGGAGTTTCGCATCGGTGTCGTCGTGTCGCGGGACCAGATACTGGGTGATCCTCTGATCGTCCGGCCTCGGTTCGCCCCGTTCGACACCACGGCGAGGACCATTACCATCAACACCGGCGGCGCCGTCCAGCAGGCTGGGCGCATGCTCTGGCGGGTAGGTGATCTGACGGCGGAGGGGAACACTGCAACTTTCTCGCTGAAACCTGGACACTACACCTTGGACTTCGCGGCGGTGCGAAAATTGAATTTCCTGGCTTATAGTGCACAGCGCTATATCAAGGAATCAGATCCGCTCCAGCTGCAAGGGTTCAGCGCCGCTACCAACCGTACCTTTGACGAAAATGGTAAGGAAACCAACGGCACCGGTACACCGATACCACTACCCGCCCGCAATGGACTCGCCAAGCGCTTGTTCGCCAAAGGCGAGATTTCACCGGAAGACGATTGGACCTTCGAGCTGATCCCTGAAGAAATCCTGGGTCTACCGGCTGGAACCAACATTAGCGCGGAAGAACTTGACTTGAGTGAAATTCAGGATGTGGTGTTGTCGATGGAGTACGACATCACGCCTGGTGGACCGTAGTATTTTCGGCTTCGCGCTGCGAAGATTGGATGGGGAAAACTATGGCAGACCTATATGATTCGATGACAGACCTCTATGCAGATTCAGCAAACGTTGAGGGAACAACCTACGGCAAGCGCTGGAGGCGGCACGAATGGATTCAGATCGTGGAAGGTCAAGCTACTGACAATCCTGAGGGCCATAAGATTGTCCTCGCCCTTCATGGTGGCGGGATCGAGCCCGGTACCAGCGAAATTGCTCTAGCCGTTGCCGGATATCATCCTGCAACTTTTGCCCATGGTACCGACTGTTTTGGATTGCATGACCTATGGATTTTCGAAGGTCTGTTGCCTGACGATAATAGCAAACTACATGTTACCTCTACGACTACGCATTATGATGATCCCATCGCGTTGAAGCTGGTTCAGATTTCGAAGCGTTGCCTGTCATTGCACGGCTTGAAGGACGCTGCTGCTAACGGGAAAATTAAAATCGGTGGGCTTGATACCGAGCTAATGAATATTGCCCTGGAGGAATTGACAGCGGCAGGGATACCCGCTGCTATTAGTAATGACGACGCAGACACAAATGGCAATAATCCCGAGAACATCTGCAATAAAACCACGAGCGGCGCCGGTGTGCAGTTAGAAATGGGAGCGACTTATCGCGAGTCATTATTTGCTCCCGGCTGCAATACCAGAGAATTGCGCAAGAACAACACGAACGCTAACTTCTGCAAATTGGTCACGGCATTGAGAAAAGCGATGAGCCGCGTGGTTTAGGTCTACACAGGTAGACTGGATTGCTGTCGGGACTCTCATCATAAATTAGGAAGTCTCGGCAGGCAAAATCACGCGCCGCTGACCGTCTTTATCGCCGCCAGATCTCCGCGATCTGGTTAGCCGTGGCGATTTCGAAAAATGCTGCCTCCATCAGCTTGAGCGCCATGTCGTGCTGCTCGCGGCTGCGCGAGCCGGCGCAGTCCTTCAAAATAACCACGTCGTAACCTAAGTTCCGGGCGGTGCGCGCGGTGCCTTCGACACCGCCTTCTGTGGCGACGCCGCCGATTAAAATCGTTCGCACGCCTTTGCTGCGCAGCATGAGGTCGAAATCGGTCCCGACGAAACCGTCAGGCCGGCGCTTTTGAAATGCGATATCTTGGGGTTGTGGCTTCAATTCGGCGACGATTTCACGGCCGTGGGGATCTTCACGCTCGCTCAATAGTTGATTCGGATCGGAGACTTTCGACCTTTTCATTCTTATCCGTACCCAAACACCGGCTTCCTCCTTTGCGACGTCGAAGGGCGTCTGGACCGAATAAAAAACCGGCACGCCGGCCTGTCGCGCTGCGGTGGAAAGTTGCTGGAGGTTAGCCAGGATATCTTTATAGTTAAAGGCGTTCGGCGCAATCGCGTACTCCATATCCCAGATCAGCAGCGCCGCCCGGTTGGGATCCACCAGTTCCGCCAATGTGCTTGGTATTTTCTTTCCACCGATCTCGAACATGATTGCACCTCCTGCTTAAAATGCAAAATCTTTTTCGTCGTTCTGGTTGTATCGATCAGGAAGAAAGCCCACCGCAGAGGCGCAGAGGACATAGCGCGGCACTATAATCAATTAGAAACAATTTACTCCGTGCTCTCCGCGTCTCTGCGGTGAATTCTCTTCTCCGATCTCGCTACTTCGCCGCCGGGAGTTTGTCGAAGAAACCGCCCTTATCAAGTTTAGCGAGAATAGTTTGGTCGATGACATCTTGCGGCTTGAGTTTCTTCGCCCGCGGGTCGGTCTTGGCGGTCTCGTCGAGAATCGCTTGCAACGATTCCATGCGAAATTGCATCCGCGGCTCCATCACTTTGATTTCTTCGTCGTAGGCGGCGTCGAGGACCTTGCGATCTTTGATGCGAAGCTGCTTGCCGAGGACTCGGTAAGTCAGTTCCTTATCGGTGAACATAAGATTTATGGCCTCCGCAATGGCGCGGACGAACTTTTCGACAACCGGTCCGCGCGTCCGAATCAATTCGCGGCGGGTCACCAGCGTCGCCGCGGCAAAAGGGATGCGCAGGTCTGGTCCGTATACGACGTAGCGAAAGCCTTTGGAGATAGCTATGGCCCCGCCGGAGGGTCCGGTCATGGTCGCAGCATCGACATTGCCGCTCAACAACGCGGAGAGATTTTCGACTTGCCCACCGGTCTGGAGGAGGTTTATGTCAGCGGGCTCCATGCCGAATCGCCGTAACACCTGAATCACGAAGTAATGCGAATTGCTGCCGATACGGGTGAGACCCAATTTTTTGCCTTTGAGTTCCTCGGGCCTTTTGATTTCAGGGCGGGACAGGATGCTGTGGGTAAGGCTGTTCTTGGCCGCGGCGACAAATACCAATTCATTGACGCCTTGCGCCGCGGTGCGCACGACGGACTCGCCGCCGGTAATGGCGACATCGCCGCTGCCGCTAAGCATTGCCGCGTTGACCATACTAGCCGAGGAAATGTAAACGAGCTGAAACTCCAAATCATATTTCTTGAAGAGCCCGGCCTCCTCGGCGATCCACGGCATCGACTGCGACATGGTGCGGGCGGAGTGGATGCCGAGCAGCTTGTCGGCGGCAAATGCCGGGAGGGATACAAGCAACAGAATAACGAGTAAGATAGCCCGGCAACAGGTAGGAGTAACAGTGGGTGGAGTCATCGGGCGTACCTCATCAACGGGTCGGCTGTTCGCGGACGTCAATCTGCAATCCTGAACGTGGCCGGACTTTATCAAAAAGCGTACGCGGCTACCAGCGGATTCAACTGTCGCGGGCGCCGTTTGGGTACTCTGCGATAGGGCTTGACCCAGGGTCTCGTCAAAAGTCGTGTTGAGCAGAGGAAAATCCCTCTAAATCTCCCTTTACAAAGGGCGACTCTCTATTTCCTTTTCGAAGGGGAAAAAACGTGGGTTGGTTGTGAATGCACTTGGGCAAAGTGAAACTGACTTTGAGGTTGCCGTGAAACTTGACCGCGCTATCTCGACAGGACTATGCTCGCGCATAGGGGGTACGAAAATGGCGATTCAGGCAACGTCTCAAATCACGAATCGAGAATCTACAGCTCAGCGACCGCGTTTTTCCGGCATGAGCCACCTGAGCGTGCCCTGCCGTGATCTCCAAGAGTCGAAGTTATTTTACGCCGAGGTGATGGGTGGAACGCTGGTGCATGAGATCACGGGCTTCGTCGAGTATCGGATCGAAGACATCATCATCGGGCTTTCAGAGCAGACCGAAGGTTGGACCGGCCCGGAGGACGAATACCCACACTACGCGTTTTACATAGATGGCCATAACTTTGAGCTCATGAAAAAACGGCTCGATAGTTATGATGTGCCAAACTATCCCTATCGACGGGACAAAACCGCGCTTATGTATTTCCGCGACCCGTCGGGTAATCTACTGGAGCTTTACTGCGATTCAGGATACGCCGCGCTGGAGTCGTTGCCAGCGGCTCCGAGAAGGGGTGGGCCGGCGATCGATTTTCGCGGCCTCAATTATCGATGGAACGGTAAGAGCACCACCCGCGGGGTCGCAACTGCGTTACAGCCGCTGCGCTTCAAAGCTTTTGCGCATTTCAGCATTTATTGCCGTGATCTGCAGCAGGCCAAGCTTTTTTTCACTGACGTGATCGGCGGCGAACTGATCCACGATGTGAAAGATTCCACCACCGGATTCGCCGAAGTGCGCGTTGCCGGGATCATCATCGGGTTCACGGACCGTCCCGGCAAGACGACGGGACGGAACGCCGAATATCCCCACTACGCTTTTTTCATTGAGCCGGAAGATTTTCTGCCGATGGTCGCCTGGCTTCGCGAGAACGGCGTCGCGACTTCGGAACCATGGACACGCGATGGTATCAAAGGTCTTTTGTACTTTCGCGATCCGGCGGGTAATCTCTTCGAAATGTATTGTCCGAAGCTTAAAGAAGCTGCTTCTTTTGTCCGAGGCGCAAAGCAGGGCGGCAGCTATACAATAGACTTCGCCGCATTGAGCTACGAGTGGAAAGGATAGCGCGGAAAAAACACGCGGCGATGGAAAAAGTTGCGTCCGAGTAATCGTTAATTTAGGCTGTTAACTCCCATTCGCCGTTTGGTCGCCAGTGTTTTGGACATCCGACGTTTGCAGTTTTTCCTCGACCTTTGACTTGGCATCTGCGAGTTCCCGGTTGCGTTTTGCCATAAGGCTCAGAAGCCCGTCCTTCTCTTTGGTCTGTTCTTCGAGATATTTCACCGTTCGCTCGAGTTGCTGAACTTTCTTCTTCAGGTCTTCGTCCATCGGGTCTTTGCTATTGGCGCCTTTGGACTGGACACCTTTTTTTGCCATAAGACCTAGAAGCCGATCTTTCTCTTTGATCTGATCTTCGAGATATTTGACCGCGTATTGAAATTGGTGGAGTTTTTTCCTCACGTCTTCCTCCACCGAGCTTTTATCATCAGCGCCTTTTGTCTGCGCGGCTTGCCGGTTAACTCCTACTTGGGGTTTTACTGGGCCGGCCTTTTTATCTGCGACAGGTGCCTTTATTCGGAGCTGAGCGATTTCGGCATCGCGTTTTTCGAGTAGGTTCTCGCCGTCCTTCAATTGCTGCTCGAGCTTGGCGATCTTAGCATTAAGCTCTTGTTCGAGCTTGTTTCTTGCGGCGGACTCTTGGGTCTGGTCTGTTTCCAACCGAGCCTTCAAAGCAGAAGCGTTTTCCTCGGCCTTTTGAGTTTTGGCCTGGAGCTGAGCGATTTCGGCATCGCGTTTTTCGAGTAGGTTCTCGCCATCCTTCAATTGCTGCTCGAGCTTGGCGATCTTAGCATTAAGCTCTTGTTCCAGCTTGTTTCTTGCGGCCGACTCCTTGGATTGATCTTTCTCCAACTTTGCCTTCAAGATAGAAGCATTTTCCTCGGCTTCTTGAGTTTTGGCCTGGAACTGAGCGATTTCGGCATCGCGTTTTTGAAGGAGACTTTCGCCTTCCTTCAGTTGATGCTGAAGGTTGTCGATTTTGGCGTTGAGCTCTTCTTCCAGCTTGTTTCTTGCGGCGGATTCCTGGGACTGATCCCTTTCCAGTCGAGCCTTTAAGTCTGAGGCATTTTCCTCGGCCTTTTGAGTTTTGGCCTGGAGCTGAGCGATTTCGACATCGCGGTTTTGAAGAAGGGTCTCACCTTCCTTCAGCCGAAGTTGAACCTTGGCGATCTCGGCTTTGAATTCTTCTTCAAGCTTTTCTCTGGCGGCAGACTCTTTGGATCGATCGTTTTCCAGCTTGGTCTTTAGGTCGGCAGCGTAATTCTCAGCTTCGTGAGTTCTAGCGCTAAGCTCGGCGATTTCGGCATCCCGTTTTCCAAGCAGGGTCTCGCTTTCCTTCAGTCGGCGCTCGAGCTTGGCGATCTTGGCGTTGAACTCCTCTTGCAACTTGTTTCTGTCAGCGGACTCTCGGGCGTGGTCTTTTTCCAACTGAGCTTTTAAGACATCAGTCTTTTTGTCTGCTTCAGAGGCCTTTCTCTTAAGTTCAGCGATTTCAGCGTTTCGTGATTCAACGAGGCTCTCGCCCTCCTTAAGTTGATGCTCAAGATCATCGATTTTTCTACTCAACTCTTCATCCAGCCCGTTTCCGGCAGCGGCGCCTTCGGATTGCAATCTCTCTAGCCGGGCCTTTAGGGCATCGGCGTTTTTCTCAGCTTCGCGGGTGCTAGCCTTGAGCTCATCGATTTTCGATTTGCGTATTGCCAGGAGGCTCTCGGCGTCCTCCAACTGAGTTTGCAGCTTATTGATCTTGCCAGTTAGCTCTTCTTCGCGCTTGCTGCGGGCAGCGGACCCTTGCGTTTGACCGTTTTCCAACTGAGCCTTTAAAGCGGCGGCGTTTTCCTGGGCTTCGTGCGTCTTGGTCTGAAGCTCGGTAATTTGGGCATCGCGTTTTTGGAGCAGGTCCTCGTTTTCCCTTAGCCGCTGTCCAAGCTCGTCGATTCTGGCGGTGAGCTCCTGTTCGAGATCGCTGCGGGCAGTGGACTCTTGGGTTTGACCGTTTTCCAACTGAGCCTTTAGAGCAGCGGCGTTTTCCTGAGCTTCTTGAGTCTTGGCCTGAAGCTCGGCGATTTGGGCATCGCGTTTTTGGAGCAGGTCCTCGCCTTCCCTCAGCCTCTGTCCAAGCTCATCGATTTTGCTTGTGAGCTCCTCTTCTAAATCGTTTCGGGAAGCGGAGTCATTGGTCTGATCCTTTTTGAGTTGACCCTTAAGATCAGCGGCTTTCTTCTTTGCCTCCTTTGCCTTTGCCCTGAGGGCTGCGATCTCCTTTTTGCGTTTCTCGAGCTGAAATTCCGCCTCTTCGTCGCCCAAAAAGAAAAGGGCATATATGGCCAACAAAACGAGCACGAATCCGAATAAGTAATATAGGGTACGCGCTACGGTATCCCCGCTGGTAATAAAAACCAGATCAGCCCGAAATCCATAATGAAGCCAATACAAGACCATCGCGAAGGACGTCACAAGCGCAAGCTTGAATCTACGTTGGACCATTAAAAAGCTCATGCATCCCACGTAAACGACGACGTGCCATACCGGAATGGGCAGGTCGAAATAAATTAATTGAGGAACGGCTTGCATAGGAATCCCCCCGCAGACGAGAGCGCTGGATGGTTGTACGACCGGAGCTTTCCGCTCTAACGGTCAATAGTGCTCCTAAGCTGAATTAATCGGCGCTTTTATTCAAAACATTAAAGCTTGGGACAAACACCGCTCCGCCCTGGGCCGGGGTCCGAGCCTCGGCTATGTTAAGGCGATTAAGTTGTTGAAACATCGGGATATTTGATGTTCTTGCCGGCTCACAATTTGGCTTTCGATGAACCCAAGACCGTGTCGGACTTCCGGTGAGATGGTGTTCAGTATTGTCAAGGCCCTGAGACAAACCAGTCAGGACAGGCCCATTATTTTGTCTTGACAAGTCGACCTCCAAGGATATAGTCCCAGCAACCGACACCCTAATGTTGTGGACAATCCGGTGAGCGAGAGGAGTTCGTCATGAAAACGCGATTTCTATTGCTTAAACTGATTTGCTGCATTTCATTTGTTTTCGTCTGCATTGTGCCCGAAATCGGCGCGCAGGAGGAACCCTCTTTCAAAGGGAAAACGATTACCATAGTGGTCGGCACCACGGCGGGGGGATTTTACGACCGCTGGGCCCGTTTATTTGCCCGGTACATGGGCAAGTATATTCCCGGACAGCCCGAATTTATCGTTCAGAATATGCCCGGCGCTGGATCCGTAATAGCCGCGAACCATGTTTTCAATGTGGGCAAACCTGATGGTCTCACCGCTGTGATGCCCCTGAACAGCCTCTATGTCGATCAACTCGTTGGACGGGAACAGGTGCAATTCGACCTGCGTAAATTCCGCTGGGTCGGCTCTCCCTCGATCGAACCGACCATCATGTATATGCGAGCGGACGCTCCCTACAAGTCCATCGAAGATATGATCAATGCGAAGATAGCGCCCAAGTGCGGCGGTACCGGGACGGCAAGCAGCGACTTTATCCTATCCAGGGTTTTGGAGGAGCTGGTTGGGGCAAAAATCAACTCGGTCTTGGGGTACCCTGGAGGCACTGAGATTGATCTAGCCGTGGCAAAGAATGAGGTGGTTTGCCGTTCCCATAGCATCTCGGCGCACTTTGGGCGCGAGCCCTTTGACACTTGGCACAAGCAGAGTTTTGATCGCCACCTTCTCCAGACCACGCGCAAGAGAGATTCGCGGGCACCGGAAGCGCCGACTGTTCAGGAGGTCTTCGATCGCCATAAGGTCCCGGAAAATGGCCGCCGTGTTGCCAGGATCTTGTTGGCAGCAGGAGAGTTTGGCCGCCCCATGATGGTCACACCTGGAACTCCTCCCGAAAGAGTCAAAATTTTGCGAGACGCCTACATGAAGGTTTTGAATGACCCCAAGGCTCGTGACGAAGCGAAAAAGAGCCGAATGGATATCGAACCGACATCCGGCGAGGAACTGGAAGCGCTGGCAAAGGACATCTTCGATGCGCCCCCCGAGGTTATTGCGCGATCGAAGAAAATGCTGGCTAACTAAGGCAAAACGACAAGAAAGATTTTTTAGGAACCGAGATTGTGCGGCGGCCATTATACCGCCGCGCCGTTTAATAACGCGATAAGAGGCAGTATTACAGCCCATGGTTGGATGGCGGCAACACCGTCGGCAGGAGGACAGATCAAGAATCCCAAGCGCTGAAGGTCTGCGCCGACCAAGCATGCACTGTCCTCCACTCGGCGCGCTCCGATCACAGCTTAGAATAAAATCTTCCAGCATTCCGTTTTTCAGATGTTCTGAATCCAATCTTGGTCATTAGCCTCCGAGCCGTTTTAGCGCCTCCAGTCTGTAGGAGTCGTCGATAAACTGCTTCGGGGGATACGCCTTGTCCAGCCCTTTGTTTTCCACCTCGAGGTTGATCACGGTCTCAATGCCTTTCAGGCTTGGTGCCCCGTCATTGCGAATTGGCCGCAGCTCTTCGATGACCTCTTTGAAGGCCAGCTCCGCGTACTTTTGGCTGACCTTGAAGTGTTTCACCATGCTCTGAATGGAAGTCTTCTTATTTTTGGGGTCGTTGAGGAATCTCATTCCTTTGATGATCGCCATCAGAAACCGCACCGTTTGATCCTTGTGGCTCGCCATCCAATTCACATGCCCAGCGACGCTCGTAAACTGGTAATCCGGGAGGTAGGTCGAGATGTTAGCCAAGACGTTCAAACCATCTTCTCTCGCCTGATAGGATGTGGGGATGGTAACCATTGCAGCGGCAACGGCTCCCTTTTTGACCGCGGCGTAACGTGCCGGCGTTCCCCCAACGGTTAAAATATCGTAATCGCCGGGATACTTAAGCCCGTGGCCAGCGAGGATCTTTTGCAGCAGCACAGTGCTCCCGGAAGTTAAATTGATCACGGCCATGGTGCCTCCTTTGAGGTCCTCCACTTTCTTGTATTTCGCCCCCGTGATGAGGTCGTAGAGAGCCTTGGTGTAATTTCCCGCAATGATCTTAACCGGAGCATTCTTTACCATCGCGACGATCACGCCCTGAGTGTTCGTGGGAAACATGATATCCGTGGAATTGGCCGAGAGCGCCTGGACGGCTTTCGCAATCGAATCTGTATGAAACTTCCGGATATCGAGTTTTTGCTCGTTAAAATAGCCTTGATCTTCGGCTACCCAGACAGGCCAGTGGTCGCCTCCCGTCGAGAGAAGTCCGAGTTTGATTTCGTCGGCCGCCCGAAGATCGACGGGAAAAAACCCTTCGCTGAGAAACAAAACCGCAATCGCTAAACCCAACGACAATCCTGCCGTTATCGTTTTCTTGGGTACCATGTTCCCTCCTTCGGCCATTATTACTTGAGACTATGCTCTTATACTCTGTGTTCGTACCAGGGGGCAATCTTTCGCTCCGCATACTTCAGAAGCTCGAAAGTTAAATAACCTCCGATGGCGAGCACGGCTACGCCAACAAACGCCTCTGCGGTTTTGAAAGCCTCTGAAGCCGCGCTGATCAGTAATCCGATCCCGGCCCGCGCGCCGAAGAACTCGCTCACAATCGCGCCGACGATGGCCCGTCCGACACTCAATCGAAGCCCAGTCATTATCAGCGGCAGAGCGCTCGGTACGGTTACCTTGAAAAAAATCTGAGCTGGGCTCCCGCCGAAGGCGCGCAGGGCTTCGACCAAACGGCCGTCGACGGTGGTTACTCCGGTATACGTGTTGAACAAAACCGGAAAAACCGCCGAGATGAAAACGATGGCAATTTTCGATGCGATTCCAACCCCGAGCGCAGTGATAAAAAGCGGCGCCAGGAGAATCACCGGCGCGTTATACGAGATGGTTACCCAGGGGCTGAGAATATCCTTGGCGGTGCGGCTGAGCCCCATCACGACGCCAACAGCAATCCCGATGGCGACACCCACCGAATACCCCAAAATGAATTCCACGAAAGTCGCGTAGATATGGCGTAACAACTCACCGCGCGCCAGCAGATTGAAAAACGCCTCGGAAATACGGCCTGGTCCGACGAGCACCAGGGGATTGTCGACCAGGAGCGCATCGACGATTTCCCAGATCATTAGCCCAAGGATCACGGAGATGGCCGCGTCCCATTTTTTTTCGTGGGCGCGATAGATGCTGCCGATTGCAGCCATGTTCACTCCATTTCGTTTCCTTGGATTTGTTGTTGCAATTGATACGTATACCAGGGTGAAAGCCAGCGCTGTACTCTTTCCAGCGCAATAAACGTGAGAATGCCAAAGACGACCAAGACTACGATCCCCACGAATACCGGGCCGGGCTGAAAGCGCTGTGAGTAGAAATAAACCATGTATCCGAGTCCGGCTTCGGCGCCGAATAGTTCCGCCACCACGACTCCGATAATAGCGCGGCCCACGGCGAGCCGGAGACCGGCAATGATTGCCGGCGTGGCATCGGGAATCATGACCTTGAAAAACACCTGCGCGGGCGAACCGCCGAACGCTCTGATGACCTCAATCAAATTTTGCCGGACGGATTTGATGCCCGTATAGGTGTTCAGGAGTATGGGAAACACGGCGCCCAGGAAAACCACCAGCGAACTGGGGAATATTCCTAAGCCGAACCAAACGACGATGATCGGCGCCATCGCCACGCGCGGCGTGGCATAAAGACATGACACCCAGGGGTCGAGGTAGTTATTAGCTTTCTTCTGGGTCGCCATAATAAATCCCACAGGAACTCCAACGGCGATCGCAAGAAGAAACCCGTAGACGAATTCTAAGAGACTGAAATAGCAGTGCCGGAGAAGCTCCCCGCTTTGATAAAGTTCGGTAAATGACTGGATCACCTGCCACGGGGAGGCGAGGAAGTGATCGATGGCGTACGCCTTGAAGTAGGGACTCCGGGCCAAAGCCTCGAATCCTAGTTGCCACAGGCCGACGCCAACAATTACCGAGCAACTGCCGATCATGCGGGTCGATCTAATCCACGCTGGGACGCGCCGTTCCTGGTTAGCCGTGGAGTTCAAAAAATCCCTTCTTCTTTTTCTCGCCCCATGGATTTGAGCACCTCGTCTTGAATAATGTCCCAGACCTGGTCGGCGAGGTCGAGAAACTCCTTATTTCGCTTGATGCTCAGCAATCGCGGCCGGGGGAGATTCACTCTGAAAATTTCTCGGATCCGGGCGGGCCGTGCCGAGAAGACGACTACCCGGTCGGAGAGATAAATGGCCTCCTCTATCTGGTGGGTGACGAAGATGACGGTCTTCTGCGTCTGCCGCCACATTTTCAAGAGCTCGGCTTGCATGATCTCCCTGGTCTGAGCATCCAATGACGCGAATGGCTCGTCCATGAGCAGCACTTGCGGCTCGACGATCAGCGCGCGCGCGAGATTCACGCGCTGCTGCATGCCCCCGGATAGCTCATGGGGATAATGGTGCTCGAACCCCGCAAGCCCCACGAGTGAAATATAGCGTTCGGCTTTCCGCCGCGCCTCGCGCTTGTCGACGCCCTGCAGCTCAAGCCCGACGATGACATTATCTATAACGGTGCGCCACGGCAGCAGCGAGGAGTCCTGGAACACGAATCCTTTATCCGGGCCGGGCTTGATAATTGACTTGCCGTCCAGCAGTATCTCTCCTTCGTCATGCGGGATGAGCCCGTCGAGAATTCGCAAAAAAGTTGTCTTGCCGCAACCACTGGGTCCCACCAGGGAGATGAACTCCGACGCATTTACTTCGAAAGATATGTCCTCAAAAACCCGAATCGGTACTGCGGATCGTTGGCTGCGAAAGCTCTTGCGCAAATTTTGCACCACCAGTTTGGATGAACCTGATTTCAAGGCAAGCCTCAACGTAATATTAGATAGTGTTTACAGTTGCCCGCCCGGAGTCTATCGAAAAATCCGTTTTCCTTCGCCGGTCAATTGCACAAAACACTTGTGAATCAGCTCTTCGGCTTTAGCTTGTCGGTCTTCGCTGGAAGGCTTGTACGGCGAATACATTGCTGAGTCAACAGTTCGCATCAAATATCTCGTTTGCGACTCGTGTTATGTAGCATTGAATCTAACTTAAGCCGGACATCTCTTTTGCATTATTAAGGAGTCCACAATTGAGTAACCAGACAGCGACCGAGGGGTGAGACCTGGAGAGCGCGGGCACAGGAGCGCAAAGGTTGTTTTCAGGCCCTGCCGGCGGGCATTTCCACCTATGGAGAGGACGGGGTGGTGGCCGGCAAGGCAGAGAACCATTGACCGCGATCGGAAGAGCTCGCCTCTCGGTCGCACACTAGCGACATAGTCTCTAAATAACGAACTCATTAGTTATGAGGAGCGCGCGACAATAGACGTAAACAAGAGAGCAACTTTAACACAGAAGAAGGAGCAGCCATGATTACTCGGATGATTCTCGTCAATGTTCCTCCGGAAAAAATTGCGGAGGCTGAACGCCTTTGGAGAGACGACTGCGGTCCGCTGATGAAAAAGCTTCCGGGTTGTGTAAGCGAGCAATTTCTCCGCAATCGTGAAAAACCCGGCGAATTTATTTCGCTCAGCACCTGGGAAAACCAGGAAGCCATCGATCGCTACCGCGCCAGCGACGCCCATCACACGATCCAACAGCACACCCGCGGGCTAATGAACGTCGCGAAGGTTGAGGTCAAATCCTACGACGTTGCGGGTTAGCGCGGGGGCATACGTTCGATTGCAAGTGATTCGAGCCATGCAGCGCCGGTGCGTCGTTATCAACTCAAGCCGCAAGGGATAAACGCTGAGCGCTGTGAGAGGGGGGACTATGACTGAGACTGATCTCCACTACTTGCGCTACGCCATTATGATTGCCGACCGAGCCTGGGAACATGGCAGCCCGCCCTTTGGCGCGGTTCTCGTCACAGACCGGGGCTGGATACTTTTGGAAGGTGAAAACACCCAGGGCGCGACATCGGACTGCACCTGCCACGCTGAAACGAATCTACTGAGGGAAGCCACCCGCCGTTTTTCCCGCAGGCTTCTTGGACACTCTTCGCTCTACACGAGCGCCGAGCCCTGCCCCATGTGCGCCGGAGCAATCTTTTGGAGCGGCGTCGGGCGCGTCGTCTTTGGTCTGAGCAGCGAGCACCTCTACGCGTTGACTCAAAACAAGGCGGAACATCTCTTCGAACACTGCGCCGACGTGCTCGCCAAAGGCACCCATCGGGTCGAGGTGGTCGGGCCGATGATCGAGGAAGAGGCGGAGCAGGTTTTTAGAAAACAGCCTAGAACGCCGGACGTGATTGCGCACTAAAAAAATTCGGAGAATCGGGGGGATTGAAAAAACTGACGCCAAGAAGCGATCGAAAATCGGAGTCGCCATGCAAATTATCACGATCTGTCAGGGAGCATCCGGCAGCGGTGAAGAGTTAGCCCACGCGGTCGCTCAGTCCTTGGGTTACGACACCGTCGACCGGGAGGCGTTGGTCGGGGCGAGCCTTCAGTATGGCATATCGGCGGCCAAGCTGACCGAGATTCTCGATAGAGAACCGACATGGTGGGCCACGTTTACGCGAAACCTTGAACCCTACCGGATCGCTTTGCAGGCAGCGTTTTGCGACGTCGCAGCAAATCACGGCGTCGTCTATCACGGCCACATAGGCCATGAGCTGATGCCTAAGTTCCAGCACGTCCTCAAGGTTCTCCTGACCGCGCCGATGGAAAAGCGCATTGAACAGATTCAGGCGCGTCACAAGCTCAACGAAGTCGCGGCGCGGCGTTACATCGAAGAAGTCGATAAGGCGCGTACTCGCAGGCTCAAGGGAATGTTCGGCGCGGACTGGCGCGATGCCAGCCGGTACGACCTGGTCGTTAACCTGGGATATCTGAGTTTAGAAACGGTAACGCGCCTTATCGTTCAAACCGCGCGCTCTCCCGATTACCAGATGACTCCTCTCTCCAATCGGCAATTCGAAAACTTCGCGCTCGCATCGCGCGTGCACGCGACGGTTGCCCTGGCCAACGATTTGTCGCATGCGAGCATCGAGATAAAAGCCAATAACGGCGAGGTTTCAGTATCGGGAACGATTCCCGATTGGGTTTCGGACGATCACATCGTAAAACAGATCAGGAACATTCCTGGAGTAAGGAGCGTGAGAGCGGACCTCACCAGTCTTTCCCCCACCCTCGGGTTAAGCGAATAATTCGCCCCATAACCGGAATTCGAATAGTACGCCGCGTCTCTTGTCGAGCTCGACCCGGGATTCTTTGCGCGAAGTCTGATGGCAGCTCGTCAAATGCATCTTCAGATAAAATATCCGAGTCGCAATCCACATGTGTGACCAGCGCCTTTTTAAACCCGGACTCCGCAGTTAAACGATAGATCCGCAAACGCGGGGTGGCTTTCGGTTGCCATGGTCGTTGCATAAATAAATTAGTGCGGATCCGGGCGAATCTCTTCCCTGATGCATCATTCCTTCTCTGGCCAGCATCCAACAACGCATGATCGACGCACTGAAGCGCCATTGGCCCGAATATCTGATGGAAGCCGCTTGCCTCGGTCTTTTCATGGTTTCGGCCTTCGCGTTCGGCGCGATTCTGGAGCATCCCGCTTCACCGATTCACAAGGCTGTCCCAAGCCCGTTGCTGCGTCGGTTGTTGATGGGTCTCGCCATGGGATCAACCGCCATCGGCATCATCTATTCACCATGGGGCAAGCAGTCAGGCGGACACATCAATCCGTCGACAACGATCACCTTCTTTAGGCTTGGCAAGGTGGCACCGTGGGATGCCCTATTTTATATCGTTTTTCAATTTCTGGGCGGCTTGACTGGCGCTTTTCTGGCTGCCGCTGCTTTCTCCGCGTGGGTCGCCCATCCTTCGGTTCATTACGTCGTAACGACGCCTGGGAACCTTGGAGCCGGCGTTGCGTTCCTCGCCGAGATCGGCATCGCTTTCATCCTGATGACGGTTATCTTGAACGTCTCGAACAACACGCGCTTACACAAGTTTACTGGATTGTGCGCCGGCGCTTTGGTCGCGACCTATATCACTTTCGAAGCGCCCATCTCGGGCATGAGTATGAATCCCGCGCGGACTTTTGCCTCCGCCGTACCGGCACAGCACTGGACCGCCCTATGGGTCTATTTGACTGCACCCCTTATCGGCATGTTGGCGGCCGCCGAAGTCTACACGCGAACGAAGGGCAGGCAAAGCGTCGCTTGTGCCAAACTCCATCACGAAAACCACAAGCGTTGTATTTTCTGCGGCAAGCCGGCGGGTTACGTCAAGTCTGCGAGTGCCCTCTCAATTCCCCAGCCGAGTATCTAAACTCTCCCGGCCGAAATAAATTTGCGAGGAAGCCCGAAGTCTTACTCGTGTCACGCATCCTTTCACGTGTGACTCGCATCTAACTGGAAACAAATCGATCGTCCACATCACCCATTACTTAGAAAGTAATATTTCTACAGCCGGATCGTAAAATAGCCATGAAGAACAGAAATTTCTTTTTCATCATAACCATCGCCGCCCTTCTAACGCCGCCCGCAACATTCTTCGCCGGCGCGTTGCCCGACGAATCACTTGCCGAACGCCAGCCGGAAGCAACAATCGATCTTGCGACCAAACAAGGTGTGGAAGCCGTCAAAGGCGCCTGGCGCTACGGCGACACAAAGATCGTCGAGGTCGATTTCAAAGCAGCCGGAGCCGATGGCCAACCGACCGGAGCGCCAAATAGAGCGTACGACTTCACACCGCACGCGGGCGGCGTCGAATTCAACGATTCCGAATGGGAAGTGATTGATCCCACGACTTTGGATAAACGCCGCTCCGCTGGAAGACTCGCGTTCAACTGGTACCGGATCAAAATCACCGTCCCGGAACGAGTTGGCAATTTCGATCCGGCCGGCTCGACGCTGGTATTTGCTACGTCCATCGACGACTACGCCGAAATTTGGGTGAATGGAGAGTTGCCGCGCGCTGCCGGACAAAGCGGCGGTTCGGTTATCAAAGGGTGGAACACGGAGAACCGGCTGATCGTCGGCCGTGACGTGAAGCCAGGTCAAAAGATCCAGCTCGCTATCTTCGGCATCAACGGTCCAGTCTCGAATCCGCCGACGAATTATATCTACATGCGCTATGCGAAGCTCGAATTCCACAAGGTTCCAGGCGGCCCGGTCGCAGTTACGCCGCAAGAAGTCAACGTGGAAGTGGTGCGACTCGATCCGGCGATTGACGCCATCGTTCCGCACAACCCCAAGATTTTCAAGCTCGCTGAAGGCTTCCAATTTACCGAAGGCCCGATCTGGATGCAAAACGGCGATTTTCTCTTCAGCGACCCAAATGCCAACAAAATTTATAAGTACGCAGCTAACGGGACGCTCTCAGTATACAAAAAGAGCAGCGGATATTCCGGCAAGGACATCGCTCAATACTGTCAACCGGGCTCCAATGGTCTAACCGTAGACCGGCAAGGAAGACTGACCATCAATGAGCACGGCAACAGGCGCGTCACACGCGTCGAAAAAGACGGGACGCTGACGGTTCTCGCGGATCGCTTCGAGGGAAAGCGCCTCAACAGCCCCAACGATCTCGTTTACCGATCGGACGGCACGCTGTTTATTACCGATCCTCCTTTCGGCTTGCCGGAATTTTACGACGACCGGCGTAAAGAGCTTCCCTATAGCGGCGTGTTTGCTCTCTATAAAGGGCAACTCAAGCTGGTAAGCATCGACTTAAAAGGCCCCAACGGTATCGCGTTCTCACCCGACGAAAAGTATCTCTACGTGGGAAACTGGGATCCGGAAAAAAAGATCGTGATGCGCTACGAGGTCGGTCCCGACGCGACTCTGTCTAACGGGAAAATCTTCTTCGACATGACGAGCGCGCCGGGCGAAGACGCCATCGACGGAATCAAAGTGGACCAGCTTGGAAACCTCTATGTCTCCGGACCCGGCGGCTTGTGGGTTCTTTCCCCGGCCGGCAAACACCTGGGGACGATTAAAGCCCCAAAACATCCGCACAATATGGCATGGGGAGGAGAAGACGGAAAAAACCTCTACTTGACGGCACAGAGCGCTCTTTATCGGATACCTCTGAACATTCCGGGAACCCGCCCCTTAGCTGGAGCTAACAAACTGGCATCGCAACGCTAATCGCTGGCCTGGAATTGACTTGGGAAGATCGCTGTTTCTTCAAAGGGATATTTGATGACACAGCTTCAACCCGGATTCCGCAGTCACAACGAGGAAACGGCGAGCGAGGTGGAACCCTGGAGTAGCGAAGGCGTCCAACTGTAAAATTTCAAGTCATTTTGCGCATTCGCACTTCGTTGTTACGAGCTTTAACGTCAGACTGTGTGAGAACTCTTTAGGAGCCCTTCGACGGATCTCAGGGCGAACGGCTAAAATGCTTGATTTGTAATATCTGACATCCGTTCGTGGTGAGCCCAGTCGAACCATGAACGGAGTTCTCACACAGTCTGACGTGCCGTCGAAGCACCGCTGCTCGACGGCGGCTCAGAAACAGACGGCATCTCCGCCACAGGCGGATCAGCCTTCGGCTGAGACTTTGGTACGGGGGGTTGCGCCTCGCGCTCCTGTCGAGTGCAACTGTGGAATCCGGGTTCAAAGAAACTCAACGGCAGCCGCTGCCTGAACGGAGTGAAAACATGTCCATGCAAAACCATTTTGATGTGATCATTATCGGCACCGGCGCAGGCGGCGGCACTCTGGCTCATAAACTGGCTCCCACCGGCAAGCGCATCTTGCTCCTGGAACGCGGCGGCTACGTTCCGCGGGAGAAAGATAACTGGAATCCCCACGCCGTGAATCTCGACGGAAAGTACCAGACCAAAGAGGTGTGGCACGACAAGGACGGCAAAGAGCTCCATCCACACACCAACTATTACGTCGGGGGCAATACGAAGTTTTACGGCGCCGCTTTATTTCGTCTCAGGAAAGAAGACTTCGGTGAGATTCGCCATCACGGCGGCCTCTCTCCGGCCTGGCCGATTCGTTACGAAGATATAGAACCTTATTACACTGAGGCGGAAGGGCTCTATCGCGTGCACGGCAACCGCGGTGAGGATCCCACTGAACCCTGCGCAAGCGCGCCCTACCCGCACCCGGCCGTCAGCCATGAGCCGCGCATCCAACAACTCGCTGATGACTTTGCCCGCTCGGGTCTGCGTCCGTTTCACACCCCCCTGGGAGTCATGCTCAACGAGAAAGAGCCACACGCCAGCCGCTGCATCCGCTGCGAGACCTGTGATGGTTTTCCCTGTTTGATATATGCCAAATCCGACGCTCAGGTATGCGCTGTAGACCCGGCACTCGAGCATCCCAACGTTATACTGTTGACCGAGGCTTACGTTGAACGGCTCGAAACCGACGCCTCGGGACGGCAGGTCAATAAAGTCATGGTGCAGCGCAACGGTGAACGAGAAATTTACTCGGCGGATTTTGTCGTCTCATCCTGCGGCGCAATTAACTCGGCGGCTCTGCTCTTGCGCTCGGCTAACGACAAGCATCCGCGCGGGCTGGCCAACGGCTCCGATGTGGTGGGACGCCACTACATGGGCCACGTCAATTCCGTGTTAATGGCGATCTCCAAGTGTCCGAACCCGACCATTTTTCAAAAGTCGCTATCGGTCAACGATTTTTATTTCGGCAGCAGAGAATGGGAATTTCCCATGGGCCATATTTCTTTCGTGGGCAAGCTCGACGGCGAGACACTGAAGGGCGGGGCCCCGGCGCTCACCCCTGGCTGGACCCTTGACATGATGGCGAAGCATTCGCTCGATTTCTGGCTCACCTCCGAGGATTTGCCGGATCCGAACAACCGCGTCAGCCTCGACGGCAACGGCGGCATCGTCCTAAGCTATTCACCCAACAATGAGGAAGGCCACAAGCGGCTCATAACAAAACTAAAAGGACTGATGCAACAACAGACCAAGTGCAACGTGCACGGCCATCAATGCCATGAAGGACTTTTCTCTCGAAACCTGTTCGTTGGCCAACGCATCCCGTTGGCGGGCGTTGCGCACCAGGTCGGCACGGTTCGTTTCGGGAACGATCCGAAATCGAGCGCGCTGGACGCCAACTGCAAGGCGCACGAAGTGGATAATCTCTACGTCGTCGACGGCAGCGTTTTCTGTTCCAGCGGCGCGGTGAACCCGGCTCTAACCATTATGGCCAACGCGCTGCGGGTGGGCGACCATCTGATTCAAAAGATGAGGCAATAAACGCGGCAAACATGAATGCGAAACGCAAAGCGCAGAGGGCTTAGAGTAAAAATCGGCCTCAATAACACCTGCAGAAAAGGCTTGTCGATGAAAAGAGCTGTGCAATCCGCCGACCGGATCAAGTCCTCATCCTCACCCTGTAATCTCAGAGGAGAAGGACAATTCTCTGGCCGGCGTTGGTTGATAGCATGGCAGAAGCCCACGTGCTGGGGCGGGTGTGGAAGCAAACGAGGAGAGCAAAAATTTCTCCCTCGCCCTTCTAGGGAAGGGGCAGGGGTGAGGGTTTCACTTTGCCTCTTATTGACGATTGTTCTTTGGTCTTCGCAGGTATTGGCGCAAACCGTCAAGTCCGTTGATGCGGTGGGAATGACCGTCTCGGATATGGACCGCGCGGTGGAATTCTTTTCCAAGGTGCTGACGTTTGTAAAAGTGTCGGACATCGAAGTCGCGGGCAGCGAATACGAGCGGCTTCAAGGAGTCTTTGGGGCAAGAATGAAAATCGTCCGCATGAAGCTAGGCGATGAAATCATCGAATTGACGGAATATCTCGCGCCCAAAGGCAGGCCGATTCCTGTAGACTCGCGCAGCAACGATCAATGGTTCCAACACATCGCGATTGTCGTGAGCGACATGGATAGGGCCTACCAGCAGCTGCGCGCTTATAAAGTACAGCACACCTCCACCGGACCGCAGCGTATCCCCGATTGGAACAAGGCCGCAGCTGGCATCAAAGCTTTCTACTTCAAGGATCCGGACGGCCACAATCTGGAGCTCATCTATTTTCCATCGGGCAAAGGCGATCCCAAGTGGCAACAGACAAAGGGGCGTCTTTTTTTGGGTATCGATCACACGGCGATCGCAATTTTGGACACAGAACGCAGCTTACGGTTCTATCGAGATATTCTGGGAATGAGGTTTGCCGGCGAGAGTGAAAACTATGGCATCGAACAAGAACGTCTCAATAATGTGTTTGGATCAAGAGTGCGGATCAGCGGGCTCAGGACCGATTCTGGTCCCGGAGTCGAGTTTCTCGATTACTTGACGCCGAGGGACGGCCGGCCGACGCCGGTGGATTCCCGCCCCAATGATCTATGGCATTGGCACACTGCCATGCGGGTCTACCGCGCCGACGCCGCCGCTGAAAAGCTAAAGACCGGACGCGGTCGCTTGGTTTCGTCCGGCGTCACGACATTTCCTGACCGAGCCCTGGGAATCAATAAAGGATTTCTAGTGCGCGATCCTGACGGTCATGCGCTGCAGTTGATCGAGAAGTAACCCGGCCCGGCAAAGGAAGGTTTACAGTGAACGAATTGGCCAAGATGAAAGATGACGAATGGCTCGAAGCAGACGGGCTCGGCGGCTTCGCCTCCGGCACTGTTTCCGGGATTAGAACGAGGCGTTAACACGCCCTTCTCCGTGCCGCGACCGGGCCTCCCTCTGGGAGGGTGGTTCTCGTCAATGGATTCGACGCGTGGGTTGAAACGGCAGGCGGATTTTGTTTCCTCTCTTCTCAGCTGTACAACCCGGATGTCATGCATCCGGACAGCGGCGGATCTGCGTGGCGCGGAGTTGAACACTTCGTGACGGAAATGGGACCTGGCTGAGCAGCAAGCTTAAGCCGAGTTCGACTCTCCTGCCGTATCTTCGGGAGCCCGTTTTAGCGTCACGATCTTAGTGTCGTTTAAGAAAACTTCCGTGGTCAAGGGAATTGCCTTTGCAAGGGTGTTCTCTACAAAACAATTGGCGCTCGCATCTTTCGCCAGCGCTTTGACCTCTGCCGCCGCGGCAGCGCCATCCAGGCGGACCTCGAAGATCATGTCTGTGAACGCTCTCGGCTTTTCGCGGATCGTGTGGGCGCGAACCATCATCTTGATGTTTTCGATGGGCAGCTCTCTTTCCATTACCAAACTGGTATATTGCATGATCAGTCAGCCGCCGGCGCCGGTCACAAAGTAACCTAGCGGAGTGGCGCCTTGGCTCATGCCGCCGCGCACCGCCGGCTCGTCGATCATGATGTCGAATTTCTTGTCCTCAGTTTTGTAAGCGGCCTCAAAAGTCTTTTGCTCGATGTGCCTGATGTCGACTCGAGTTGTGCCAATCATGTTTTTGGGATCGAGACGGACCGAAGCCCGCTCCTGAACAACTTTCACCAACTTAGGATCGATTCGCATATTAGCCTCCTGTTTTCTCGGTGAACTGCTTCGTTTAGGTCTGAAACTCTTTCCCCAGACCACGGACTTCTTAGCGCATCTACCTCTCCAACTAAACCATTGCGGCGCCACCGTTTACATGCATGATCTGGCCGGTTACGGAAGCCTGACCGTGTTGGACGAGGAAAAGAATTGTGCCGCCGATCTCTTCAGGCAAAACCGCTCTTCCCGTCGCCCGCGAGGAAGTCACCTTTTTCCATTCTGCTTCAGAGTATCGCGACCGCCATAGACTTTTTCCGCCGAGAGGGGAAGAGCCGTCAGGCGCACACCGGTTGCATTAAAAACAGCGTTTCCGATTGCCGGGGGAATCGGCGTGATTGCATGCTCGGCCGCCGGTTTGGCGTTGAAGGGGCCCGGTCCTTCGGTGGCATCCGTAACCAGAGTGGTTTCACGCGCCGGCAGATCGCGAACCGTAGGCACCTTGTAATCGCCCAGACTAAGCGTGGTTACGCCGCCGTCCTCGATCCGCATCTCTTCGCAGATGGCCATGCCCAAACCTTGCAATAAGCCTCCCTCGATTTGCCCTTGATGAGTCAGTGTATTGATGACCACCGAGACATCATGAAAGCTACTGAGCCGCCTGACTTGAACTTGCCCGCTTTCCTTGTCGACTTCGACATCGGCAATCACACTTTGAAAAATATGCTCGCGCGGCCGCACCCGCCCATCGTAGTAAGCAAAGCCCCGTCCGGGTTCGCCCGGGGCGAGGGACGCGAGTTGCTTCAAATCCATGCTTTTTTTTCCGTCCCTCAGCCACACCCGTCCATCGCGCCATTCGATTTGAGCTGGGTCAGCTTGCCAGTGAATCGCCGCGCGCGCCTTCAACGTTTCAATCAGGGCGTGGGTAGCGCGCGATGCGGCTTGACCGGTGACATGGGTTGCTCCCTGTCCTTTGATGCCATCATGAAACGGCGCGTGGTTTGTGTCCGGAACTTCCACCGTGACGCGCTCAGGTTGGATGCCGAGGATCTCCGCGACAACTTGTTGCTGCATCACATGAACGCCGGCTCCTTGATCGACAATGCCAACCACCAGCCGCAGGTTCCCATCGTTGCCGAGCAGGACCTCCGCTTCGGATTCTCCTTGGCCGACATGGCGGCAAGAGAGCGCGATTCCGCGGCCCGTCCAATTACCGGGCTTCAGCGGCGAAAGTTTCGGTTGCCTCCAGACCGCGCGGGCGCGCGCCAACACCTCTCGGCACTTTATGTCGCGGTACTGAAAGCCGCTGTAATTGCCGTCGCCTTCGCGCAAGGCGTTAAGAAATCTAAACTCCAATGGATCCATGCCCAGCTCAGTCGCGATCATGTCCATATGGGTTTCAACCGCGAAAACAGTTTGCAGCTCGCCGGAGGCGCGCATGTAACCACCGGGAACCTGGTTGGTATAGACGCACATGCTCTCAAGGCGCGTATGCGGCACCTGATAGGCCCCGCCCTGGGTGAGCGCGCCGCTCATGTGCGCCGGCGGACTGGGCTTAAACGCGCCGTAGGCCCCGCCGTTATAAATTACCCGCGCGTCGCGCGCCCATAAGCGGCCGTCGCGCTTGACGCCGCTGCGTAGAAAAATTAGCGCGGGATGGCGCGGCGCAGCGGCCAGCAGCTCCTCGCCGTACGTGCGCACGATGCGCACGGGCCTGCCGGCTCGACGCGCGAGATAATAGGCAATGGGAATATCGATGAGATGATCTTTTCCGCCGAACGATCCGCCGACAACGACCGGATGAAAGATGACTCGCTCTTTGGGCAAGTCCAGCAGGCGCGCCATCTGATCGCGCGCGCTGAACGGGGATTGCGTCGATGCCCAGGCGAGAATCCTTCCCTCGCCGTCAATTTCGACCGAGCAGGCGTAGGGCTCGATGTAACCCTGGTGCACCATCTGGGTTTGGAACCGATGCTCGAAGGTCTTGTCGGACTCGCTAAAACCTCTTTCGATGTCGCCCTTTTTCGCCCGCAGCACGCTCTGCACGTTGTGGAGGCCGGGGGCCTTGGTTTCCGGTCCTTCGTAGGAGGCATAGTCGGGATGGATCAACGGCGCCTCGGGCTTCATCGCTGCCAGCGGATCGAACACCGCCGGCAGCTCTTCGTACTCCACTTCGATCAGGCCGAGCGCTTCTTCCGCGGTGTCTTTGTCGACGGCGGCAACCGCCGCCACCTTGTCGCCCACGAAGCGCACCCGCTCGCGCGCCAATATCGGCAGATCGCCGAGGGTCCTGCCGGTGAGCTTGGGACTCACGTCGCGAGCGGTGATGACCGCCTTGACGCCCGGCAAAGCCTGCGCGCGACTCGTGTCGATATTCACGATGCGAGCGTGTGGCAAGGGGCTGCGCAGAATCTTGCCCCACAGCATGTCGGGGCGAATTACGTCTGCCGTGAAATGGGCTTGTCCAGTAACTTTTCCCCGGCCGTCGTCGCGCTTGAGCGCGCGGCCGAGAACGCGAAACTTTGCCATCTGTTGCCTAACTCCCGTTGCGCTAAAGATTTAATATTCCCGCCCACTTCTCCCTCACCTGCTGTTTGAACTCCGCGCTTGATTCGGCCACTTTCGGGAATCGATCGCGCAAAGCAAACGGACGGCAGGCGTCGATGACCGCGCAGGAACTCGTGTGGCCCGCGTTTGCGTCAAACCTGGAACGGACCATCGGATCGAGAAAATTCGCTCGCGTATGGTCAATGAGCGTGATTGAGCGGACCGGATCGCTGCGCGTGCACACCGCCCACATGACGTCCTCAAGGCTCATGACATTGATGTCGTCGTCCACCACGATCACGTAGCGAGTCGGATGCGAAGGATGCAGGAGCTGCGAAGCGACGACGGCGACCTGCCGCGCCTGGCCGTCGTAAGCCTGCTTGAGACTGATGAGCGTCAGCAGATTTGCCGCGCCCGACTCTGGCCGGTAGACGCCGGTGATGCCGGTGATCCTGGCTCGTTCGAGGAGCTCCCAAAGGTCGGCAGACTTGATGATTGAGTGCCGGTACGTGCTGTCGTGCGGCGGACGGCCGGGCCAGGCGCCCAAAATGATGGGATCGTTACGGTAGTAAACCGCCTTTACTTGGATGACCGGTTCCGGTCTGGCATCGCTGACATAATAGCCCGGCCATTCACCGAACTTTCCTTCGCTCTTAAGCTCATTGGGATAGAGGAAACCCTCCAGAACAATCTCGCTGAACACCGGCAGCGGAAGACCGGTTATCCGTCCGGCAACCACTGGGATCCGTTCGTGTAGCACCGAGCCGACATAGTTATATTCCGGCACTCGCGGCGGCAAAGAAAACGAGCCGGCAAAGAGAAACACCGGGTGGTGGCCGGCGGAAATCGCAATCGGGCAAGGCTCGCCTTCCTTCCAGTAGCTCTCCATGATGATTCGGCCATGGTGGCCCGGCGCGATAAAGATGCCCGCTGACTTCTCGTCATGGATCATCACACGATAGGTGCCTAGATTGACCCAATCGCCATTGCGCTCGCGCATGATCGCCACCGAACCGGTGCCGATGTAGCGCCCGCCGTCATCATGGTGCCACAACGGCGCGGGGAACTTGAGCAGATTGACGCGATCTCCTTCATCGACGTTTTGAAAGATGGCTCCGTCTTTCACCGGCATTGGCGGAAACTCGTCGAGTTCATCGCTCCAACCGTGCATCTTGTCTTTCATGCTGCGGATCAAGTCCAAACCTTCAAGACCTAGCGGCATGCCCAAGGTCAATGATAAGCGCTTGGCGCTGGACATTGCGCCGGCAAGTAGACGAAAGCCGGCCGGATAATCCTTGATCTTGTCGAACAGCAACGCCGGGCCGCGCGCCTTGGCGTTGAGCTCAACCACGGTACCGATCTCCTTGTTCCAGTCCGCGCCGTTAACGGTCTTCAGCTCGCCCTGGGCTTCGACAGTACTGATCCAGGATCGCAAATCGGTTTTCATCATTTCCTCTATACGTTCGAACTGCCAGCGCCGATCATTTCATGTCCCGCAAGACATCCTCGACGAATTTTGCTTCGATAAATTTTCTAAAATCCACCGGGCCGCGTGCTTTGAGATCCGGCACGCTTTCCCAGGCTGTTTGAATACCCTCCAAGTCGGGGGTGGGCCGGGAGCGCACGAACGCATTGGTTTCCTCGTAAATCGAATCAATCGCCGCGCCGCCGAACTTGTAGGTTTCCTTCAAGTAGTTTTTGGCGATCTCCGGGTTGGCCTTCCAATATCGTATGCCATCGACCAAACCGGCCACGGTTGCCCGGGCGAGCTGTGGCTGCTCCCTAAGGAAGCGCTCATGAGCGATGAATCCGATGTTGGCGAATTTCGTTTTGATCGTGGCGAGATCAAAGATGACATGGAGCCCGGCTTTCTTGGCCATGGGCACGAACGTCGGCGTCACCACCGCGCCGTCCACGCCGCCGCTAATCAGAGCCGCTGAACGCGCGGCGGAATTGCCGATCTGCAGGATCTGCACGTCCTTTTCCGGGTCCATGCCCCACTGGCGAATTAAGAAGCGCGTCTCGATATCCGAGAAGGCGCCGTAACGGCTAACGGCGACTTTCTTGCCTTTCATATCTTTCGGATTATTGATTCCCGGTCTGGCGACAAAGAGGTGCTGGAAACGATCGATGTTGACCGTCAGTATCTTGAGCGGCGCGCCGGCTGCCAGGGCGTTCAAGACATCGCTGATGGAATTATTGGCGACCGGAGCCGAGCCGGCGACAACGGTTTGCGCGGTAAGCACGCCGCTGTTGACAAAGATGATCGTCATCTCCAGCCCATGTTTCTTGAACAAGCCGTGTTTGTGGGAGAATTTTATGACATCCACGATGCCGCCGGAACCAGAGGAGACAAAATTGATGGGCGCCAAATCCGCGCTCTGCCCCGGCCGCGCGAGCAAAAACCCGAGAAGGATAAATATTCCAACGCACACGGTTTTCTTGGCCATAGTTTTGCCCTTGACCTCCTTACGAAAAAATCTCCGACCATTTCTTGATAATCTTTTGCTTCTCCTCGGGGCTCGACTGCACCACGCGCGGGAAGTCACGAATCCAATCGTAGGGTTTGCACGCGTCGATGATCGCGCGTGAGCCAAAAAATATCTTGCCCTGGTTGGGATATATCGGATCGAGCGGACTCGAGTAAGAATTGCGCATAATATCAATGTCTTTTTCCGGATTCGAGCGCGTGCCAATCGCCCAGATCACCTCGTTGAGGTCGGTAGGATCGATATCGTCGTCGACAACAACGACGTATCGGCCGAGATGGTTACCGGCAGCCTGGCATTGCGCCGCGATATAGCCTGCTTGCCGCGCATGGCCCGGAAACCGCTGGCGGATGGAAACTACAACGAAGAAATTGACTCCCGCCGCCTCGTGATACCAGACACCCTTCACATCCGGGATGCCGTCCTTCACCAGCGATTCCTTGACGCTGATCGACTTCATCAAAGCATTTACGTAGGAGTAATCGTGCGGTGGCCGCCCCGGTGGGGCGCCGAGATTGATGGGATCGTCCCTGTGGTAAACGGCGCGAACATTAATCACCGGCTCTTTGCCCCGGCCCGAAGCGTAATATCCAGTGTATTCGCCAAAAGGTCCTTCATCGCGGAAGTCATCGAAGGAACAAAACCCCTCCAGCGCAAATTCGCTGCCAGCCGGAATCGGCAGACCCGTCACTTCGCCGCGGACGACTGACGCACTCTTGCTGGTAATTGCGCCCAAATATTCGAATTCCGAAATTCCGTAAGGGATACCCATGCTCGCGACAATCAAATAGAGCGGATGATGCCCCAGCGATACCGCAACCGGCGCTGGTTCTCCTCTATCTTGAAATTTCTTGATGTTGATCGCGCCATGGTGGGCAGACGAAATATGCAAGGTAATCGACTTCTCATCCTGAACCATCAAACGGTATGAACCGAAGTTAATTCTGCCGCTGTCGGGATCTTTGGTGATGACGATACAGCCCGTCCCCAGGTAGTTACCGCCGTCATGGGCGTGCCACTTGGGCGCGGGGAATTTGAGCAAGTTCACTTCATTGCCGGTGTAACGATTCTGCAAGACCGGTCCGCTGGATTTAACTTGCACTGGGTACTGTGGCGCTCTCTGCTCGAATTCGATCATTCTTCCCTCGAGACGAGTGACAAGCTCCTGATCGCTGTTGATATCACGAAATCCCAGTGTCACGCCCAGTCTCCTGGCATTAAGCATCGATCCCGTGAGGATCCTGAATCCCTTATGAAATCCCGGTATGTCATCAAACAGAAGCGCCGGTCCTCTGCGCTGGCCGTTGACCTCGGTTACCATGCCGATTTCCAGGTTGGCGTCGGCGCCATGGACCCGCTTTAATTGTCCTAATGCTTCAACTTCTCTGAGCCAGTCTCTAAGATCTTCCATTGAGCTCACCTTTAGGCTTGCCGGCGATCGGAAGTGTGCCGATCCATGAAGCTCGTCCGATTTTTGCCGCCTGGGTCACGCGCAAGCGACCGGTGGCATGTCCGAGCGCATTCCCGCCTTTTGCAATTCGGCGTCAAAGCGTCTGCGAATCTCCGGATCTTCGTCTTCGTACTCAATCATCGTCCCGCCTTTTTTGATCGACGTCGTGGTGCCGTCTTCATGAATCTTGGCCGCCAGCTGAAATCCGGTCGGCTGGATCCTTCCGCTGTAGCGCAGCGCGATATCACCATGGGAATTCCCTCGTTCTTTATCCACTGATGGTAACCCGTTTGCTGTAATGAGTTCAGCAGTCTGTCGAAGTCGCTCATTTTTGAAGCTCCATTCTATTAAGGAGTCCACAATTGAGTAACCAAACAGCGACCGAGGGGTGAGACCTGGAGAGCGCGGGCACAGGAGCGCAAAGGTTGTTTTCAGGCCCTGCCGGCGGGCATTTCCACCTATGGAGAGGACGGGGTGGTGGC
>DATBLC010000114.1:0-5245 GCA_036555515.1 Binatia bacterium
GTTTCCTTCTCCGCGGGCTGCTCGACGCACTGCCCGGAACTATCGTACTTCCAGCCGTGAAAGCGGCAGCGAATGCAATCGCCCTCGACCCAACCGGCGGAAAGCTGCGCCATGCGATGCGCGCAGCGAAAGCCGACGAGGTGCGGCTTACCGCCTTCACCGCGGTAGAGCGTAAACTCTTCCCCCATGATCTTGATTGGCTTCGCCCAACCCGGCTTGAGATCCTCGGCCCGCTGCACGGGGTGCCAGAACCGGCGCATATATTCGCCCGCGATGGTAGCGGGCCCGGTGGGAAAGCAATCCATATAATCGATCGTTCGCATTAGATCGTCAGTCCCGGCTCGACGATGTCGATATTTACCGGAACGTTCGCTCCCATTCAGCTCCGCTTACTTCCTCAGCCCGAGTTCCCGTTGCGCTTCCAGTAACGGCGTGGCGTCGGACACCTCCGTAAGCGCGACCGGCCGCGTTATGTTCATCGATTTTCGGAAGTTGTCGACGACGATTCGAAGGCCGTCTTCGGGTATGCTTCCGTCCGCGCTGAACACATTCACCGACGAGTCGTAGCCGGCTTCGGCGAACTCCGGCTTGGTCTTCGCCCAATTTATTAAAACCTGAACGGTTCCTTGCTTATTCTTTCGGATGAACGCGTTGGCCTTTAGCATGGCGCGAATGACCCGCTTAACCTCATCCGGTCTCTCGTTGAGCTTTTGCACGCTGGTTGTGAGTCCATTGTACGGAAAGCGAAAGATATCTCCCGCGCGGCTAATGATGTTAAAGCCGAATTTTTTGGCCTCGAAATCCACCGGCGGGGCGACGACGATGACGTCGACGACGCCTTCCTTGAGGGCGGCCAGCCTGGCGCCGTCGGTGCCCAGGGCAAGCACTTTTATGTCCGACTCGGGATCGAGGCCGGCGTGTTTTACGACCATGCGCGCGACCAAATCCGGCGTAGAGCCATAAGATCCCACTGCGATGACCCGCCCCTTGAGATCTTTGACGGATTTTAGTTCCGGCTTGGCGACCAACGTCAGCGGCGTGCGATCCTGCGAACAGGCGATCATTCTGACCTTGGCCCCTTTTAGGGCCGCGCCAACCACCGAACCGACCAACGTCGAGTAACCGACATCATTGCTGATGAGCGCCATGGTCGCCACGTTGGGATTCATTCTGATGATTTCCGCTTCGATGCCCTCTTGCTTGAAAAAATCCTTGGTATGAGCAACGCCAACAGTGAGATTGGAAATATTATAGTTGGCCACGGCGATTCTCACCCTGTCGGCACTTTGGCACTCCGCCAATGACAGAAATATCCCGGCGGCGGCGACAATCGTTGCCAGTCTCATCAGGCATCGCCTTTCTTCTGAGCTTGCGCCTCCACGGGCCAACCCCTGAGCGAAACATCGATGGGGTTGCCGTCGGGATCGTGCACTCGATATTCCGACTGATAGGGCCGCTCCTCAAGCCCGGAGGCCGCGCCGAGCTTTTTGCAAAGCGGTCTTAACGATTCAATCTCATCGACGACGAAACCGAAATGATACATCCCGGTTTTGTTATGGGGCCGCTTCTGAATCAGCGCGAGATTGATATAGCCGTCCGACAAGTAGATCGCCGGCCCCGTCCCTTCGATCCGTTTCATGCCGAACGCCCTGGTGTAAAACTCGACCAGCCTTTCGCGGTCGTCGGAGACTATTGCCAAGTGACGAATGCGCGCCATAGAAATAACCTCCCGGCAAAATTTGCCGAACCAAGACGTTCTTTAAGAAGTTCGGAAAACAACTCTAGTAAACTGTAACAGCTACATAGCGTCTGCCGTTCATGGTTCGAGAGCCTCACCACGAACGGCTTGTGTCTTAACCGTTCACCCTGAGCTTGTCGAAGGGTTCTTCGAAATTAGACGTCAATCAACTGTTACAGACCACAAGGACTCAACGCGCCTCCTACCAATTTCCACCCGCAAACTCAATCGCTTCGCGAGCCGGCCGCGCGCTCCGCAACACGCGCATTGTCTGCCGTCGTTGACAAGCCGCCAATCACTATTGTATCGCCTACTCTGTGTGATTATTCACCACGAAGGGCTAAACGCGGCGAAGCCGCAACCAAAATTGAGCGAGAACTGAAAAGAGGATTTACCATGAAGGACACAAAGTTCACGGAGTTTAAGAGGATAAATATCCGAACCCTTCGTGGCCTTCGTGATCTTCGTGGTTAGTCCTCTCTTCTTTTGCACCCCTTACGCTCTTTGCGGTTAAATCTCCTCTTCTCTAAAACCGAGGGGTTTTCGAATGGCCTACGCAGACCTGCAACAATATCTCAAATGTCTGGAAGCCGAAAAAAAACTGCACTGGATTGAAAATCCAGTAGATCCATCATGGGAAGTAACCGCCATCACAAGGCAGGTGTTTGATCGCTACGGTTGGAATGACAGGCCCGCGTTGGGATTTCGTCACGTCGGGGACAGTCCATTTCCACTGGTGATTGGCGTGATCGGCGGCTCGCCGGCGATCTACGCAATGGCGCTTTCGACGACGGTGGAGAATATTCCTAAGGTCTGGGAAAAAGGGCAGCGCGAGCCCATCGATCCGACGTTAGTTCAGTCGGGATTCTGCCAAGAAGTCATTTTTCGCGGCGAGGAGGTGCACATCGGCAGCTTGCCTCAGGTGGTCTGGACGCCGGCCCTTGATCCCGGCCCGTATATTACGGCCCCGGTGGTAATCACCAAAGATCCCGAAACCGGCAAACGCAACGTCGGGACCTATCGGCTGCAAATGAAGGCGGCGCAACGCCTCGGCCTTTATGTCGGTGGCGCGCAGCATGCGGCGAAACATATTCGCCAGTACGAATCGACTAAGCGAGACATGCCCATAGCCGTCGCCATCGGCGTCGACCCGACGATCGTGCTCGCGTCTATCAGCAAGTTTCCCTATGGCACCGATGAGCTGGCGGTTGCCGGCGGCCTGCGCGGCGAGCCAGTGCCCCTGGTTCGATGCCAAACGGTTGACCTCGAAGTTCCCGCCAATGCCGAGTTTGTACTCGAAGGATTTCTCCGCGCCGGGCAACGCGAGCGAGAGGGACCCTTCGGAGAATTCTCGGGCTACATGAGTCCGGGCGGCCAGCAGCCAATTATCGATGTCACTTGCATGACCCGGCGGCGAACGCCGGTTTATCATGCATTCTTGAGCCAGATGCCGCCGAGCGAATCGAGTTGCATCCGCAGTCTCAGCCGTTCCGCGGCGTTGTTGCATCACCTGCGCCAAGTCCTCGGCCTGCCGGTACGCGACGTTCATTTCACGGAAAGCGGCGGCGCCAGCGGTATGTTGGTGATTGCGATGAAAAAGGAATACCCGGAGCAAGTCAAAGAGGTCGCCTGGGGCGCCTGGTCGCTAATGAACAAAGAGGGCAAGTTTACCATCATTGTCGATGAGGACATCGACGTGCGCAATCCCTTTCAGGTGGAATGGGCGATGAGCTTCCATACCCAACCGGTTCGCGACAGTTTCACGATCGGCGGTGTGGTTCCTTCGGGAGTCGATCCGTCAACGGCGCCGGCGGATGTACCACAACATGATCCGCAACGCCGGGCCGGCAGCAAGATTCTCATCGACGCAACTAGGAAGCATGCCTATCCGCCGGCGGCGCGCGTGCCCAACGAATACATTCAGGCCGTTCAGAAGAAATGGAGCCAATATGGCTTCAAGTAAAATAACTCCGCAAAGGGCAAAACCATAACTACTGGGGAGAATAGTGTCTATGGTCAGTTTCATGGATTTTTATTACACGGGGCCGGAGGCTTTAGCCGGCAAGTACATGAGAAAGTTTTGGCACCCGGTTTTTCGCGCGGAAGATCTCAAGCCCGGCTGGGCGAAGCCGATCAAGATCATGAGCGAAGAGTTTACCCTCTACCGCGGTGAAGGCGGTAAGCCGCACGTCGTCGGGTTTCGCTGCGCGCATCGTTTAGCGCAGCTTTCCGTCGGTTGGGTCGAGGACGATTGCATTCGCTGCCGGTTTCACGGCTGGAAGTACGATAGTTCCGGGCAGTGCGTCGAGCAGCCCGCGGAGAAGGAAACCTTCGCAGAAAAAGTGCGCATTCGCAGTTGTCCGACGGAGGAATATCTCGGCTTGATTTTCGTCTATTTCGGCGCGGGCGATCCTCCTCCCCTACCGCGTTATCCGGATTTCGAAAAAGATACACTCTGGGTTGAAACCTATGTGCGCCCTTGTAACTTCGTCAATAACTTGGAAAACGACCCGATTCACATTCCCTTCACCCATCGCGAATCTGAATTCTACATGAACCGCCCGCCAGAAATTCCCGACATTAGCGTCGAAGAGAGCGAATGGGGCGTGCTTCTTAAATCCCGGTTTCCCAGCGGCCGGTTGTATATTACTCAGCATGGTTTGCCCAATCTCCTGTGCTTCAGAGAACGCGACCGCGATCATCTCGCCTGGCGCGTGCCCATCGATGACAACAGCCACGCCAGCTTCCAACTCGACGTGACGCATATAACGGAGGGCGAAGAGGGCGAAGCTTATAAAAACCGTCACAAGGCGCGAACCGGCAAGCTCGGGCGCTCGCCCACCGAAGTCGGCGAAGCGGTTTTGCGCGGCGAGCGGCGCATTCAAGACATCGAAGGGCCGGAGAGATCGAATATCGTTTGGATCCAAGACTATGCGACCCAAGTCGGTCAGGGGCCGCTCGAGCTCAGAAAACTTGAGTGGCTTGGCCAGTCGGATCGAGCGTTGATTCTCATTCGCAAGATCTGGGAGCGCGAACTCCAGGCTTTCGAGGACGGCAAGCCGCTGAAGCAATGGGTGCGCTCGGAGCGGCTCGCCGCGTTGCATTCGAGAGCAAATGATTAGAAATTCGCTCAGGCCACGCCAAACGCGCCAAGCAGGAGGAAGCCTCGATAGAGATTCTCACCACGAAGGAGCACACGACGGGTTCGAATTTTATGTTCTGAAGCTTCGTGAACTTCGTGCCTTCGTGGTGAAATTTTCTTATTCCTTCACTTCGCGTGCTTCATAGTTATCAGACACCGGAATTGCGCAAAAATTCAACTATCATGTCCGCGCAGGTTTCCGGCGCTTCGACGTGAGGCAGATGCCCAGAATTGGCGAGGGTCACGAATCGAGATTGCGCAATGCCTTCGTGATAGGCTTTGCCATGCGCCGTGGTCACGATGCCATCGCGCTCACCCCATAGGACCAGCGTCGGCAGCTGGATACGCTGCAAGTAGCGCCGCAA
>DATBLC010000115.1:0-22917 GCA_036555515.1 Binatia bacterium
TGAAAATCGGTATCGATTGCCAGTTTTGCGGAATTGCAACCGGAATTGGCCAATACACATCTTATTTGGTGGCGGGGCTTAGTAAATGTGTTTCTGCCGAAGCAAGGCTAACGCTTGTTGTCGGTCGCAATGGCCCTTACGCAGTATCCCCGAGTACCGTTCGAGTGACGAGGGTTCCGCCCACTAATAGGCTCGTTTGGGCCAATCTTTATGCTCCTTGGATAATGCGCAGCGAACGCTTTGATCTCTATCACGCCTTAGACAATCTTTCTTTGCCGTTATTTTGGCCGAAAGGTAAAACCCGGTACGTCCTCACGGTTCACGATCTTATCCCTCTGTTATTTCCGCAGAGCGTTAAAAGACGCCATGCGTATTACTTTCGTTTGGCTATAGGACGACTTCTCAAGCTGGCTGATGCTATTATTGTAGATTCTGCTTACACGCGAGATCGGATAGCAGAACGGTTTAAGACGTTTGCTGATAAGGTCAGCGTAGTATATCCGGGAGTGGACACATCGCGTTTTAAACCACCCGCGGATAGATCAAACGCACACGGGATTCGCGCGCGGTACGGTATCGGAGACCATCCGTACTTTCTATACGTTGGCAACATAGAGCCAAGAAAAAACCTTTCCGTCGTCATCTCTGCATATGCCGAAATGCTGAAATCGAGAGAACTGAAGTCGAAACCGCGGTTGGTCATTGCTGGCGCGGATAGCGGTTTGTGCAACGACGTTTTCGCTTTGCCTGTTAGTCTTGGGCTGTCTCAGAGTGTCAGCTTTATAGGGCCGGTTTCGGACGAAGAACTGCCCTTATTGTACGCGGGGGCCTCGGTTTTTCTGTTCCCCTCTCTTCACGAGGGCTTCGGTCTTCCTGTACTGGAAGCAATGGCATGTGGTACACCAGTGGTTACTTCGAATGTGACCTCTTTGCCGGAAATCGCCGGAGACGCAGCCGTTGTCATAGATCCCGCCAATACCCGAGAACTAATTGCGGCCATGATGCGGGTGCTAACCAATGAAGCGCTGGCAGAAGAGCTACGACAGAAAGGTCTTGCCAGGGCTGGGCGTTTTACTTGGGACGAGACGGCGCGACAGACTTTGCAAGTGTACAAACGAGTTTATCGCTTAAAAGCACGCGCGTCAGGTGAATTGGTATGATCAGGTATCATCGGGAGGAACGAAGACTATGAAAGCGCTAATCACAGGAATTACCGGTCAAGATGGAGCGTATCTGGCTAAACTGTTGCTGAACAAAGGGTACGAAGTGTACGGGACGTTCAGGAGAACATCGGAACTGCACCTGGAGCGGCTCAAATTCTTAGGTGTCGATGATAAGGTGCAATTTGTTCCTCTGGAGCTTCTGGAATTTACCAACATATACAGAGCAATCGAGCAAATCCAACCGGACGAAATATACAACCTTGGCGCGCAAAGTTTTGTCGGCTTGTCCTTCGAAGTGCCGGTCTTCACCGCTGACGTTACGGGACTCGGACCCTTGAGGCTTCTCGAGGCAGCAAGGGCGGTGAATAACAAAATAAAATTTTACCAGGCATCGTCGAGCGAGATGTTTGGCAAAGCTCAATCGTTCCCC
The DNA here is from genome assembly GCA_036555515.1 of Binatia bacterium. GTDB lineage: Bacteria > Desulfobacterota > Binatia > UBA9968 > UBA9968 > DATACQ01. The sequence continues at coordinate 1,594 of DATBLC010000115.1, forward strand.
CAAAATGAAAGCACCCCTTTTTACCCAAGGAGCCCGTACGCCGCATCCAAGCTTTTCGCTCACTGGATGGCAGTGAATTACAGAGAGTCGTACGGTATGTTTGTCTGTTCGGGAATTTTGTTTAACCACGAATCTCCTTTGAGAGGTCTTGAGTTCGTCACGCGAAAAATTACCAATTCCGTGGCGCGAATCAAACTTGGCCTACAAAAGGAATTGAGAATAGGCAATCTTGAGTCGAGCCGGGACTGGGGGTACGCGCCGGAGTATGTCGAAGCCATGCACCTCATGCTCCAACAACCCGCGCCGAACGATTACGTTGTCGCCACGGGTGAGACGCATACGGTAAGACAGTTCGTAGAGGCGGCGTTTAAGAAGGTCGGAATTAATGTCGCTTGGTCCGGAGGTGGGGTAAATGAAGTTGGGAAGGATGAAACAACGGGCAAGATTGTCGTCAGGCTGGACCCGCAGTTTTTTAGACCTGCCGAAGTCGATTATCTAATCGGCGATTACGCGAAAGCTCAGCGCGATTTAGGTTGGCGTCCTAAAACCAACTTTCAAGATCTCGTCGGATTGATGGTCGAACATGACCTTTCAATTGTAATGAAAAATGCATGACGCATCAGGCGCTGCATGCGGCCAATACTGGGCGAGGCGATGTCGCCTCACAGAGGATAGTTAGCTTCATTTTCCAACTCCGATAACCTCGCGGCGACGATCAAGAAGCTATACGGTCGAACGGCGGCGGTCAATTGTCCCCGGGTGCAGATGGAACGCTTCCGCCTGCTTGAAGGGCGGTAACTCTGTTACCCTATTGTCGCGGCCCTGATTCCAAAAAAAAAGGCAATTGTTCTTGCCATCGAGGCGTTTAATAGGTAAAACCGCCTCTTAAGGCCGCCGGCGACGGTCCCCTGAGAAAGACATTAGACCAAGAGGCTGGTCCGAATGGGTGGGTAGAGGACTCCAGGTTGGCTGAACTCTACTCCGTCGTGCAGGGCCTTGATCTTTCCAGGTGAAAAAGATTTCGGTATTGTACCGAACGGGTTCAATCTTCATTTTTACTTAGGGACAACGGTTCAGCAGCTCGATAAAGCACCGGGGATAGGTTGAACGCCGGTTTAACGCCTAAACCATTTCTGGCGAAACCGGGTCCGTTTTGGGCTAATCCTGCGATCGGCGCCATCGCGCGTTGCTTGCATCGCAGGCAAATCTTCGGGAGCTACACGATGCTGAAACGGCACAATGAGTTCTTCAAAAATCTCATGCTGCTCAACGACCTGCTACTGGTCAGCTTGGCCTGGTGGATGGCGTATTTCATCCGTTTCCACACTTTCTTGTTTGTTCCGCGCCAGGATTACATTTTTCGCCACTACGTGGTGGCTTGGCTCCTCGTCGTCGCTGTCTGGACGATCGTCTTTACGGGTTTGGATCTATATCGTCCGCGGCGGATCTCGTCCCGCCTGCGCGAGATCGCCGACCTGTTCAAAGCCTCGTGCCTTGCACTGCCGGTTTTTCTCGCCGTTCTCTTTCTGATTCGTGAAATCGTCCTGTCGAGGGCGGTGGTGGTGATTTTCTGGTCGTTGAGCCTGCTCTTGCTGAGTGTAAGTCACGTGGCTGTCCGCGAAACGCTCAGACTTGTGCGCAGAAGAGGATACAATTTACGCCGTGCGCTCATCATCGGCGCCCCCGTTCAGGGAAAGCAGCTCCTGGACAAACTCGTGTGGTACCGTCATCTCGGACTGAGCGTCTCGGCGATATTCTTCACCGATGCGTGGACCCTGGGGCCGGAACCCACGGACGCGCGCGTGCTCAGAACGCGGGGCGAGGTTCAAAGGCTGGTTCACGAACAGGCAGTGGATATTGTTTTTATCACTCTACCGCTGGAGCAGTCGTCCAAACTCGGCGAAATTCAACGATGGCTGGGCGATGATCCCGTGACGGTCTACTATGTCCCTGATTTTGGGGAATTCTCCAAGCTTCGCGGCAGCGTGGAGGAATTTGACGGGTTGCAGATCATCAGCCTTCAGTCTTCGCCTCTCGACGGCTGGAATGCATTGATGAAGCGGGCCATCGATATTTCGTTGGGCGGAATAGCGCTGTGCGTTTTTGCTCCAGTCATGGCGCTCATTGCCGTCGCCATTAAACTAACTTCCGCCGGGCCAGTGCTATATCGTCAGGAGCGCATGGGGTTGGATCGTAAACGGTTCGATATGCTTAAATTTCGCACCATGGTGCCGGACGCGGAAAGGCGCACCGGTCCGATTTGGGCGGCCGACAACGACCCGCGGATAACGCCTTTGGGCCGCTGGTTGCGTCGCACCAGCCTCGATGAGTTGCCCCAGTTGATTAACGTGCTGCGCGGCGAGATGAGCCTGGTGGGCCCGCGACCCGAGCGGCCGCCGCTGATCGAGGAGTTTCGCAAATCGATGCCGAAGTATATGCTGCGTCACAAAGTTAAGGCGGGGATGACGGGTTGGGCGCAGGTAAACGGGTGGCGCGGGAACACCGACCTCGAGACCCGCATCGCTCATGATCTGGACTACATCCAGAACTGGTCCCTTTGGCGCGATGTAAAAATTCTTTCCGCCACGCTTTTCGGCGGATTTCTGCATAAGAATGCAAGTTAGCCTCGCTTGTGCTATTCTCCGCCGAGTTTGCGCCCGATTCGACTATCCTCTCTCTCGCGTACCGCGCTCGGTATTCTTGAGTATAACGATAATTCACCGCGGAGGCGCTGAGGACGACAACAATGCACCGAACTTTGTGAACTCCGCGGCCGTGAGAAAAATCGCCGCTTTCTCCTTCGGACTTGCTCAGAGTCTGTCCTGAGTTGATCGAAGGAACGAATGGCTACGTACTTGAATTACCGTTAGCAAATCTGTTCGAGCTGAGGTTTTCGAAGCATGAACGGATTTTTTCACATGACACACGCTGTGGTTAATTTTGGGGAGTGGCTGGGACATTATGGAACGTACGAAAAATTTCGAAGCGTGGCTCGGGAAGACCGTTTTCTTTTTTCTGTGCGCCTCTATTGCCATGATCGGTATCGGTCGCATCGAGATCCCATTTGTCGGGTTGCCCTTCAGATCGTGGAGCGTTTCTCGCACGACGTTTTTCTTTTGGCTGATTTGGAAGCTGGTCGTTTGGTATCGCGACAAAAGCGCTCGATTGGCATTGCATCCAAAGTCCGTTTCTATTCCGCTTTTCCTGTTTGTGGGTTGGGTCAGTGCTTCTCTTCTGCCCAACTTCGCTCACGCCGAGGACTACCGTTACTTCATGTTTGCGGTGGGCCATTACTTGATGGTCGTAGACCTTTTTGATGATGATCGCCGCCGCGCGCTGCTTTATTCTCTGATGGCGATGACTCCGGGAATTCTGCTCTTCCGTGGCATCATCGCCGATCCCGCGATTTTGAATCTGAGCTTGACGTATCGATTTGCCTATCCCTTGGCCCATGCGAACCCAGCCGGCTACCTTTTTTCCATGAGCGTCCCAATGTGTCTCATGATGGTCGTGACCCGCGGAATATGGATCCGGCGCCTTGCGATTTTGTCTTTCATAAGTCAGGCAATTGCTTTGATCCTTACCTTTTCCCGGGCGGCCTGGATCGCCTCCGGCGTGTCTCTGATAACCCTGGGCGGCGCAGAGAAGAAGCTGCGCATAATAGTCTTGATTCTGGCAGGCATTGGGTTGACGGCATTCGCAGTGTCGAGTGAACTGCGTGGGCGGCTCTGGTCGCTAACCGAGGCGACGAAAGATCCCCTTGTGATATTCCGCGCGGAGGCTATGAAACATGCGGTCTCGGTCGGATTGGCTCATCCATTTATCGGCAATGGATACGGTAGGGATCACTTGCGCGCGGCGCTGAAGAAACAGTTCCCGGAATTTGCCGCTCAAAGTTATGTCCCTCACAGCCATAATTTATACTCCGAACTTATTGCCGGCGTTGGCCTGCTGGGCATTGCATTTTTCCTCTGGGTGCTTGCGTCAGCGGGAATCCAACTAATTCGGAGGATTTCTTCGCAAGCTCATTCGGATAAGGAAAGATACGCCGATCTAGGGCTTCTCGGCTCCTTGATTGCCTTCGTGGTCGCAGCTCTAGGCGATGTCCCGTTTTACCATCATGAACCCCGCATATTCTTTTTCACTCTGCTAGCATTGATCTGTCTCCGCTTGCGGCCGAAAACGGCAGGGCTGGATTCGCCTTGATGATCCGAGCGTTCGAATTCTCGGATTGACGACATAACATTTTTGTCACATGGCTATGGGAAATTGTCGGCGGGGCGTCATTTTTTTGACACGCCTTGTTGGCAAAAACGGCGGTCACGGGCGCATTCCGTTTCCCCGTCTTGTGGAATCTGATACTATGGTTTTTCGGCCGGGGGGCGATATGAATCTGCTGACAAAAGGGGCGACCATCGATAAACCCTGGGGGTATGAGCTTCTCTGGGCTCACACGGAGCGCTACGTAGGAAAAATTCTGCACATCAATAAAGGGGAGTCGCTGAGTTATCAATACCATCGCGTAAAGGACGAAACGATCCGCCTTCTTGCCGGCTCGATGGAGATGGATGTCGAGGTGGACGGGCAGCGTAGCAAACTGAGCCTTAAGCCCGGGGACTGCCTGCACATCGTTCCGGGGATGAGGCACCGCATGACGGCGGTGGAGGACTGCGACGTGCTGGAAGTTTCCACCCCCGAGCTGGATGACGTAGTTCGCCTGGAAGACCGTTATGGGCGGGCCGAGCCCAGGGACTGATCGAAGTTCTTTTGAAAGTGTCGGGCACATGACAGTCGTTGTACGCGGCCAATAAATTTTAGAGACAAATTGTCACATGAAAGCAAAAGATAACCTGCATGGAGCCGTACGCAAATCTCGCTGAAAAGCTGGTCGAACGAAAGCTTCTATCCGATGCGGAGATGGAGCGCGTTGTCAAATTGCAGGAAGAACAACGGGCTCCGTTCACGCGCTTGATCGTGGAGCTAGGGTTATTGTCGGAAGACGACTTGTTGCCGGTGCTGCGCGACTATTTCAGTCTTCCGCTCTACTCTCTCAAGGACGAGCCTTTGACGCCGGTGCCCGTGGAACTGGATTCCTCGATCGTCGAATTTTTGCGCTCCGCCTGCATCGTGCCGGTTAAAATGGATGGGCGCGACCTGGTGGTGGCCACCAGCAATCCGTTTGAAATGTCCCGTCTTCACGCGCTGGAATTGGCCGCGGGCGTAAAGGTCAAACCGGTGCTGGCCAAGGAGAAGGAAATCACAGCGCGCATTGAAGCTCTGTTCGGCGCCGCCATGTCGCCGGATGGCGCGCCGGCGTCGGCCGCTCGTGAAATCGAAGGCGCCGTAGATGAAGAAGACGTGGCCCATCTGCGCGATATGGCATCCGAGGTTCCGGTCATTCGCATGGTGAACCAGCTCCTGGTGCGCGCTCTGGAGAGCCGCGCCTCGGACGTCCACATCGAGCCCTTCGAGAACCAGCTAAAAGTCCGCTACCGCATCGACGGCATCTTGCACGAGGTGGAACCGCCGCCGCGAGAGCTTAAAGCGGCGGTGGTTTCGCGCCTCAAGATTCTTGCCCAGTTGAATATCGCCGAGCGCCGCTTGCCCCAAGATGGACGCATCAAAATCAGGCTGGCGGGCAAAGATGTTGATCTGCGCATCGCCACGGTGCCGACGTTGTATGGCGAGAGCGTCGTGATCCGCTTGTTGGAGCGCTCGCAAATTTTCACCGGGCTTGACACCCTAGGTTTCCCGCCGGCGCTGCTACAGCAGTTCAACGAAATGATTTCCAAGCCCCACGGCATGATCCTGGTGACCGGCCCGACGGGTAGCGGCAAGACCACGACGCTTTACGGCGCGCTGGAGAAAATCAACGACCCCGGCAAAAAAATCATTACCATCGAAGACCCCGTCGAATACCAGTTGGGCGGCGTCAATCAAATTCAGGTCAAGCCGCAGATCGGTCTTACCTTCGCCAACGGACTGCGCTCCATCGTGCGCCAAGACCCGGACATCATCATGGTCGGCGAAATCCGCGACGCGGAAACGGCGGAGATCGCCGTGCAAGCCGCGCTCACCGGCCATCTGGTTTTTTCGACCTTGCATACCAATGACGCCGCCGGCGCGATTTCGCGCTTGCTAGAAATGGGTGTGCAAGATTATCTGCTCGCCTCCTCGCTGCTGGGCGTGTTGGCGCAGCGCCTGGTGCGCCAACTTTGCGTGAAGTGCCGCAAGGAAATTCCCTTTGCCGGCGCGGTCAACCGGGAAGTGGAATGGGGCGCGAGCACCTGGGTAGTCGATCAAACCACATGGGAGGCGGTGGGTTGCGCGGCCTGCGCCGGCACCGGGTACCGGGGGCGTATCGGAATTTTTGAGTTATTGCCCGCCAGCCCGGAAATCTGCCGGATTATCGTGCAGCGCGCCGATGCGGGCTCGATCCGCAGCCTGGCGATGCAGCAGGGCATGCGATTATTGCGCGAAGATGGCTGGGACAAGGTCTATCGAGGAGTCACGACGCTGGCGGAGGTCGTTCGCGTCACTCGCGAAGAAGGTTAAACTTAGATTTTGGACTTCGGATTGTTTGTGCTGTACTGGCCGGTTAATCTAAAATTCAAAAGCGGTCCTGCGAACGCAGATCCAAAATGGCGGTGGGCCAAAGGATAATGTTGGGCCATGGCATTCTTTCAATATCGCGCGGCTGACCAGGCGGGCAAGGTCGTCGAAGGCGTCATGGAAGCCGAACTGGAGCGAAGCGTGGTGGCGCGTCTTCATGAGATGGGATGCGTGCCTTTAAAAATCACGCTGCCGCGGGCAGGCTCCGCCAAGACGCGGGAATTTCGCGTGCCGCTTTTTTCCCGCCGGCGCGTCAGCCAGGGACAGTTGCTACAGTTCACCCAGGAACTGGAAACGCTGCTCGCCGCCGGCTTGCCTCTAGACCGCAGTCTTTCGATTTTGGGAAACTTGATCGAAGGAAAAGAATTCACACAGGTCATGCGTACCTTGCTCGAGGCGGTGCGCGCCGGAAAGTCTCTGGCTGCCGCCATGGGGGAGCATCCGGACGTTTTTCCCAAGCTTTACGTCAACATGATTCGCGCTGGCGAAGCGGGCGGCATACTCGACAGCACCCTGCGTTACCTGGTGGATTACCTCGAAAACTCGCTGGCGCTCAAGGAGGAAGTCAAGTCGGCGCTGGTCTATCCCATTATCTTAACGGTGGTGGCGGGTCTCTCGCTGATCGTTCTTTTCGTCTACGTGATTCCGCGCTTCGCTTCCATGTTCAACGACGTTGGCCAGGCTCTGCCTTGGATTACTCGCGTAGTACTCGGTTCGAGCGAATTTCTGCGCGAGTACGGTTGGGTTCTGCTGATTCTACTGCTCGTCGCAACAGCGGGGGGCGCCCGTTATGTCTCGACGCCGATGGGCAAGGCGGAGTGGGATCGCTTCTGCCTGCGGGTTTTCCTGCTGGGCGACCTGGTTAAAAAATTTGAGACCGCCCGGTTTGCCCGGACCTTGTCCTCACTGCTCAAAGGCGGCGTGCCGCTGCTTCAAGCCCTCGGCACGGTGCAAGGAGTGGTCGGCAACCGCTTGCTGGCCAACGCCATTAGCCAGGTGCAGGTGCGGGTGCGCGAGGGCAAAGGAATGGCGCGGCCGCTGGGCGAGAGTGGGTTATTTCCTCCGCTCGCGCTGAACATGATCGCCGTGGGGGAGGAAACCGGCAGATTGGAAGGCATGCTCGCAGATGTGGCCGCGCATTATGACCAGGAGGTCAAGCGCACGACTAAAAGAATGACATCGATACTCGGGCCGGCTTTGATTCTGGGCATGGCTGTCGTCATCGGCGTGGTGGTGATCTCCATGCTGCTGGCGATTTTCAGCATCAATGATTTACCATTTTAGCTGTTGCGAGTTTCCGGTCAGTGGTCTTCACCCCGAAGCACGCGAAGCACAGGAGGGGAAACAAATGACCGATGTCCGAGCATTGCAGACCGGCCGGTCGTTGGTATTACTAAGGAGTCCACAATTAAGTAACCAAACAGCGACCGAGGGGTGAGACCTGGAGAGCGCGGGCACAGGAGCGCAAAGGTTGTTTTCAGGCTTTGCCGGCGGGCATTTCCACCTATGGAGAGGACGGGGTGGTGGCCGGCAAGGCAGAGAACCATTGACCGCGATCGGAAGGGCTCGCCTCTCGGTCGCACTAGCGACATAGTCTCTAAATAACGAACTCATTAGTAATTTTCATCCGAAAAAACTAGAAACACTTATTATTTACCCGCCAATACCTGATCAAGTAGCATGTAGTCAGTCACCGCGGCAACGTTGATTGGCGCGGCAATTTGCTTTTGCGCGTAGACGAGATCGAAATATTCCTGCATATCCTTGATAGCGATCTTCCCGTCCGGCGTCAGAATTGAACGCCATTGTTCGTAAACCATTTCCGCCGCCTTGTGTTCGAGCTTCCATTTTTCCCGCACGTAGTTTATAACCCAGTTTTTCTCTCGCAGGCTGAGAGTGTTGGCGTCGAGCATTACGCGAATGACGCTCTTGATCTGGCTGGCGCCGGTTCTGAGCTTCACCTCGTTTACTACCAGACCGCTCGTGGGAAATTGCACCGGCAGATCATCGGCCGCGCCGATTTGCCGGAATCCCTTCTGCGCCATGATTACGTTATGTGGGCCCGACAGCACGGCGGCCGCAACCGCGCTCTGTCCGAGGCTCGTGACAGTATTGGAAACCGAGCCCGTTTGCGTAAATAAAACCCTTTCGCCGTCGACCCCCTTGGTCTTCAACAGCAGCCGCGCCACCAGATGTTGCAGACTGCCGATGCGGTCCACGCCGATTCGCTTGCCTATGAGATCGCCGGGTTTCTGTATGGTTGGCTCGGCCACCAGATAAAAGGGCGGTTTGCGCAGCGAAACCATGATTCCTTTGAGCGGCGCGCCCTGACCGGTGGCGATGATGCCCGTGGTATAACCAGTCAAGTAATCGATCTCACCGGCAGCTAGCGCGGCGATGGGCAACGGGCCAGCCATCTGGATCAATTCCGGTTCGAGGCCACGCTTTTTGAATAGCCCAGCGTCACGGGCGATGAAGACGTTTAAAAAGGAGATGCTGAAGGCGGAATAGGCGAGGCGAACTTTTCGCGTTTCCTGCGCTGAAGTTTTAGCAAAAAGCGCCAGCGCGAGAAACAGCGCCAGACCAACGTTCTTGACCGGAAGTAACAGCCTTTTCAGAGCGGTTTTCTGTCGAGCCGAAGGCGTCATGGCGCCGACTATAGACGGTGGATGGAAAACTTGTCAATGTTTCGCAGGCTGCTGAATGTTGACTTTTAATCGGTGAGTTACGGCGCGGCAAAGGCTAAAGGACGATCGCGCGAACAGGCCAGATCGTGACGACTGCACGTCGCCTCGATCTTACCGTTGAAAGAAACTTGCCGAAGATCGCTGAGTCTACTGACGGGGAATCAGAAGCAGGGCGCCGACTTGGAGAAGGTTGGCGCGGTGCATGCCATTGGCCTCCAAGATATGCTCCGCCGACGCCCCATAACGCCGCGCGATCTGGAAGATGGTTTCGCCCCGTTTCACGCGGTGGCGCACGACCCGAGTTTTTACCGCGCGCTGGGGTTTTTGCTCGGCGCGTTTAGCCGCTGCTATCTGAAGCACAGGCTGCGTGCCGCCGTCGGCGGGCAACTTCATTTGGTAACCCGCTGGAATGGTGCGCGCGTTCCTGCTGATGGCGGGGTTCCATGCGAGGAATTCGTCCTTAGTAAGCTTCGCGGCGCTGGCGAGGGCTGTCACAGACGAGCCCCTCTTGACCTCGACCTCGCGAAAATTTGCCGGCGCATCAAGCTGAAGGCCAGGAAAATATTGTTGATAATTCTTGCCGATCTCTACGGCAACCAAGAACTCCGCGTAGAAATTCTTGGGCGCATAGCCCCAATTAGGATGGGAATAATTGTTGATCAGGTCTACCAGATTGTCAGATTCGATTTGCGCCACGGCGCGGGCAATACCCGCCGGACCGTAGTTATAGGAAGTGATGGCCAAGGGCCAATTGCCTAAGGATTCATGGGCTTGGCCCAGGTACGACGCTGCCGCGCGGGTGGATTCGATGGGATCGATCCGCTCGTCGAGGTTGCGGTCAACGCGCATAAATTGTCCCCCGGTGCGGCGCATGAATTGCCACATGCCCATCGCCCCGGCGCTGGAGCGGGCGGTGATATCGAAGGATGATTCTACCAATGGGAGGTACGCCAGCTCTTCCGGCATTCCGCGTTCGCGAAACACCCGCTGGATATATGCGATGTACCGCCCGGAGCGCTTGATCCCCGCTTCGGTTCTCTCCCGAATGCCTCTCTGGGCCTTGACGCGCTCCACGTCGACGCCATGGGCGTCGGCGATGCGGCTTCGCTCAGAATTGATATACCCGTCGCTCCGGCTATCCTCGCCGACATCTTGGACTTCGTAGATCTTGGTCATATCCAAGAGATCGAAAAAGACCAGCTGTGAGGTGCCGTACTGGGTGAAGATTTTCTTCCAAAATTCGACACGGTGTTCCAGGCCGGGCAAAAGAGGAAAAGGTCCTTGGTTCGTTGGGTTCGCCTGTGCTCTAGTTTGGGCGGGAAGACTAACCGCCAACGCGAGCAGGAACGCGAGAAGCCATTGAGCAGCGCGTTGCATTTTGACCTCCTGGAAGATAGCTCATACCAGCAACCCTCGTGCCAAATTGCTGAAGGTACATAGCGGGGCATTTTAGAAGATTTTTCGAAGGTAGACAACCGAAAATATGGCATTCCAGCGAAAATTTTTACCCTTAAGGCACCCAAGCCTGTTTTCCCACGCCGTTGACCGCTACAGGATTGCTGACTATAGTCCCGTCATTTCACTGACACAATTCGCGGAGGAAGAATTGGAATATTCAAATTTGGTAATTCTTGCCGAGGCTATGCTCCGGGCGATACTGGGTTGGCGTATGTTGATCAGCGGCCTAAGCAATGTGCGCCGCTGGCCCAACCCGGTAAACACCGCCCGCATTCTTTTTCCCAAGGGCGCGACTTTTTTCGGATCCATGGCGACTTTTTTGATGGTTGTGGGAGGCTTCGGGGTAGCAGCGGGGATCCAGACGCCTATCTGTGCTTTGATGATCGTGGTGTTCTTGATTCCGACGTTTTTTCTGCATTCCTATTGGCTCAAGGTGCTGCCGACGATGGCGCTGCCGGTGAAACAAGCTCTAAAAAATGAGAAAGCACAAGACTATTTTCGTAGCTTTGACCGGCAAGCCTATCATGCCCATGAGGTCGGTATCCGGGACAATCTGGTATTTCTGGCCGCGGCGGTCTATTTTGCGGTGCGCGGCTCGGCTGCTTATGGCGTCGACAACCTGTTTGCTGCTTGGGTAGTTCGCCTCTTCTAATTGGTTCAGGGTTCAAATACTGGTCCTTTGTTGAACCGCTGAACGATTTCCCCAAAATTGAACGTTAAACCGGAATTTCGCCTAGATGCCAGCCAGAAATCGGCCAGGATTAAGCAAGCCGTCGGGATCGAAACGATGCTTGATTTCTCGCATAAGCGCAAACGTCGCCGGCGGCGGTCCCCAGACGTCGAGACCTTCTTTTAATCGGTGAGGTGCGGAAAACATGACGGCGTGGCCGTGGTGTGCTGTTCCGAGGGAGATGAGTTGGGGCCACATGGCGACGGCCTGTCTATGAGCCGGAAAAGCGAGCCAAACTGTTCCTACGACCATGTCGCCGAGTAGCTCTGGAACTGAATCGGTGGTTTGGAGCACCGCCTCGATGAATCTTCCCAGCGCAGCACGCGGAACTGTGGCGCGATAGACACAGCGTTCAGCTGCCAGCGGAAAATCCCGGAGCTCATCCCAAAATTCGTCGTGCGCGCTACCGCGCTGAATCGCCGTGTCAAGCCCAAGTTGCCGCGCCAGGGTTTCGGCGTCGGACATATGACGCGCTACGGCTTCTTGGAGTCCGTCACACCAAATAGCGACCTGCCATGATTTCCCGGCACGGTCGCGCCCTGGGGAATTCATGAGCACCACAGCCGCGGGGAGTAAGGGCGACTGGCACAGCCGATCGACGAATTGCACGACTTCGTCGAAATTCCCCGACACAATGATCGTCGCTGCGGTTTCCGGAATGGGCGCGACTCGCACGGTGACTTCGGTGATTACTCCGAGGGTGCCCAGGGAGCCGGTGAAAAGCTTGCACATGTCATAGCCGGCGACATTTTTGACGACTTTGCCGCCCGCTTTAATCTGCTCGCCGGAGATGAGCGCGACTTTCATGCCGATGACCAGGTCGCGAATGCCGCCATAATAACCGCGCCGCGGCCCGTTAATGTTCACGGCAACCGCGCCGCCGATTGTAGTACGTGTGGGGCATGGCGCATCCACGGGCAAAAACTGCTGCCGGCGCGCGAGAGTTTCTCGCAAATTCGCCAGCGTAATCCCGCTTTGAACCGTGACGGTAAGATTGGCGTGGTCGTGCTCGATGACGCGATTCATTGCAGTCAATGCGATAGCGACACAGGTTTCACGCGGCGCGTTGCCGACGCTGATCATTGTGCCGCCGCCCCGCGGGCTTACCGCGGCTTTCGCTTCCGCGCAGATATGCAGGACGGCCGCCACTTGCTCCGGCGTTACGGGGAAGCAAACCAGCGCCGGCGTTTTACCATCGACGGCATGGGCGCTTAATACAGCCGATTCGAGGCTCACTAGATTCGCGCCAAGCTCGGATTCAAGTCTTTGCGCCAGGCCCTCGGCGGCGACGTTCATTTCACTCCGCTGCGTCAGCTCGACTATAGGAGAGGTCGAGCAGGTCCATTAAGTGATAGACGGTGAAATTCGCAGCAAACTCGCGCGCGCCGTAACGAAACTGCAGCATGCAGCCGGGATTGGGCGCGATTACGGCCGTAGCGTTGGTGGAAGCGATGGCTTGCATTTTTTCTTGAAGCAGATGGCGCGACATGCCGGGGTGAGTAATGTTGTATATGCCGGCGCTGCCGCAGCAGCGGTCGGCGCTGGCCATTTCTTTGAGTTCGAGCCCCGGTATTGCCCGCAACAGCTGGCGGGGCTGGTCGCCGACGCGCTGGCCGTGGAGGAGATGGCAGGGGTCTTGGTAGGTTACCGTCATTTCTAGCCGTCCGAGTTTTCCCCTTAGTCCGAGCCCAGCGAGAAATTCGCCGGCGTCTTTCACCAGCATGCTGAAGCGTTTCGCCTTGTCGCCATAGCCGGGATCGTCGCGCAGCAAATAGCTATATTCCTTCATCGCCGCGCCGCAACCGGCGGCATTGACGATGATGGCATCGACATCGGCCGCCAGAAAGGTATCGATGTTGCGCCGGGCCATCTGTCTGGCGGCATCCTGTTCGCCATTATGAGTGTTGAGGGCGCCGCAACAGGTCTGATTTTCAGGAATTATGATGTCGCAGCCATTGCGCTGCAGCACGCGCGCCGTGGCGGCGTTTACGTCGGCGAATAGCAGCGGCATAACGCAGCCGTTGAGCACCGCGACTTTCGCCCGGCGCTCTCCTATGGCTGGAAGCGGGTTTGTTTTGGGTTCGAAGAACCTCGCCGAGATAGGCGGCAACATGCCATCCATTGCGGCGAGCTTTTTCGGCAGCAGCGGACGAACCAGCTTTTGGATCCCACTCCGTTGGTAGAATCGCAAGAGACTGGCGAAGACTCGGAGCCGGTTCGGATACGGCAGCAACCGCGTGAAGACGAAGTTTTGAACGGCGCGGGCAAGCTTCGAGCCCGGCGGGCCGAGGTGTTCCCGCGCGGCCTCCGCGATGCGGCCATACTGTACGCCCGACGGACAGGCCGTCTCGCAGGCGCGACAAAGTAAACATAGATAGATATGCTCTTTGAAGCGCTCGTTGAGCTCGATGCGGCCATCGGCGGCGGCTTTCACCAGATGAATCCGCCCGCGCGGTGATTCCGGCTCCAAGCGCAGCGCGCGATAAGTCGGGCACTGGTTTAAGCACAGACCGCAGTGGACGCAGTTATAGAGTTCGGGGAGATCCAAAGTCGCGATCTTCGAACTGTCGGTTTGTTGCTGTCCATGCAGAGTGGATTCCAAGAGTTCCTAGTTTCTGGTTTCTAGTTTCTGGTTTCTAACTAGGAACGGGAAACCTGGAACTAGAAACCTGCTATTTAGATCCATAACCCCGCTGGAATCGACGCAGGCTGGAGGCGCACTTCACCACAGCTTGCTGGCGTGGGGAAAAGTTTTGCCGGATTAAACCGGTTGTCGGGATCGAAGGCTGTACGCACGCGCGTCATCGCTTCCAGGTCCGCGTCCGTGAATAATAGACCGATATAAGCTTTTTTCTCCAGGCCCACGCCATGCTCGCCGGTGATGCTGCCGCCCAGCTCGATGCAGGCGCGTAATGTCGCGGCGCCGGCTTCGACTACGCGGTCCAACTCGCCCGGCACGCGTATGTCGAAGAGAATGTTGGGATGCAAGTTACCATCGCCGGCATGAAAGACATTGGCGATGCGGAGGTTGAACTGTTTGCCGATCTCGGCGACGCGCCGCATCATTTCCGGTAGTTTGCTGCGCGGCACCACGCCGTCTTGGACGTAGTAATTCGGCGCCAGTGTTCCCATGGCGCCGAACGCGCCTTTTCGCGCTTTCCAGAGGGATTGTCTTTGGGCTTCGTCCTGGGCGACTTTGGTTTCTCTGGCTTTATTGCGCGCGCAAATTTTTTCGGCGAGCAAAACCGAGCGCTCGGTGGATTCGCGCAAACCCTCGACCTCGACGATGAGAACCGCTTCGGCATCCAGGGGCAGACCCACCGGCGCGCCCCTCTCGACCGCCTCAATGGTTGTGCGGTCCATGATTTCCAGCGCGGCGGGAATGATGCCCGCGGACGTAATCTCAACGACGGTCTGGGTGGCGTGCTCCATTTGATCGAAGATAGCGAGTAACGTGCGCACCGATTCGCGCGTCTGCATCAAGCGCACCGCGGCTTTGGTGACGATGCCCATCGTTCCCTCGGAGCCGACGAAGATACCGCAGAGATCATAGCCGGGCGTGTCCGGGACTTCGCCGCCGAGCCATAGAATCTCACCGTCATCAAGCACCACTTCGATGCCGAGCACATGATTGGTCGTGACGCCGTAGGCGAGGGTATGCGGCCCGCCGGAATTGTTGGCGATATTGCCGCCGATCGAGCAGGCCGCCTGGCTACTCGGGTCCGGCGCATAAAATAATCCGTCTCTGGCCACCGCTCTGGTCACCTCGGCATTGATCACGCCGGGTTCGACGATGGCGATGCGGTTTTGCAGGTCGATTCTCAAGATTCGATCCAATCGTGAAAGCGATAGAACAATACCGCCCTCCGCGGGAACTGCGCCACCGGCAAGGCCGGTTCCCGAGCCACGCGGGACAATGGGAACGTTGGCACGCTTGACGGCTTTGACAACCGCGGACACTTGCTCGGTATCCGCGGGTATGACGACGATCTCCGGCATGACTTGAAAGATCGATCCATCTTGCTCATAGACGATGGTGTCTTCCTTTTCGGTGAGAACGAAGCGCGCTCCGACGATGGCGCGAAGGTCATTGAGTAGGCTTTCCCGGCCCATGCGGAAAAGCCTATCCGAGCGCGGGCCTACGGTCAAATATGTTGACGTTAATCGGGCCAAGCGTGTATATATCGTTTGCCGCGACTGTGCGCGCCAAATAGCATTAATGAAAGGATAAAGACCATGATCGAGCAAAACCAAGCCGAAGGAAAACAATCCGAGAAGATCACGCGCCGCAATGTTCTCAAGACGGCTGTGGCCGCGGGTGGCGCGGCGGTGCTCGGCTTTCCGATGATTGCCAAGGGTCAGACCGGGCCGATCACGATGCGCTGGCAGAGTACCTGGCCGCAAAAGGACATCTTCCACGAGTACGCGCTCGACTTCGCCAAGAAGGTCAACGACATGACCGGCGGTGACTTGAAAATCGATGTGCTGCCCGCCGGCGCGGTGGTGCCCGCCTTCCAGCTGCTTGACGCTGTATCGAAGGGAACACTCGACGGCGGCCACGGCGTGCTCGTCTATCACTACGGCAAGCAGACGGCGCTTGCCCTGTTTGGATCGAGCCCGGCCTACGGCATGGACGCCAACACGCTGCTCGCCTGGTTCAAGTACGGCGGTGGAAGACAGCTCCTCGACAAGCTTTACAAATCGATCAATGCCAACGTCGTCTCGTTTCCTTACGGGCCGATGCCGACGCAGCCCCTCGGCTGGTTCAAGAAGCCGGTCACCAAGGCCGATGACATGAAAGGTCTTAAGTTCCGCACCGTGGGCATATCGATTGACCTTTTTACGGGCATGGGGGCGGCAGTGAACGCGCTGCCCGGCGGCGAAATCGTCCCGGCGATGGACCGGGGGCTGCTCGATGCCGCCGAGTTCAACAATGCGTCCTCGGACCGCATTCTCGGCTTTCCCGACGTCTCCAAAGTCTGCATGCTGCAGAGCTACCACCAGAACGCCGAGCAGTTCGAGATCACGTTCAACAAGACCAAGTTCGACGCGTTGCCGGCAAAAATGAAATCGACGATCGAATACGCGGTCGAGGCGGCCTCGGCCGACATGTCATGGAAGGCGATCGACCGGTACTCAAAAGATTACGTCGAGATGCAGACCAAGGACAAAGTCAGATTCTACAAGACTCCGGACTCGGTGCTGCAGAAGCAGCTCGATATCTTCGACCAGGTCGAGGCGAAGAAGTCAGCCGAGAACCCTTTGTTCAAGGAGATCGCGGAGTCGCAGCGCCAGTTCGCATCGCGCGCAGTCAAGTGGTTCCTGGACACCCAGGTCAGCTCGCGCATGGCCTACAATCACTACTTTGTAAAGCGGGCCGCCAAACCAGCAGCCCCGGCCGCTAAAAAGAGCTAGTTCTTCGTGACCCGTCCCAGCGATCCTGCCAGCCATCAGCCATGTGGCTGATGGCTGGCCTGTTTTGTGTACCGATGAATCCTCAGCGTTTCCTCCGCGTCATCGATCAGGTCAGCTATTGGTTGGGCAAGGGCTTCGCCTGGCTGATAATGGCGCTGACCTTGGTCGTATCCGTAGAAGTCTTCAAGCGTTACATATTAAACGCCCCCACCGCCTGGATTTTCGATTTCAACAGCATGCTTTACGGCACGCTTTTTATGATGTGCGGCGCCTACGCGCTGGCGCTTGGCGCCCATGTGCGCGCCGATTTCGTTTATATCTATCTTCGCCCCCGGGCTCAGGCGGCCCTGGATCTGGCGCTTTATTTACTGTTTTTTCTGCCTGGCATCCTCGCGTTGATTTACGCTGGCTACGGCTATGCGGTGGAATCCTGGCTCATCGGCGAGCATTCTACGGTCACCGCCGAGGGGCCGCCCGTATATCATTTCAAGACGGTGATTCCAATCGCCGGCGCTTTCGTGATGTTTCAGGGTCTGGCCGAGATCATGCGCTGCATAGTCTGCCTGCGTACCGGCGCCTGGCCGGCGCGCCTCGAAGACGTCGAGGAGATCGACGTGATCGGCACCCAACTATCTCACAGCGAGTTCGTCGACGACGAATCGCGCCGTACCGCTATGGCATCGGCCCATGCCATCGAGGACGCGGCGCGCCACCGCAGCGCGCGCGACGATAAGGGCAATGCGAAACCATGAGCGATCCGATGCTGGGCCTGACCATGCTTGGCCTCATCGTGGTCGCGATCATGATGGGTTTTCCCACTGCCTTCACTCTTATGGGCCTCGGTATGATCTTCGGATTTCTCGCTTTCTGGGTCCCCGGCCAACATTGGTACGACAACCGTATTTTCGACCTGATGGTGCAGCGGACCTATGGCGTTATGACCAACGACACGCTGCTGTCCGTGCCGCTGTTCGTGTTTATGGGCTACATCATGGAGCGCGCGGCGCTTGTGGACCGCATGTTCCACAGCGTGCAGCTGGCGTTTCGCCGGGTGCCGGCTTCGCTGGCGGTCACGACGCTCCTTGTTTGCGCCTTCTGGGGTATCGCTTCCGGTATCGTCGGCGCTGTCGTCGTCCTGATGGGCGTCATCGCGATGCGCCCGATGCTGAATGCCGGTTATGATGTCCGGCTGGCTTCAGGAGCCATCACCGCCGGCGGGACACTGGGCATTTTGATTCCACCATCGGTAATGCTCATCGTCTATGCCGCGGTGGCAGGCGAGTCGATCGTGAAACTTTACGCGGCAGCGATGCTGCCGGGTTTTTTTCTTACTTTCTTGTATCTCGTCTACATCCTCGGATGGGCGCTGATCAATCCGAAAATCGCCCCCAAGCTACCGCCCGATCAATATCGTATCGCGATCCCCGAATGGCTTCGGCGGCTTGAGATAGGGAAATCCAGGCGAGTCGCGGGCGGGCTGATCGCAGCATTGTTCAGACCGAGCTTGCTGAGGGGCGCTGTTACCCCCGACGGCCACGCTGCAGGTTACGGCTTCGTCATCAAAAACATTCTCGCCCTCATGGTTCCGTTGGCGCTTTCCGTCGGGACCTACGGCCTGACCTGGTGGTACGTCGTGATCTATAATGCGCCCACGGCGGCGACGACTCCGGTCCAGAGCGGTTCCCAGCCCCTGACTCCGCCGCCGGAACTTAGGCAACCCGAAACGCCGCCAAAAATGGGCACCGCGAGTGAGACATCACAGGAGCTTGGCGCGGCGGAGCCGGCCGCTGAGCCCGCGGTGCCGAGTCCGGCGGCAGATTCGCCGCCGCAGCTCATGGAATCGCCGACGGCGGAACCAGTGAGTGGACCCGCTCAGGGAAAAACGCCCGAGCAGTTTTACGCCTGGTTCTCGGGATTTGCAGCCCTGTCTGCATTGTTGCTTGCTTTCTACTACTGGCGCATGGACGGCGAGCAGTTTGAAATTCTCAAAGAATTAACTATCTCCGTCGTTCCACTCGGTGTGCTCACGGTTGTGGTCCTGGCGGTCATCCTTTTCGGCATCACCACCGCCACGGAATCAGCCGCCATCGGCGCACTGGGCGCGCTCTATCTCGCGGTCATGTCTAGATACCCCGGCCAGACCTGGTCGTGGAGCCTCGCTGGGGCAATAGCCGGTCTTGCCCTCGGTTGGCAGCGCGGGGAGTTCATGACTTTGCTCATTTCAGGCTCCCTCGGTGCGACGTTCGCGGGGACTCTGGCGCCGGTGATGATCAATCTGAGAAGCGCGCCGGAGCTGCGGCAGAATATCAAGGAGTCGGTATTTCTTACCGCCAAGACCACGGCGATGGTCTGCTGGTTGTTTGTCGGCTCGGCTCTGTTTTCCGCTGTCTTCGCGCTGCATGGCGGCCAGTCTCTCATTGAACAGTGGGTGCTGGGTATGAAACTTTCGCCGGTGGGCTTTTTGATCGTTGCTCAGTTGATTATCTTTTTGCTTGGATGGCCGCTGGAGTGGACGGAGATCATCGTGATTTTCTGCCCGATCTTTATTCCGTTGTTAAAACACTTTGAGGTGGACCCGATCCTTTTCGGCACTATGGTGGCGGTGAATCTTCAGGCGGCTTTTCTGTCGCCTCCAGTGGCGATGTCGGCGTTCTATTTAAAGGGCGTGTCGCCGCCGCATGTGACACTCAACCAGATTTTCGCCGGCATGATGCCGTATATGATCATCGTTTGCTTATGCCTGGTTTGCATGTACGTCTGGCCGGGCATGACGCTCTGGCTGCCGGAGTTTCTCTACGGAGGATAATCGAGGAATAGAGTATTGGAATAATGGAGTGGTGGAGTAATGGGCCGCCCTACTACCAATACTCGAATACTCCATCACTCCAGTACTCCATGCTTTCACGGTGATGGATCTAACCAATCTTCACTTACTATCCGCATCTGATGCCGCGAGATTGATCCGCGAAGGCGCAATCAGCTCGGAGCAGCTGGTGGAAGCTTGTCTTGCGCGCATACGCGAGGTAGACACGCAAGTTCAGGCCTGGGCATTCCTCGATCCGGATTATGCTCTGGCGCAGGCGCGCGCCGCCGATGAGCTGCGCCTGTCCGGCCGCCCTTTCGGTCCGCTACATGGAGTTCCCGTGGGCATCAAAGACATCTTCGATACCGCCGACATGCCGACGGAGTACGGCTCCGTGCTTCATGCCGGCCGCACCCCGTCACGCGACGCCACTGCCGTTTCCCTAATGCGCGCGGCGGGCGCCATAATCATGGGCAAGACTGTGACGACGGAGTTCGCCTATTTTTTTCCTGGCAAGACCCGTAACCCGCACAACCCTGAACACACTCCAGGCGGCTCTTCCAGCGGCTCCGCCGCGGCGGTCGCATCGGGAATGGTCCCCCTCGCGCTGGGCAGCCAGACCAACGGCTCGACGATTCGGCCCGCGGCCTATTGCGGCGTGATCGGCTTCAAGCCGACCCACGGTCTGATCTCGCGGCACCGGGTTTCCGCATTATCCCGTACCCTCGATCATGTCGGCCTGTTCGCGCGCACCGTCGATGATATTGCCCTACTCACAGAACAATTGATCAGTTACGACGAAGCGGATCCGGATACACGGCCGCGGGCAAGAATACCGTTTGTCAAAATTGCCGGTGAAGAGCCGCCGCTTGAACCGATGTTCGCCTTCGTCAAAACCCCCATGTGGGAGCGCACGGACGATGATACGAGAGAAGGCTTTGCCGAACTGATGGAACATTTGGCCAAATTGGCGGAAGAGGTCGAGCTTTTTCCGTCCGCCGTCGAGGCGTGGGACCAGCACCAAACGATCATGAGCGCCGAAATGGCGCTGAACCTCGAGCGTGAATATGATACCGGGCGAGAACGTCTCTCGGAAAAACTGCGCACGCAAATCGAGCAGGGAAGAGAAGTGCGGGCGATCGACTATCAACAGGCGTTGGCGCGGACCGATCCAATCCATGAAAGTTTCGTCGAATTATTCGAGCAACGCTACGATGCAATTATAACACCGGCCGCTCCCGGCTCCGCGCCGAAAGGACTCGACGCCACCGGCGATCCTTCCTTCTGCACGCTTTGGACTTTGTGCGGCATGCCCGCCGTCAGCGTGCCGCTCATGCAAGCCAAAAACGGTTTACCTCTAGGCGTTCAGCTCGTCGGCCCGCGCGGCGGCGACGCGCGGCTCCTGCGCACGGCGCGCTGGTTGATCGCACGGGTGGCTGCCGAGTAGATTCGGTAGCCCGGATGAAGGTTGGCGAAATCCGGGGCGTCTTGTCCTGGATTCCGTTTCACTCCATCCAGGCTACGAACTCGAGAATCGGAGTTATGGAGTGTTTGGAGTGACGGGTCCGGAATCTCCAATACTTCATTACTCCATCACTCTATTTTTCCAATATCCGCGT
>DATBLC010000116.1:0-12430 GCA_036555515.1 Binatia bacterium
TGCCGGCGGGCATTTCCACCTATGGAGAGGATGGGGTGGTGGCCGGTAGGCCGGCAAGGCAGAGAACCATTGACCGCGATCGGAAGGGCTCGCCTCTCGGTCGCACACTAGCGACATAGTCTCTAAATAACGAACTCATTAGTAACTCACTGATCAAAAGCGCTTGGTTCAACACCACATCGCTTAGCTCAACCTAACGCCCAAACAGGGGGTGGCCGGTTTGGAGCGGAAAACGCAGCTAGAGTTACGTGAGAATCGTGCGCCGCTTTAATCCGAATTTGGCTTACTTTGTGCTTTTCTAGGACTCATCTTATTTCAGATCCTGCCTACATCCCCAAGAGAAATCCGTAGTAGGAAGCACAATTATCCCACAGGATCTTTCGCTTTTCATCGTCAGTCCATGGCAACTTTAAGAAAGTTTCGATGGCATCGGGAAACCTGGAGTCTACATGGGGATAGTCGGTAGAAAAGACTAGGTGATCGCATCCCATCTGATCGATCACCGATCGGGCGATATATTCATCCGGTTCGACGGATACGATACAATGTCTTTTGAAGTACTCGCTGGGTGCCATGGTCAAACCCTTGGTCCAGATGTCGCCGTCGAGTTCAACGGCTTCGTCTAGCCGCCACAGAACCCAGGGCAACCAGCTGCAGTTCCCTTCCAGGAACGCCACTCTGAGCTTCGGGTGGCGGGCCAAAACGCCGCCGGCGCAAAAACTTCCCAAGGCCATCATCTGTTCCAGGGGTTGGGAGTACACCCTTCGAAGCATGAAGTTCGGTTCGAAACGCTCGCCGGGATTGTTTACGCCGGTCCGCGTGGCCTCATGGAAACCGAGGGGAAGGTCCAACTCTTCAAATGTGGACCACAGGGGATCATAGTACTCATCGAACCAATTCTTCCCGTTGAAGAGGTTGGCACGGATGAAAGCCGCCTTGAAGCCCAGTTCCTTGGAGCAGCGGCGGGCTTCTTTTTCCGCTTCATTGATATCGAATGGCGAGATCATGGCGGCGCCGAAGAGTCGCTGCGGATCCTCACTGCAGAAGTCGTAGAGCCAATTGTTGTAGGCCCGGGCAATGGCCGCCGCGAGGCGCGGCTCCATGTTAGGTTCTGCGAGGGCAGTGAGTCCCCTTGTAGGGTAGAGCACGGCGACATCAATTCCCTCCACATCCATGGCCTCGAGCTGCACTTTGGAAGACCATCCATGATCGGAGTAGTATCGATAAACCGATTGAGTGCGTTCAAAATTCTTTCCTGCGTTGGGGGGGCGATTGTTATCTCTAGATGGGTTGTGTCCCCATGGTCTCCCATCGGGGTGGACCATTCTAAGTTCCCTCAAGTTATCACTGGTGAGTCCTATGGGAGCGAACTCTTTGAATTCGGGCTCAATGTAGCGCTGCCAGAGATCGGGTGGCTCCATAACATGCATGTCGCTGTCGAATACTTTGAATCCAGCTTTGGCCATACAGCAATTCCTCTCCGCAAATTAATTTAGTTTTTCATTACCCCAGGCATGAGAAAAAGTCCAGAAAATTGCTGCCGCGCCGCTTTTCGTCTTAAAACGCTTTCCGAAGTGTTCGCCACCATGCCGTGAATGGTCTATCCTCCTCGCCAAACCTGGACAAGACATACCAACGCGTAACCACAACGACGAGTGCCACAAGCAACGGCATCCACAGTGACAATTGGCGCGAGATCAACCGGATAGAGGGGCTTAACGTCGCGGCCACAGCGTAACCGTTACTTGCAAAAGACAGCGTTAATGCGATGAATCCTGTCTGATAGCGGACCCAGGTCTCCCAACTGTCAGCCCAGGTCAACCAATCCTCTAACGGTACCGGCGTTTCACTGCCGCGCGTGTGTGCCAGAGCGATCTGTCCGTAATACCAGGCAAGATGCGATCGCTGAAGATAAAAGAAACATGCAGCGAGAACCGCCATCGCACCACCGGCCAGTACGTGATCACGGCCGGCGAGCCAGAGATCGTGGAGAAAGAGTTTCTCAGCACTGACGATTCTCTCAGTGGCAAAAGATGCCAGCGCCACCGAGAATGCCGAAAGGAGGCCCATGATGGTCATCTCCTTTTCCAGATACTCAAGGTACGGCTTTGGGTCCATCGGCATCTTCGTGCCCTCCGAATGTCGCCGCGTTACGGGAATTGGCCGCCTATCATGGAGTTATTATTCCCAAAGCCTGGTAGCAATCAAGTCACTAAGCTATCGCTGAAGAAGCGATTGGGGGATACAAAGCGTTGGACTAAAGCGCGGAGCCACCGTGCAGCCCGGCTATGGGGGTTGTAAAGGAACGGAGCAACGGCAGGCCCCGGTATTGAACTGTACGGACACCCCCGAGCGCATCGCCACGCAAAACGGGTTTGATGCGCACCGATTCTATAACCGGCATCCTATCGAGACGCAGTCAAGGCACAGCCGCCGGATTCCATGCCGTAAATCGCCGCCAGTCCGTCCAAATCGAACGTGATGCCGTTGTCTCATAGCCGCACAAGTTCCACAATAGAGCCATTGCAGCCGTCGTTGCGAATGACTACGAGTTATATTCCCAATGGCAGTTATTAGGCGGGCAAGGGAGGGCTCGCCAGAGATCCAGAATCCTTTGTAGCGTTCTATCATCGCCGCACACCCTTCTGCTCGAAAATTTGTCAGCAAGAGATTTCAGTGGTGCGGACCAGCTGTCCGACACCGAATGAAGAGAAAACAGGGGGCGCGTTACCGAAAGATCACGGACTGTGCGAGAATAAAAGAAGGGCAAAGAAGAAAATTCTTTTCACAGGAAACGCCTGTGCTTCTTGACCTGCCTTCGAATGGGTGACACCCAATTTTCTTTCTGATTTGGCAACTTTCAGTCCGCCAATCAAATCGTTGATCGGCAGTTCCGAATCTGGTATAGGGCAAACAAGCGTAATTCCAAAGTGATCTCGCCCAACGGATTGCTTTCCTCTCTTTGGGTATGGCAACACAAAGATGAACGCAATTCCTTTCTTTTCGCAAGAAAAATTCAACCCATCGCGTACTTTTTGAACAACGTCTAAATTTTCGATAAGAAAGGGGAAATGCGCATGGACAGAGGAGACGACCAAAGGTTCTTACACGAAATATCAGAGGGGAGAGGAAGGAAGAAAGCCAAAAATTTGCTGCTGGCGATGCTACTCACATCCCTCTTACCCCTTCCCGCCTATTCACAACCGGCCAAAAAGGTCAAATCCATCGCAGTCGTCTACAATAACCGGAGCATCGGAATGCTTCCTCTCTGGATCACGGCTGACGCTGGCTTGTTCCAAAAAAATGGGTTGGATGTCAAGTTGGACTTTGCCCAGGGAACAATGGCGTCTAATGCCATGGTTGCCGGTCAATATCAGATCGGCAACGTCAGCGCTCCGGCAGTCTTGGGGGCCGTTGCCCAAGGGGTGAGCCTGAAAATCACGGCGGCCCTCTTTAGCAGGCTCCTTTATGCCCTAGTGGCGGCCAAGGACATCCACGACCCAAGCGAACTGCGCGGTAAAGTCTTCGGGATCTCCAAGATCGGCGACTCCTCATGGAGCGCCACACAAATGATTCTCCGAAAGCTTCACGTGGATCCGAGCCTGGTAACGTTGCTCTCCGTTGGCAATTCGCCGGAACGTCTTGCGGCGTTAATGGGGGGGCACATCGACGCCATGATTGCGGATCCGATGGACGTGGTCACCGCACGCCGAAAAGGGTTCCCCGTGCTGGCCACCCAACAGCAATTAGACATCCAATATGTCGGAAGCGCGATTGCGATGCAGGGCGACTTTATCAAGCATGACCGGGAGACGGCGATGCTCTTCCTCAAGGCGATCTCGGAAGGCATCCATTATTACAAGACCCGCCAGGAGGAAGCCGCGAAAATCGCGGCGAAATATTTGAAGAGCAACGATACCGAAGCGATCACCAGCGCGGTCAGCGTCTTTGCTTCCACGATCATACCGAACATTCCTGTAGTCACCCCGGGGGCGATTGCCCCCATCCAGGAGGGACTAGCGAAAAGTGGGAGCCCGGGGGTTAAAGAGTTGAAGTACGAACAGTTCGTCGACAACTCGCTGGTGCAAGAACTTGAGAAGCAGGGATTCTACAAGCAACTCTACGGCAATTAGAGTGAGGGTTAGCCGATGTTCGATCTCTACGTTCGGAATGGAGTCGCTGTCTGCCCCGGTGGCTTGATCAAGGTTGATGTGGCTGTCTCGGGCGGTCGAATTGCCGCGCTACTCGATCCAGGACTGCGCGGCGTGCAGGCCGAAAAGGTGATTGATGCGGATGGACTTTACGTGCTGCCTGGCGGCATCGACCCCCACGTCCATATTGGCACACGCTTGGCGGGTTCGATGAGTGGAGGATGCAAACTCGCCAGCACCGCAGCTGCATTCGGAGGAACAACCACGTTTATCCACCACGCGGACCCTCGTACCGGAGGAGTTCTCTCGGATGGCATCCGGGATGCGGTCGAAATGGCTGTTAGCGCCTCCGCCGTGGACTACAGCTTCCATTGCGTCGTGCCGCCAATGTCATCCATTTCACTAGTCGCCGAGATGGGACCGGTGCTCGAAATCGGAGTGACCTCGTTCAAGGCGTTCATGTTGACAAGTAAAAGCCGGGCGGGGATCGACGAGGGGCTCCTCTATGGCCTGATGACAAAGGCTGCCGAACTAGGGGCTACCGTAGTGGTTCATGCGGAGAGCGGCCCGCTTAACGACTACCATGCCGCCTTCCTAGGGCGCGACGGGAAAACTGGAATCCGTTACTTCAGCAAGGCGCGACCGAATATTTCCGAAGAGGAGGCGCTCCGCAAGGCGCTTTTTCTGGCAAGTTCGACGGGCGCTAACCTTTATATCAATCATGTAAGCACAGCTGGAGGTGTCGCTGCAATCCGCGAGGCGCGCCAGCGGGGCCAGAGCGTACAGGCGGAGACTTGCCCGCACTACCTATTCTTTAATGACAGTGTCTATGAGGACGAGCGCGACATCCTTTTCAATCGCGCCCCGCCTATCAAGAGTGAGGCGGACCGGCAGGCCCTCTGGAGGGGGTTGGTTGATGGGACGCTTTCGGTGGTGAGCACGGATGATGTACCAAGCTCTTTAGCTGATAAGCTAAAGGCCGGGCGCAATACCCACCCAGAGAAACTTCCGGGCGGTCTTTGCCAGTTGGAGACCCGTCTTTGCACCCTCTATTCGGCAGCCGTTCCGACTGGTGTCCTGACGTTGGAGCACTTGACCGACGCACTCAGCACAATGCCAGCGAAGATCTTTGGCCTTTATCCTCGGAAGGGTGCGATTGCGATCGGCAGCGATGCGGATCTCGTGCTCTTCGACCCTCGGCGCGAGTGGACCATCCGCGCGGAGGAGCTACATTCTGGATCGGACTACACGATTTACGAGGGCATGCGTATCCGGGGCAAGGTCGCGGCGACTATCCTGCGGGGCAAGATTATCGTCGAGGGGGATGCCTACCTCGGAAGCGCCGGGGACGGGATATACCTCTCCCGGGAGTTGCCCAAACGAACCGTCCCGGGAGGAGACATCCCACCTCCTTTTTCCTTGCATGAGGTGGCAAAAGCCATGAGTCATGAAGAGGATACGTGACATGGATCAAATAAATCAAAATGCTGGATTTGCCAGTTCGAAGCCTGAAGGCAAAACAGAGAGGTTGAGCGCTCGCCATTGCGCCTTGCTGATCTATGATTTGACTCAAGGGATGACTGAACACGAGCCATCCGTTCCACCGGCGATACCCGGGCTTTGCCGGTTAATCCTGCGTTCCCGGGAAGCGGGTGTTATACTGAGCTACGCGCTGCCTCACGGGATTGATTTGCGGAGCCCTCCTATCATGGACACCCTGCCGAGAGTCCCTACCGACTTGGTTTTTTCGCACCCCCAAACAGGAGCGTTCTATCAGACAGGTTTCGAGTCCTGTCTGGCCCAGTCAGGGCGTAACGTGCTCTTGATTGCTGGGATGGCCATCGATCGCGGCTGTAACACGACCGCCCGGGAAGCCTTGCAACGTGGACTTCGGACCATCATTGTGCAAGATGCCTGCTTTACCCGCGACATCAAGGCGTCACCTGTCGGTCAGGTGTCCATGGAAGAGATCAAGCGTGTGCACCTGGCTTCTCTATACCGGATAGGTGTTGAGCTCTGGACGATGGATGAAATCTGCCTCGCCCTCGCGTAAAGGATTGCTGTTCATCAATCCATGATCGCCACACCCGGCATACCACAGACCGCGTCAAAATGCTGCACGAGGCGTACTTCAGGTTGTGTTGTGTTCTTTTCTTTACGTCCAGGGACATGAGCAGTATCACGAGCCGTTCTCTCGCTCAATAGAGCCGGCCGAAGTGATAGTGATCAAGACCTGCACTTGTTGACCAAGGATTCGCAAGTGAATTCCGGGCCGACACTCTTCCGCCGTTAAGTGGCTCTCCTTCGAATGGTTTTTGGTCGGAACGATGCGTGCCGTCGCTCTCGATCCTTTTTGAGTTCCTGGTAGACTCGCTTCCAATCGACATCGATTGAACGTGAACCGGGCAGTGAGCTTTTTTGGTGAACCCACTCGACCACCGCAGTACTCGCGATGGCCTCTGTAGGGATAGTCATCCGGCTTTTGAACCAGCTTCGCCCTGATCGGATTGAGATGAATGTAGCGAACCAGAGTTAATAGATATTCGTCTTTTTCACACACGATAGCCTTATAGCGGCCCTGAAACAGATGACCCACTTTTCGGTGTTTGCGGTTGAAATACTGCGTATAGGATTGCTGTAGCCCCTGCATAAATCTCGACAGCGGCTGGGACCCTGTTTCCACAAGGAGATGGACATGGTTCGACATAAGGCATCAGCAGAGCATCTCCTACTAACCCACCGCGAAATTCAAGATCGGGAAGTCTTCGTCCGGCTGCGGCAGGAGGAACTGTTATTTATTACAACGCCGTAAATCAGTTCCTGGCAAAGACCTGGACTGAAAAATACTTTGAGTTATACGACGACAGGACGATTCACCCTGTCAAAGTTGTAAAAAGGTAGATTGTCATCCGTTAGCCGAGGTGACGCGCAACCGTCAACATTTGCAAGAATAGAAAGCCTGACCCCCTTCAGTAGCTCTCGATAACCCCGCAGTATCGGTCATTGAGGCAGAAACTCTACTAAGCGCCAAGCGGCGGTCCTGCAGGTGGTTTCGGCGTCCGAGAATTGTGGAACTGAACAATGAGCCACTTATCGCCCCGTTTTTGCATGACGACAGTATTTCGGGACGGACCTGCGGTAGTCAACTTGCCATCCAATGTCCGCTCCGATTGCCATTTACCCGAAATGGCAACGATGCTGTCCGATAGGACCAGAGCTGTTTGCGAAAAGGGCGTCGCTTTGACGGTGCCCCTCTTCCCACTAAGCGCTCCTACAAAATACTGACGTATGCCCTCCGCTGCCGTCACGACTTCAAGGGAGCCGGTCCCATAGAACAGGGCATCGGGCGCGAACAGCGCTGCTACCTGATCATGATTATTAGTGGTGAACAACTCGAAAAACCTGTTATATGCGGCTAGGGCATCTTCCTTCGGTCCAGCGAATACGGGCGTGTATGTCATAAACAATAGACACATTACGGCGACACGACGAAGCATTGGCGGTCCTCCCAAAGGAAATGTGTAGGTTATTGTTCAAAAAAATCGTATCATATCTCGGCAAACGTTATCTTTCCAACCAAGAGGTTGTCAATCAAATTTTTCTCAGACTTCATGGCGACATACAGGAACACCTTCACTCCCAAGGAACGACGCAAACAGTCGCGGCCGTCTCGCCATGGATGTTCCTCTAGCAGAAGTCACGCGCCACCGTCAACATTTGCAAGAATTGAAAGCCTGACCCCACTCACGAGTTCCACCTCGGAACCCTCTCCATCGCCGCGTGGCCACAACAGCAAATGCCAGTGATTCGATAGACCGATGAATGAGTTTGTCAAGCTAATCAACAGCGTCCATATTGTTTCCGACTCAGCGTCCCTACTGTTTCCGACTCGTTATGTGCTGTCAAATCGGCAAATAAGCAGCAATTCTCCGTTTCAGGTGGGGTTAAGAACACATAATTGCGAAGAACACATAATCGCAGTAGGTCGGAAGATTGTCCACCACCAAGTACGGCGTCACCCCGCCAAAGTACGCAAACATCCGCACCCGATGAACGTCGGTAGTTTCTGGTCTAAGACAAACTCCCCGAAGACATGGGAGCTAAACGGTAAGACGCCTAAAAAAAACTGCGTCAGGGTTTTGTTGCCGCTGGCTCGGTCGGTCAACCACACCCCGTCGCTGAAATCGACCTGAACTTTTTCTCCCGGCTTGTGATCTAATCGAATCGTCACTTCACTAGGCGAGGCCACCGGGCTGGCATACTCCCAGTACGCCCGCCAGAATTTTACGTACTCGATCTCGGGCGCCACCTCCCGCCCGATCTGCTTAATGGTAGTCCCTTTGGCGCCCACCTCCTGGCGCACATACTCCCAATCGATCTGGTCTTCCCAGCCACCGCTTTTCTTCGTCACCGATGGCGCCGGCTCCAAATACTTGCGCACCGTGCGGCGCGACAGTTTCAACACTCGAGCAATGGTGCGGATCGAGTGTCCCTGTTCGGACATTATTTTGATCTGTGTTTGCATACGAACGCTGGTCCTTTCTTTGGCCATTAACTGAAGTCCTCCTTCAGTCGGCCAGGTTACCACCGCTCGTCGCCTAGCTCAGTTGGGCACCACTTGTAATGGGGTGGGTCCCTTCCCTGAAATCAGGTGGCTCCCTTCGTTGTAATTGGGTGGGTACGTTCCGGGAAATCGGCCAACATACCCTGGCAAAAGAGGAACTTCGACCCAATAACCACCCTCCCAGTATTGTGCACGATGACTGTGTATTGCATAAACTCAAACGATGCTCAAATATCCGTGGGCTTGTAAACAGTAAGTTCGGAGACGTGATCAAAATCGTCGTCGCGTGTTGCCAGGTAGCCAATCCCATACTCATTCATCGCGGCGAGAATCAAAGAGTCATTGGTAAGAAGTCCGTACCGCAAGCGCCCAGCGTGAGCGCGATGCAACCGAGGCTGATCGGATGCAAGGATCAATATGTTCAGGCTAAAAATCCGAGCTGTTTGCGTCCAATACTGGGTTAGCCTTGTAATGTCTCGCCATTTGCCCTTGAGGTCAGTCGCACGTTCCTTAGTGACAACGCCACTCGCGACGGCCTCGGTCAGCATCAACCTGTGAGATACTTCATTTATGACTTCGAGTGTGGTGATACCGAAGACTTCTTCGACTGAACAGCGATGTAAGAGATCACGGCACTCGTTGGATCGTCCGCTGAAGGAGTAAATGAACACATTTGCGTCTAGGAAAACATCGGCCCCATTTGGAAGGTTCGAGAGCCGGTCAATTGCCACCCTAAATGTCCTCGATCTCTGCGTCCTGAGCCGCCCAAATCCATGTTTCCCTGTCTAGCTTGAATGTTGGACCGGGCTGGCTCAAGATCTCCAAAGCCTTGGCAATGCGCTCTCGCCGACCTTTGCGCGTGAAATGCTTCGCCTTGAGTTCGGCCAACTTGTCTTTGGGCCTTTCTTTACGTGCACGTTTAGCCATGTCAATTATCCTACGTCATTCTAAAAATCGCTTCAAATTCAAACTTCTCTGCGCCCTCCGCGCCTTCGCGGTGAATCTATCGTGGAACTGCAAGCAGCATGGCGTCGAGGAGACGCTTCTCCTCGCTCTGCTTAGGATACAATGCCGACAGCGCGTTCGCCAAACGGAGAAAATCAGGGTCGCGATCTTGTTCGGCCTGGAGCAAAACTCTTAAAGCATTGGTGCGCCCGCTGGCTTGTAAAAGCATCGCTGCATGGACTCGGTCTAGCGTCGTCGCTTCTTGATTTGTTCTTAGATCTTTATCCGTTCCCTTCTTGCCTTTTGTTTTTTTGCCTTTTACCTTCGGCGCCGTGTCTGTCTTTTCAGGAAAAAGCGTCAATTGAAAAGTAGAAGCCGGCTCCCTCTCCAGTCTTTCCGCTACCAGGTCCGCGCCATCTTGTCCAAAGAGCTGCGCTCCGCGCTCCCCAACGGGAAGCAGCCGAACGATTCCTTTCTCCGTCTCAATGATCCGGTCTTCCCAATTGTCGAGATGTATTCCCAGCGGCTGCGCAAACCGCCGCGCGACATCGAATACGAGTGTTAAACCTTCTTCTTTTTCTTCGGAGCTTCCTCCTCGTCATCGTCCTCCGAGTCTTCTTCGCTGGCCTCACGATTCGCGCCTTCTGCCTCCTGCCCATTCGTACTCTGCAACGTCCATAAGAACAGCGCCGTCAATCGCGCATCCTCTTCCAATGCTCCCGCCCCGCCGTTGCGCGCGCCCGCCTCAGCCGTTCCCAAGACTTGCTCCAAGGCAGCTCCGCCGACGGCTTCCCAAACATAGGCAAGATAGCCTCGTTTATGAGGTTCAGGTAATTCCCCGGGTCGGACCGAGCTATGTCTCCGCAGCTACAGCATTTTCGTTCCAAAAGAGGGTGTTTTCTAGCCTTAGCGGCTCACTTTTGCTGCCTAAATCGCCGTTGTAAGCCTCCCCCCGTTCGCGCAACGCATACCCTTCCTCGGCCTGTTCGACTGTGCGATGCGTCGCTTTGCTGCCGAGCTCGCTTTTGATCTTCTCGACAAAAGCCACACTACCGACAGCAAGCGCTTCTGACCAACGAGCATCTCGAACCAGCACCGCGCTCTGAAGCGCGTTCTCTACCCACTGACGGTGTGCTTGTCGCAATTCCTCGGCTGTCGCAAAGCCGCATAACATCCTCAATTCCTGTTGATCGATCACTCCGTACCGCTTGGGCGGTCGCTGAATCTCCCGATA
Organism: Binatia bacterium; assembly: GCA_036555515.1. Taxonomy (GTDB): domain Bacteria; phylum Desulfobacterota; class Binatia; order UBA9968; family UBA9968; genus DATACQ01. Next base: position 10,895 of record DATBLC010000116.1, read on the forward strand.
ACCACTGTGCACCCACTTTATGGGATCGTTGATCGCCCCAGCGCGAACCATATTCAAATCAATGTACACGAGACACCGATGCAGGTGGTCGTCGGTCTGGATCGCGGTGGCATGGTAGTGGTCTTCCCAGAACGCTCCCTGGCGTTTTTTGCGCTGATTGTATTCCTGCGCCGTGCGCCCGGCGATCAATTGCATGCTCTGCGCAATAACCTGCTCGCCGGTGTCTTTGACCGGCAGATGAACATGGTTGGAGGTCACCATATAATTGAGCACCGACAGGCCGTAGCGTTTTTTGGCCTCGAACAGCCAACATAAATAACAACGCCGGTCACACGTAAACTTTAGTAGAAATTCCTTTTTGTGGCAGCGGTGGGTGATGTGCCAGACGTGACCGGTTAGTAAATGGCGGTTTGCGCGCGGCATCGCTTGTGTCTTAAAGTGGCCGTTTCACGTCGAAAAAGCGCAGTCTAAAGCCTCTAGATCGCGCTATTAATATAACCTTATATTGCTGAATCAATAGGTTGCGTTAGTCCGACCCGGGGAACTCTTTTCGATGCGATTGACACCTTCTCCCGTCGGCGATATTTCTTTCGCAAGAGATAAAGAGTGTTTCAAATTTCCCCTGCAGAGTTCGGCGGATACTCGGAGCATCGAACATGACGCTGATTCGTACCCGTCCTTCGAGTCAGTGGCGTAACCGGTTCTTGAAAAACCTGATTTCAGGCTGGTTAAAAAGAGGAGACCCATGTCATTGCTGACACTGCAAATGCCGGCCCTTCCCGACCCTGTCAAAGTCGTCCTACAACCCGCGACGACAGCGTTGTTGGTGTTCGACATGATCGATCGTATCTGCCAAAGCCAGCCGAATTGCACCGGGGTCATGGTCCCGGCCCTCGCCTCGCTGCTGGCGCGGGCACGAAAAGCCGGCGTGTTCGTTCTGTATTCCACTCGAGAGCCGGAGAGCTCGAAGTGGATGCCGGAGGTCGCTCCCGCTCCGGGCGACCCGATCGTCAAGTCGTATGCTCAGGACCGCTTCTACAACACCGATCTCGACAAAACGCTGAAAGCCAAGGGGAGCACGACGCTGATTCTCACCGGCTGGAAGGTCAGCGGCTCGGTGGTCTATACATCGGTCGGAGCCACACTGCGGGGGTACACTGTGGTCGTGCCCACGGACGCCAGCTTAGCCGCGACGGACTACGAAGTGGCGATCGGCCAATTCCAAATACTGAATCAGAATAGCGCGAACGCCACGAACGAACCGCTGAAGGCGAACGCCTCAACCCTGAGCCGTACGGATATGATCGTCTTTCAGTAGAAAAGCCGGGGTTCGCAAGATTAACAACCTGACCCTGTCACTTGACCTTCGTGCTGGAGAATAATCATGGCTGGCGTCGTCGATGCAGATACACATATTATCGAACATCCCGGGATGTGGGAGCTCTTTGACCCGGAACTTTATCCGCGTCGACCCGTATTGGCGTCGACCACCGATAACAGTGTCTACGGACATAACAACCAGGTCTGGTTGATCGA
>DATBLC010000117.1:0-25079 GCA_036555515.1 Binatia bacterium
GGCGATCGACGGCACGATCAGCCGCCTCGATGGGGTCATCCTATTTTGCGGCGCGGTTCTCTATACGATTTTTGCCATCAAGCAGGGCCGCCAAGAGGGCGCGGCGGTCGAGAAAGAATATGCCGATGAATTCGGCCGGAGAAGCTCATCCTGGCCGCTTCAGCTGCTGGCCATTGTGGCGGGCCTGATCATGTTGGTGTTCGGCGCTCGCTGGTTGGTCGGCGGCGCGGTAGAGCTTGCCAAGCTTCTCAACTTGAGCGAGCTGGTGATCGGCTTGACGATCGTCGCCGCCGGGACCTCGCTTCCCGAAGTGGCCACGTCAGTCATTGCCAGTATCCGCGGCGAACGCGATATCGCCGTGGGCAATGTGGTCGGAAGTTGCCTTTTCAATATTCTAGCGGTGCTGGCTTTGACAGGCATAGTTTCCCCTGACGGTATCACGGTAGCGCCACCGGCTCTGGCATTTGATATCCCGGTTCTCCTCGCCGCGTCGCTTGCCTGCGCGCCGATCTTTTTCACGGGCCATTATATTGCGCGCTGGGAGGGGGTCGTGTTCCTGCTCTATTATGCCGCATACACGGCCTATCTCATCTTGAACGCGCAAGAGCACGATGCGCTGCGGCTGCTGAGCGTCGTCATGTTGGAATTCGTCATTCCGATCACCGTCCTCACGATGGTGGTCGCTTATGCACGCTATGCATCGGAGACGCGGAAATCGCAACCGGGCGGAGCTGACACCGGAACGCAAACATGATGCGCGAACACTGAAAGGGACGCTTTGCCTTCATCGACAAGTTACAAGAGATCGATCCTGTATTGGGCGATTTTTCTGTGCTTGCAAATTGCGCCGCCGATTTTCGCCGCGCAGCAAGAATCGCCGCAGCTCGAGCCGCAGGATTCCTTTGCCGCGCCGCGGCGCGCGATGGTCGAACGTGATCTGCGCGGGCGCGGCGTCAAAGATCCGCGCGTTCTCTCGGCCATGGAAGCGGTGCCGCGCCATCTGTTCGTGCCGGAGAACCTACGCTCCCTGGCCTACGATCATCTTCGCCGAGCTGTGAAATCGTCACGTACGCGATACTATCAGGAAATCCCGGAAGCTCGACATCGTCAATCTTCAAACAAAGTACATAGTCACCGCGCTGTGCGATAAATCGAGAAATCGCATGCTTACGTTCGAACTCTGTCCAGGGTTTTGCGAGATACTCAGAGGAAAGCACAATCAGACAATACCGCGCCTCATAGGCGTAAGGCCGCTGTAGAACGGTGGCCAGGTCCCGGCCCCAAAACTCGGCTCGTTCGCAATCATCATAGAACACAGCATAGCCGGCTGCGTCTAACCTGCTAGCAAACATCTCGGCAAGCGCGCGCTGCTCTCCTGCGAAAGAAATGGCTAGATCGTACTTGAAACGTCTTGCTTCCATGGAAGGAGTGTTTTCTATAGATCGAACGTATGGTGTTTATCTCCCAAAGGCTGGAGGCAATCAAGCGTCAGGAGATTGGCATTCTTCTTCCTGGGCCCAACCGCTCTTTGGAAAAGAGGGTGGGAGATTGTCGGAGTTATAGAGCGAACTTCCGGCGGGACATTAGACCGAATTGATACAAGCGACCGTGGCCAAGCGCGGCAAGAACCTGATGGCGGCCGGCACCCCGCTTGCGCACCGGAACATCGATCCCCAGCGAGAACGACGCTTTCACCGAGGCCCAGAAACTTGACTTTTTGCTCGTGAAGGTGTGAAGGTTGCGACATAGTCGATGAACAGCCGCGGCCAACATAATCCAAAGTTGGAGGGTTCACTTAACCAAGGAAAGGACTATGTCTAGACTGTCAATCACGCCATTGGCGGGAGTGTTCTTATTTATGATCATCCCTTTCACGGCGCAGGGCCAGCCGGCCCAATTGCCCGAAGGGGATGGTAAGCAGCTAGTCCAAGGCATGTGCACTGCGTGCCATGACACTAACCAGATTACGAGGAGCTCCGGTTACAGTTCTGAGGGCTGGCGGGAGTTGATCCAGACGATGATCAATTTGTCCGGAACCCCAACTGGCGAAACGATAACGAAATATCTGGCCACGCATTTTCCCGCGGGAATCCACCGGAATCCCACTCTGGTGCGCGGGGAGTCATCGATAACCTTTCGGGAATGGAAAGTACCCACCCTCGGGCAGAGGTCGCGGGATCCGGCGGAGGCACCTGATGGGTCCATCTGGTATGCCGGGCAATACGGCAACCTCGTGGGGCGGATCAATCCCCGCACCAGCGAAATCACAGAGTATACGTTGCCGGAAAAGGCACTGCCCCACAGCGTGACGCCCGATCAGGAAGGAAATATCTGGTACACGGGAAACGGCAACGGCACCATGGGCAAACTCGATCCGCGCACCGGCATGATCACCGAGTACAAAATGCCCGACGCCGCCGCCCGGGATCCGCATACGGCGATCTTCGACAGGAAAGGGATTTTGTGGTTCACTTTGCAACAAAGCAACATGGTAGGTCGCCTGATTCCCGCAACTGGAGAGATCAAGTTGGCGACGATGCCGCGGCCGAAGTCGCGCCCCTACGGCATCAAGCTGAGCTCCGAAGGTGATCTGTGGGTGGCGTGCAACGGCAGCAACTGTCTATATAAAATCGATCCTCAATCGATGGCAGTTCGGGAATATCCCCTGCCCGATCCGAAGACAACCGTGCGCCGCCTCGATATCGCGGGCGACGGTATGATCTGGTATGTCAATTCCTCTCTCGGCCGCCTGGGCCGATTGGATTCGAAGACGGGCCAGGTCAAGGAATGGCCTTCGCCCAGCGGCCCGAAGTCCCACCCCTACGCCATCGCGGTGGTGGATGGTATCGTCTGGTATAATGAGTCGGGGCAGAGACCGGATGCGCTGGTGCGATTCGACCCCAGGACAGAACGATTCCAAAGCTGGCCTATCCCATCCGGCGGTATTTACGCCGGCATCATAAGGCACATGAGGCCCACCCGGGAGGGCAATCTGCTGATTCACCAGAGCAGCACCAACCGCATTATGTTGGTAACGGTGAAGCGGCCAAGCGCCATGCCGTGAGGCGGTTAAAAGTTCAAGTGCTCAGCAGGAGTGAGGCAAACAGGTGATTGGGACTGACGGCGGCTCAAACTCTGTTACAGCCGTTCCGGAAGCGCCCTCGCCAGATACTTTCACGTTTTGAAAACGTGAAATGAGGAATGCTCACAGTAGAAACTTGCGCCTGGTAAGATCCGCCAGCCTGCTCGAAAAGGTTTACGCTCCAGTTCCTGATCTCTTTAGAGCGTCGGGTGAGGGTCGCCTAGCTCAACCTAAAGGGTGGTCCGGTTTGCTCCGGAAAACGCAGATTGCTAAGCGGATCCATCCGGACTGGTGAAAAGCATAGCCGAATGTTAGGCACAGCGTGACACGTGCTTTGACAATATGCCGATCAATGGATTGGCTTTGCCGAAGCGCGCGTCATCGCGTCCGGCACGAGTCCGGTCGCAGCCTTTCACCCTGCCCAAGCGCCCGTTAAACATCTTTCATCACATCCGTCGGTCACGAAAATGAACCCAATCGCATGCCCTAGAGCATGACGGGTTTCGATGATCGTAATACGCGCCTGGCTGATCGCATTCGTAACATTGGGAAATTGTCCCTTACGGCATTAACCGAATACCAACCAGTTGTCACTACGCCGCTTTGATATCGCCTCGTTGAGAATCAGTACACCTTAATTTCGCGCTGGCTGATAAGTTGGTCCCGCAGGAATCGCGGTTCTCTCTAACCCTTCACACGTGGGGATTTGATGTCCATCGCAAAAATCGGCGGCGCGCAGAGTCTTACCCAAGCGCCGAAACCATGATGAGCCCGCCATAGAATCCCTCCGACAAGATCGCGATACTAGTGTGGTGCGTCATAAATCTCTTGACTTTGATTGTCATTCTGAGCGAAGCGAAGCATCTCGTCTTTTCAAATACATCAGACCCTTCACTTCGTTCAGGGTGACATCTGAAGACCTCATATATATTTCGGCATCTCGCTGATGCAAAGAAGCGTTAGAAACACCACACTAGCAGGCTGCTAGGGTTTCTCCCCCAGGAGAAGGCGGCATAGAGGCCCAACATCTTCGAGAGACTCCAACCTGTCAACGTAACCCAAGACGCCGTGCATAGCGGTGTCGTCGATCACGCGCTTCGCGCAATCTACAAACTTCCCTTTTAGTTCTTGTGACGAAAGAGGGGCCTCCGGCCCTCCTTTGGCGTATTCGACCAAGCGCGAAAGCGTTCTTCCGTCTTTGAGTCGAACCACCACTTTGCTGGGCCGCCTTTCCGAGCTGTCGGTCAAAGCGGTGTTGAGTTCCATGTGCACTCGCTTTGCGAATTCAAGCATGGGCTGCTCGCGCACGGCGGCATCGGTAAAGTCGTCTAAAGAGACCTTTCCGTTGATCATGGCCCGGGCGAGAAGATAACCCATGCAGAACTTTCCTTGTAGTCCCGTCTGGGGAATGCGGAAGACCAGCCTCTCCCAGGCGTGTTTGGCTACTTCGACATTGATCGATTCGACCTGATCCGCTCGTATACCGTCACGTTCCCGCATCTCGAGCACCGCATCGATGGCATTGTGGGAGAGCCCGCCGCAAGGGTAGGGTTTGATCTTTAATCCCTGTGCCAGCTCATACGATTGGCCCAACTCTTTCATTATTGGCGCGGGATCGGGAGGCAGAGAGAGATAAGAGCCAAAAAAACCGGTTGCTGATTCCAAAGCGGTGGGACTGGCCGTGAATCCTTTCTGTGCGAGACTTGCTGCCAGAACGCCGTTTCTTGCCGCGAGCCCCGACCCCAGGGGCTTGGTCATCGTTCCGTAGTTGCAAGCGGTTGCGCTTGCCATTGATGTGGCTAGTCCCAAGGCCGTGCGCGTTTGATCGGTGTCGAGTTTCAGCAGCTTCGCACAGGAAAGAGTCGCGCCGAGAGTTCCTAACGTCCCTGCGCTGTGCCACCCGCCGCGACCCTCTTCGGGTATCGATTTCGCGATTTTGGCGGTGGCTTCGAAGCCAGCGACATAGGCTTCCAGCAAATCGCGCCCGTTTGCATGAAGGGTTTCTGCCAACGAGAGCACCGAGGGAATCACGGCGGAGGTAGGCTGGCCGAGATAAACGCCATGATCGAAATCGAGCGCGTGGGTCGCAGTTCCGTTTGCCAGCGCTGCTAAGCTGGCCGAAGATTTGAAGCCCTGTCCCCATACGGATGCCTCACCACGGGCTTGCTCCATGCGTGTTTGCTCGGCGCAAATCCGCGCGCACTCCTCCTGGCTGCCAGCTAGCGCCACCCCCAAACAATCGAGAACGGCGGTTTTGGCGGCCGCTATGACCTCATTGGGAATTGTGTCAATGGCCGTCTGCGCGACAAATCGCGCGACTCTTTGCGTGTAGTTTTGGCTGATCTCCATAGTCTAATCTCCTAACTATCTGCCGCCCGGTAAGGGCCAGAGTCTTGATACCGCTTAGCTATTTCGGCGCCTCGTGAGCCAGCCGTTTATACATGCTCATGATTTCGGGGCGCCAATCGGTGTAGATTTTCACGTTTTCGAGAACTTCCTTACCGCTATACATCTGCTCGAACGGGAGTCCTTCCAGCACCACATCCTCCCAGTCTTTGCGAAACGCCGGATCCGTGCCGACCTTGAGCAGCGCTTCTTCCATGATCTGGCGAATCGGTTCCGGAGTTCCCGGCGGAAAAGCCAACGCGGCACCCAGCCGGCCGGTGGAGTTGATCTTGTGAATGATGTTTTTTTGCGCGTCGGTCTTGGCGAACTGCATAATCGAAGGGACCCCTTCGAATATCGCATGTTTGACGGGCGGCAAACCCTCCGGCAGCGTCATCGCCACCAGCGCAACGATCTCGCGATTGGTAAACCATTCGGGTTTATCGGTCATCAGCGAAGCGGCGTCGTTCACCCGTCCTTGAACCTCGCCCTGCTCGATCGCAACGTTGAGTTGCAGTGTGTCGTAACCGAGGACCCAACGAACCTTGAGCCCTAAAATTTCAGTGATGAGCCGTGAATACAGATAACTTCGACTACCGACGCCCTGGGAGCCAATGGTCACTTCCCGGCTAGTCAGATCGCGCAATGTTTTGATGCCGGCCCGTCGATGGAAGAAGAGAACGTTTCGTTGCTTGCCAGTGCCCGGCGCGCCTACGTACACGAAATTGCGCGGTTCGTACGTGGCTCCCGGCGCGCCGAAGTAGGGCGCTTCCATATACGAGGAGATGACCGTCGACATGAAGCTGCCGTCGGTGGGCCCTTTACTGAGAGCCAACATCGCCGGTATGCCTTGTCCGCCGGTCTTATTGAGGATCACGAATGCCGGAGTACCGGCCGTGTATTTCGCCAGATACCTGGCCATGGTTCGAGCGATCCGGTCTTGCCTGCCGCCCGCGGGGGCGCCGACTTGCAACGTGATCGTCTTGCCGTAAAAGTACGGCTGCGCGGCATCTAGCCGTAGCGGCCCGGCCAGCGCGGCGATAAGGAGTACGAGGAACATATGGGCTCTCCGCATCGTTCGTGCACCCGGTGAACGAAAACTTTTTCAATAGCCGGTTGTCGGGATTGGCATTATCCCGGATTCCGCAGTTGCGCTCGAACAGGAAGCGCGAGGCGCAACCCTTCCGTAGCAAAATCGATGGGCTTCTGCCTCTGATCAAACATCGAGCAGCAGTGCTTCGACGGAACGTTAAAGCTCGTAACAACGAAGTGCGAAAGCGCAAAATGACTTTGAAATTTTACAGTCGGACGCCTTCGCTGCTCCAGGGTTTCACCTCGCTTCCGGGCTCCTCAGTTTGACTGCGTAATCCGGGATTACTGAAAGCCCAAGCTACGAACGCGGTTGTTTCAAGCCGTAAGCAGCCTGGCGATTTGCCGCGCGTCATCGAGTTTTTCCAGATTGAGAAGGGTATCTTCCAACTTTTCGACTCTGGAACGGGAAAGAACGCGCGCAGCCAGCAGGCGAAATTTTTTCAAAACCTCCTCCCGCGTCATCGGATGCATGTCGCTTCCCTTAGCGTGGAGAACTTTCTCACGATAGCTTTTTCCATCCCGAAGTTGGACCTCCAGTTCTACACCGTGGCGTCCCTCGTCGCCGAGCAGGTCGAACTGGGCGTCCTCGACAACTTCGATCTTTCTGGTCGTCGCTAGAATATCGGGGCGGCGAATGGATTTTTCCGTAACTTGATCGACGAAGAAATCGCGGTCGTGAAGCAGAACGGCGACGCAGAAAAGAAGATTCATCTGGGCCGTGGTCATGCTCTTGGGCTCATAGGGCCAGCCGACGTGGAGTTTGGTGGCGCGGGTGGTTCGAATGCGGATCTTCTCGACATTGTCCGCGGTCACCTCCGGGTGCTCGCGCAGAATTTTCTTCAAAGCATCGATGGAAGTATGATTGCTGCCGCAGCAGGGATACGGTTTAAAACCGACGTTGAGTGTCTCAAACCGTTCACCGAGCCGGTCAGTGAGGTGCGAGAGATTCGGGTTATCGACGAAGGTCGAGCAAAAACCGCCATATGGCGCTTCAAGAACATCTTCGATCCCGGTGAAGCCTTTAGCCGCGAGGAGCGCGCCGTAGACTCCTGCCTGAGCGGAGCGGCCGGGGTGCATGCGCTTCACCATGGAGGAGTGTTGGGCAGCCATCAGTCCAGCCGCCTGCGTGCCCGCAATACCCAGCGCGTGGACGGTCTTTAGCGGATTCAATCGGAGCATCTTGGCGGCCGCGGCGCCCGCCGCGAAGGTGCCGGAGGTTGCGCTCGGATGAAAGCCGCGGCGCAACTGCGCGGCGCCGCCGGTCATGCCGACGCGGCAGCCGACTTCATAGCCCGCCACCACGGCGGTGAGCAGCCGCTTGCCGTCGACGGCGCCGGCGTGGCGCACCAGCGCGTCCGCGGCAGGTATAGCTTCCGAACCGGGGTGAATGACTCCGACCCGGTGCAGATCGTCCATCTCAAAGCTATGAATGAAGGTGCCGTTGGCCAGCGGCGCGCTGGTACTGGGAACTTCGGCGCCATCGCCCCAGATGAGAGCCCCTTTGCCTTTGCCCAATTCCTTGGTGAAGGAAGTGATAATCTTCCCCCAGGGAAGAGTGGAACCAAACAGAGCGCAGCCGAGGGAATCGATAAAAGAGAACTTGATATGCGAGATCACCGCTTGTGGGATATCTTTATAGGAGAGTCCGGCGATGTATGCCGCGAGGGTTCGCGTCGGCGGGCTCGCCTGAGCGGTTTCCCGCAATTGTGCTTTGGCCATAATTTTCTCCTTGACCCGAACGAGCTTCTGTGAGTTTGATACCAATCCGGTGAAATCCTTCGTGAGCTTCATGGCGCGCATCGCGCCATTCTGGCAATGGTAGCTTTTTCATACGGCGGCGCTGCCATTGTCAAGTGTCGATAAATCGGAGGAGCCATGAAAAAATCGATCCGCTTCATCCGCCTCCTTTTTCTATTCGCGCTAGCGATGGTCCTTTTGCCTGACTCGCCCGGTCGGGCGCAAGGCACAAGTCCGCTCAAAAAGTACGACGGCCTGCGCGGCAAAGAGCGGGAGCAAAAACTCGTCGAAGGCGCCAAAAAGGAAGGCAAGGTTGTCATTTACAGTTTTACCGCCGTCGATCAGCTCAAACCTCTGCTCGACGAGTTTCAAAAGAGATATCCGTTCATCACTCCGGAGCACTACAGAGCCAACGCGACCGGGGTCTTCAACAAGTTCGCCACCGAAGCGCGCGCCGGACAAACCCTCGCCGACGTCATCGACATCTCCGCCGGTGAAACTCACACCCTTGGGCAAATGGGATTGATCGATCCCTATATCTCGCCCAGCCGCGACGGGATTCCAAAAGATTTCATGGACGAAAAGGGTTTCTGGACGGCGCACTATCATTTCGTCGTCGCGCTAGGTTTCAACACAGGGCATATCAAACCGGCCGAGGCGCCAAAGAGCTATGAGGATCTGCTCAATCCAAAGTGGAAAGGGCGTTTCTCGCTCGATCCGGCGGACCAAGACTTGTTCGGGGCTCTCTTGCTTCACTGGGGCAAAGAAAAGGCAATGAGCTATTTTAGAAATCTCGCAAAGCTCGAGCCCAGAATGGTTTCGGGCCACACCCAGCAGGCCAACCTGGTCGGGGCGGGAGAAATCCCGATGGCGCCGTGGCTGTACGGCTACCGACCGCTGCAGTTAAAGGACGAAGGAGCCCCGGTGGAAACGGTTCTCTTCGATCCGGTGCTGTCGAACCCGGCCTACCTCCTGCTCAGCAAAAACTCGCCGCACTCTCACGCCGCCGCTCTGTTGATCGATTGGGCGCTGGCGGCGGATGGAGGGATGAAATTTTTTGCCGAGAAGTTCGGCCGCACACCGACGCGGACCGGATTGAAAGAACGCTTTCCTAAACTCCGGGTGGGCCGGTATCTGGTGGTGAAGCCCGAGATCGTCGGGCCGAACTTCAAAGAGTTCACCAAGCTCTACAATGAAATCTTCGGCATCGGCAAATAAAAATCTCTGCTGCTTTACGGAACAAACGAGCATTTTTCTGCCGTTCACCGATTTGCATTAACGATGATTGCCGATGCTCGATCTCAAAACGGACCGGGGGCCTTGCGCTCCACTGAATCGGAATGGCCTTCAGGAATCCAAGCGATAGTCCAAGGAGTTGTATTCGAAGTTCCATCCGATTGTCGTCGCGGGTATGACCGTGGGCAAGCCATCGGCTTAAAGCTCGTGATTTTTAGCTGCCAAGGAAAATGGAGGAACTATGTTTATAACACGAATCCATGTGCGGCTGGCTATTGGCGTTTTATTTGGCCTAACAGCATGGGTTGCTCCCATCCTCGCGCAAGAGCCGTTCTATAAGGGTAAGACCATCCGCTTGATCGTCGGGCTCGCACCGGGAGGGGGCTATGATACCTACTCCCGACTGATTGCCCGGCACATGAGTAAATACATTCCCGGCAATCCGGCGATTGTCGTCGAGAACATGGACGGAGCGGGAAGCGTGATTGCGGCCAATCATATTTACAAAGTGGCCAGACCCGACGGTTTGACCATCGGCCACATCCTGGGTGGCCTATTCTTGCAGCAGCTCCTCGGCAAGTCGGGGATCGAATTTGACGGCCGTAAATTCGAGTACATAGGTGTTCCTGCTCAGGACAATTTCATGGTTGGTGTATCCAAGGCCACCGGCATCACATCGGTGGAAAAATGGCTGGCTTCGAAGACAGTGGTTAAATTCGGCGGCGTCACTCCGGGTGGCGCTACCGACGACCTTCCCAAAGTCCTCGCTGTTACTTTGGGTCTGCCGATTCAGGTAGTATCGGGTTATAAAGGGACTGCTCCCATCCGGCTTGCCTTTAACAGCGGCGAGGTGCAGGGGGTTTGCAACGCCTGGGAGTCCTTCAAGGCGACTTGGCGTCAGGAGCTGGATTCGGGACAAGTGGTGATCGTCCTCCAGGCCACGGTCAAAGGCCATCCGGATCTTCCAAATGTTCCCGTTGCCTATGAGCTCGCGAAGTCCGAGGAGGCGAAAAAAATGATCCAGGTGGTTGCCCGGGTTAATGGTCCTTCGACACGTCCTTATTTACTTCCGCCGGGAACTCCCAAAGACAGGGTGCAGATTCTGCGCCAGGCCTTCATGGATACCGTAAAGGACCCGGAGCTTTTGGCGGAGGCCAAAAAGGCTCGCTTGGACATCAACCCCGATGACGGCGCGGAGCTGGAGCGAAATGTCAAGGATATTTTCAATCTGGACCCTTCGCTGGTTGCAAAGCTAAAAGAGGTTCTCAAATAGCATCGACGTTGGACATCCTACACGACTTAGTAGGAACGGATTTTACGTTGAAGGACCCGGCATTTTCCCGCTACAAGGGCTGCCTGGAGCGGGCCGCTCTATTGTGAAGATATCAGCTCTCTTCCTATTTTGGAGTGCGTTGCTGTGGCCAGGGCCGGATGCCTGGTCGCAAGCTACTCTTCCCGCCGTGCGCTTCGGCGTCGCCGGGATCAGCGGCACCAACGGCCATTTCTACGTGGACAAACAACTCGGGCTGTTTCGCAAGCACGACATCGACGTTGAGCTTATTGCGTTTCAGGGCGGGAGCCAATTGGTGCCAGCCATACTCGCGGGCGATCTTCAGTTCATCACCCTGGAAGGGACGCTGGGTCTGGCGAGCAATCTAAGGGGTCCTAATCTGTTTTTCGTCGCCGGTATAATGAATACGTTTCCTTTTACCATCGTATCACGAGCCGATATCCGCGCGGCCGCCGAGCTACGCGGCAAGAAAATCGCCATCAGCCGACTCGGCTCCGCATCTGACACGGCAGTGCGCGCGGCGGTGGAGCGCTATAACCTAAAACCGGACAAGGACGTCCTCATTCTTCAAATCGGCGGTCAGAGTGAGCGCTTTGCCGCGCTGCGCGCTGGAGTCGTAGATGCCGCCATCATCAGTCCTCCCTTCAATCTCGTGGCGCGGCGCCTGGGGTTTAACGACCTTATAGATTTGTCGGAGACCGGAGTCGTCTACGCCTTTCAGCAGATCGGCGTGCGCAAAGATTTAATGGAGCGCCAACCCGATCTGGTAATGAGATTTCTGCGCGGGATTATCGAGGGAATGAGTTATTGGAAGGATCCATCGAAAAGAGCCGTAGTCACGGAAAACGTCGCCAAGTTTCTCCGCGTCGACCCGCAAAAGGAAAGAGAAGAGCTTGACGAGACCTTCCGCTACTACGGCAAGGTTTTCCCGACTAAACCCTACCCCACGATCGAGGGCCTGGAATTGGCCGCGCAAATGCTTAAGAAAGCCAGACCCGACGCGAAGGATGTCCAACCCAAGGATTATGTGGTAAATCGTTTCGTCGGCGAGTTGGAAAAAGAGGGGTTTTTGGCCCGGGTCTTCGCCAACCGCTAACCGCGATTCTGGAGTTCGAAGGTTCAATGTTCAAGGTTAGGGATAGCGCCAATGCGATTCGCAAAAGTTCCGAATACGGTGAACCTTGAACCTTCAACTAGAAGGGCCATGGTTATCGAAATAAAATCAGGGAGGCTTGTATGATTTACGAAGTGCGATTCCAAACCGTAGAACCGCAGCGCCGCAATGAATACGTGAAGATGTATAAACAAGCGATCCAAGGATGCAAAGCGGCCGGTTGTCGAAGCGGCCAGATTCTTTGCAGTGAAGACGATCCTGCCCGCGTCATGGTCCTGCTCGAGTGGCCGAGCAAAGAGCACCATCTCAATTGGCGCGGCACGCCAACGCACAAGAGCTTCCGCGCCGCCGTCGAAGGTTGGCAAACCAAGCCGAGCGAAGGCGGTTACTACGTCGCAGAGACCATCTGAGTACGGCAGCGCGCGTCATACCAAAGGCGAAAAGATAAAGGGTAACATGCGAGATCGGAAGTCGAACAGTTAAAGACGATTGCGGCGGAACAACGATTTAAAAATGTAACAAACTTATTAAGGAGTCCACAATTGAGTAACCAAACAGCGACCGAGGGGTGAGACCTGGAGAGCGCGGGCACAGGAGCGCAAAGGTAGAGCTCGCCCCTCGGTCGCACACTAGCGACATAGTCTCTAAATAACGAACTCATTAGTAGTTCTCCCTTAAAGGCGTCAGTCAAACCGGGGTTAACTCAATTCGACCCCAGGACCGTCAATAAGTCATAGCGATAGCCTAAACAGGACGACTGGCCGCGAAGAGAGTCGAGTCGCAGAAATCTGTCGCCGGCATCCCGGTTTTCCTTGACGGTCTCGATGGGCTTGTTCTAAATTCACTCGAACTGCAGCAAAACACGGAAAGGCGCACTATGAGCTAATCTCAACGGATCTATCTTTGGCTGATGAAGCGGACCAGATTGCCAAAGACCATTATGAGATCTTTCGCATCGGCAAGTGAGGGACGACCGTGGAATTCATCGCGCGCGGAAAGTATGCTTTGACCAATCAAAGCCGTTATGGAATCGATGGGATTTTGGCAGACGGGGCGGTCTACGTTTCAGGGCCTGAGATCGTGGAGGTCGCTCCCTACCGGGACCTCAAGGCCGCATACCCAAACGCCACAGTTATCGGCTCGCCTGAATTCTGGGTGACGCCCGGTTTCGTTAGCGCGCACCAGCACGGCAAAGGCCTTACCAGCTATCAGCTGGGAGGCTTGGACGACTGTCTCGAGCTGCGCGTGTCCACGCCGCCGCAGGCGAAAGTGGACAATTATCTCGATACCCTCTATGGCTGCGCGCAGATGATCGAAGCCGGCGTCACCTGTTGCATACACTACAATTCCAGCCGCGGGCCGGCTCATTACGAAGCCGATATCGTAGAGCGCATGCGCGCGTACCGCGAAGCGGGCCTGCGCGTCTCCTTCGGCCTCGATATCCGAAACCGCAACTATCTTGTCTACGGAGACGACCATTTTTTCTCCAGCCTCCCCGATCAGCTTCGCGAGCGGGCGCGGCAGGAATATGCCAAACCGCGCACGGCGGCTCCCGATGATTATTTTCGTCTGGCAAGCCGGCTCTCCGAAACTATCGAGAAAGAGAGCGGCGGGCGGATAAAAATTCTACTTACTCCGGCCGGCCCGCAGTGGTGCACCGAAGATCTCTTGAGAGCCATTAGCCGCGAGTCCGAGGAAAAACAACTGGGCGTGCAAATGCACGTGCTCGAGACCAAATACCAGCGCGCCTATTTCTTGCGCGAGTACGGTCAAAGCGCGGTTCGATGGCTGGATCATTTGCGTTTCTTCGGCCCGCGAACCAGCCTTGCTCATGGTGTTTGGCTCAGCCGCGAAGACGCGGTGATCTTGGCCGAGAGAAAAATCCCGGTGGTACACAATCCCAGCTCCAATCTACGGCTGAAAAGCGGCATTGCGCCGATCGCCATGCTGCATGAGGTCGGTGTGTCTCTTGCCCTTGGCCTCGATAGCAGCACTTTGAACGACGAGCCCGATATTCTGCAGGAGATGCGGCTGTGCGCCAACCTGCAGAGGGTTCCCGGAGTCGATTCTAAACTGGTGCCTTTGCAAGAGATTTTTCGTATGGGCACGGTAAATGGATCACAAGCGCTCGGTTGGGGCGCGATGGCCGGAAGTTTGGAACCCGGCAAGCGCGCCGACCTGGTTTTACTCGACACAAAATACTTCTCTCAGCCCTACCTGGCCGCCCAGCAAAATCCCATCGATACTCTTATCACAAGGGGAAAGAGCCGCGCGGTGGACACCGTCATCGTGGACGGAGAAATCCTCTATCAAGGGAAAAACCATCTTCGTCTCCAGCCTAACCAGATCGTCGAAAACCTGCGCAAGACCGTAATCCCGCCGGCGTCGGAAAAAGTCGATAATCTCGGCGCAGAACTTCTGCCTTACGTGGTGCGTTACTACCAATCCTGGGACAAAGACGAGCTCGCGCCGTTTCATCAAGTCAACAGCATGATTTAGTCGAGGAGGAATCTTGGCACGCCTAGCACTGACAGACGCTTATATAATGACCGGCACCGGTGAAGTCCTGAATAAGGGTACGATTCTCATCCGGGGCGCAAAAATTGAGGCGATCGGGACCAACGTGCGCGTGCCCGCGGACGCGGAGTCCTGGAGTCTCAAGGACAAGGTGATCATTCCCGGCATGATCGACGCTCACACCCATCTTGGCCTTACACAGGACGGAGTGGGAGCCGCCCAGAGCGACGAGGACGAGGTCGACGATCCGATCGTGCCGCACCTCAGAGCCATCGACGCGATCAATCCGGAGGATATAGCGTTCAAGGACGCTGTTCGCGGCGGGGTTACCACTGTGGGAGTCATGCCCGGCAGTCACAACGTGATCTGCGGACAACCTGCCGCGGTCAAAGTCACAGGTACAACCGTAGAAAAAATGGTCGTGCGCGCCCCCGTTGGGATGAAGATCGCTTTCGGCGAGCGGCCTAAGAACGCCTACGGGTCGCGTAAAAAAAGTCCCATGACACGCATGGGAATCGCAGCTATCCTGCGCGAAGCTCTGGTGAAAGTGGCAAACTACTCGAAGAAGAACGGCGCCGAACGCAACCTGCGCATGGAAGCCATGATACCCGTGATGAAGCAACAGTTGCCGCTGCGCGCCCACGCGCATCGCAGCGACGATATTATGACCGCCGTGCGTATCGCTAAGGAATTCGGTCTGCGGCTGGTGATCGAGCATGGCACTGATGCTTACAAGGTTGCGCCGGAGTTGGCCGGTGCAAAAGTGCCGGTGGTGCACGGTCCCTGGATCAAAGTTCGCGGCAACCTCGAACAATCGGGACGGGTTCCAGAATCGCCCCGACTTTTGATTCAAAGCGGCGTGCTGACCGCCTTTTCGACCGATCACCCGGTGATTGCGATTCAAAATCTCCGGCTGCAAGCCATCACAGCGGTCGAGGAAGGGGTTTCACAGCAAGACGCGCTGAAGGCGATCACCTGGAACCACGCGCAGATCATGGGTATCGAGGACCGGGTCGGCAGCCTCGAAAAAGGCAAGGATGCCGATCTGGTGGTGCTCTCCGGACCACCGTTCGACAGCGCGACCAAAGTCGAGGCCGTGATCGTCAACGGCGAGGTTGCGTGGCGCCGTTGAGCGCCGACCAAGCTCGGCCGTCAGTATCATAATTCGATCCTCAGAGGCGCGGCGCTAGCCGATGAAAGGAATCCCGATGGTTGAGCCTGTTCAAGAGCTGCGAGAAAAAGTCATGCTGTCCTGCCGCATCCTGGCGATGGAAGGTTTGGTCGACGATATTCTGGGCCACGTCAGCGTCCGCATCGCCGATGCGGATGAAATGTGGATTCGCTGCCGGAGCCCGGAGGAGGAAGGCGTACGCTACACGACGCTCGATGCCATACGCCGGGTGGACTTTGACGGCAAAGGGCCCGACAAGGGCGATCAATACCACGTGCCAAACGAACTGCCCATCCACGGTGAGATTTACAAGAGGCGGCCGCCGGTGGGCTGCGTCATTCACGCCCATCCCAAAGAGGCGCTCATTTGCGGCATAACCGAACTTGAATTCCGCCCTATCTTTGGCGCCTTCACGCATATGCGCGCCATGCGCATGGCCCTGGAGGGTATACCAATTTTTCCGCGTTCCTATCTCGTCAACCGGGCGGAGCTTGCCGCTCCTATGATTGAAATCATGGGCGACAAATCGATCTGCCTGATGAAGGGGCACGGCATCACAGTTGCCGGTAAGACCGTCGAAGAAGCTACGGTGCGAGCTTTGAACTTTAACACGTTGGCGAGAGTTACATTGCAGGTAGCTCAAACCGGCCGAAAAGCGCCGGACATCTCACCAGAAGACATTGAGAATCTTCCCGATTTGGGATCAACGTTCAACGATACATGGGTTTGGCGCTACTACGCGAGGAAGCTCAAAGAAGAAGATCTGCGCCTGAGCCGCTACCCGTGATGCCCTCGAGGGATGAATCGATATCCAGGCGAACCGAAATCGAGCCCGACACCCGCTGCAACGACTGCCTTGCTATCTTGAAACCCTTTCCAACCCGTAGAACCGGGCGGCATTCGCATACAGGATAGCCTCCTTGGCCCCATCGCCAATCTCCTCACGCTCTCGAAGTTCCCGAATCTCTTTCAGGACTGTCTGCGCGTTCACCTCGTGAGGAAAGTCCGAGGAGAACATGAAGGCTTGTGCCCCTGCTACCCTGATGGCATAGGACAAGTCTGTTTCACCTCCCTCAATGCCCACCACCAGGCGACCGGCATGGACGAGTCCCCGGATATAATCACCCACGGTCTGGCCCTCTGGCAAGCCGAGCAGTTCGCCGCGCGGGTTGACAGGAGTTGAGCTCTCGTATGAACGGGAAAAGCGCTCCAGCGCCATGAGCAACCATAGGGGACCGCCCTCAAGATAGGCCACCCGTAGACCAGGGAAGCGCTCGAAGAGGTTATTGAACACCATCTCCGCCAGAGCAATCGCAAGAGACATGGGATGTCCTAGCGCGTTGGCACCGGTAGAAACGTTCATCGTCTCCATACCCAAGTCCCAGTGGCCGCCGCCGTGAACGACTACGGGACAGCCCAACCGCGCCGCTTCCGCGTAGAGCGGCCAGTAGGGCTTGGCGCCGAGGTTCAAGTGCACTCCTGTAGCCGGGAACAAAACCGCGCACATGCCTAACTCGGTATAAGCATGTTGTAACTCCTCCAACGCCGCTTCGGCATCATGCATCGGCAGAATACCAATGCCCTTCAAGCGGGAATCGCGCCGCAGATAGGATTCGGCCAGCCAGTCGTTGTACGCGCGCGCGGCTCCTACGGCGTAGTCCCGGTCGACGATGCGTCCGATGCGTTGGCCGGCGGTGGGAAAGAGGACGGCATAGTCGAACCCTACCTCATCCATGAACTCGATCCAGCCTTCGGGTCCGGGGTTGTGAAAGCGACCGTCGGGGCCAACGCCAAAAGAGCCAGGGGGATTTCGCGTCAGCGAGAACTGGATATGGCTTTGGGTGGGAAACACAGAGCCCCTCAGACGGCCGCCCGCCGCACTATAGGGAAAATGACGGGCGATGGCATCGCCGTCCTCAAAAATGTGTCCGTCACCGTCGATGATCTTCAGCCGCTGTTTCATCGGTTCCTCCTTCGCCATAAATTCTTTGTACCGCCGCCTTTCGGAGCTTTCGTCAACGCTCGCATAACATCGTCGTTCAAAGTTCAAGGTTCAATGTATTCCGGTCCTTGATTGAACCGTATGATCGCTATCCTAACTTCGAACCTTGAACATTGACCGCCGCGCAGTTCATTCCTCCCGCCTCACCCTTATATCACCAAAGTGTCTAACTTTTTCCTCAGGCGATGAATATTGCGGCCTAAAGCCTCGACTGATCGATCTTCAGCCCCAGGGCGTGCTTGCCGACCAACTCATAGTGAGCGATGCGCCCTTGCAGGTGCTGACCGATCACGTGAATGTCCTGGAAGTAGCGCTGCATCACGTTGCCCTCGTAAATCGCCGTCACGCCGGCGGCGTGATAAACGGTGTCAACGATGTCGACCGCCAATCGAATCGCGTGGGTGGTGGCGAGGCGCAGGGCCGCGCGCCGGTCCAGGGTGACCGCCCCGGTCGCCGTGGCTTCGTTCCAGATCTCGTGGACCGCCTCGTTCACGAAAGCCCGTCCGGATCGGAGATGTGCTTCGCTGCGCCCGACCGCGGCCTGCACCACTGGCTGATCGCGGAGCATAGCCTGCATCATGCGCGGGGTTTTGGCGCCGGCCAACTCGGCGAATGCGGCGAGACAGGCGCGGCCCAATCCCAGGGCCACCGCGGCATCGCCTGAGGCGAATAGCAAGCTGCGGGGAATCTGGTAGAGCGGCCCGGTCTCCAACAAGGGAGCGCCGGCCTGGAGCACCGTGCGCTGCGCGGGCACGAAGACGTTGTTCACGGCGAAGTCGTGAGTTCCCGTGCCGCGCATACCGCGGACATGCCAGGTGTCCAGCAACTCAGCCTCCGCCGTTGGCACGAACAGGTATCTCTGCTCCGGTTCACCGTCGTTAAGTTTGGGCTGGCCGTTCTCGAGAATATGGGCGCGCGCCGCCAGCCATGCGGCATGCCGGCAACCCGAGCTAAACCCATGGCGGCCGGTAACCCGGTATCCGCCCGGCACCACCACCGCCCGGGCCGTCGGCACGGGCGTGTTGGCGACAATGCTGCGCGGCGTGTCGACCCAGATCAAGCGAGCGACGTCACGCGGCATGCGCGCCGCATAGGTCGCGAAGATCGCGCACTGATTGACGATCCACGCGGTGCTGGCGTCGGCTTTGCCGATCTCCTCGAGCACTTGGACGTAGGTTGGCAGGTCGATCTCCGCGCCGCCCAGGGCGCGTGGAAGCGCCAACTGGAACAAGCCCGCGTCGGCCAGCGCCTCGAAGAGCGTTTGCGGCAACTCTCGGTCGGCCTCGATCTGATCGGCGCAGGATCGGATCACGGGGGCTAACTTACGCGCGGCGTCGAGCGGCAATTGAGTAGCGTTGGCCGTCATAGGTCGAGCTGTATCAAGCTATTGAAAAAAATTTGCATTCCCTCTTCGACCAGCTCAGAGCTTGTCCTGAGTCTATCGAAGGAGCGAACGGAACGCATCAACATGGATCCGTTCATGAGAAGCGATGGCCCAGACTCTAGGTTGATTTTGCCCCTTTTTCGATCAGCTCCAATACCTGATCCGTGCTTCTGACCCGTGCCATGCGCGGAAAAATAGTGCCCATGAACGCCGCCAGGGAATCTTCGTGCGAGTTGCTGCAGGCATCGCGCACGATGATGATGTTGTAGTCATGGTCCCGCGCCGAATAGACCGTCGAGGCGACACCGACATCGACGGCGCCGCCCGAAACGATGATCGAATCGATGCCGCGTGAACGAAGGGCAAGATCGAAATAAGTCCCGTGGAACGTGCTCCAGCGATATTTCGGGATGATATAGTCCTGCGACCGGGGCGCGATCTCCTCGATTACCTTTTGCTCCCAGGAACCTTCGGTGGCGCCGTGCACGGTCGGATTGCAATCGCCGTTGGGCCACGGGCGAAGCCGCATATCGGTGTCGGTGACGACCAGGCTCCGGCTTTCGCCGTCTTTTCGGTGATTGGCCATGGCGTAAAAAATCGGCATATTTATCCGGCGCGCCGCGTTCATTAGACGCACGGCGTTATCGACCACGGGCTTCATTTTCTTTTTGGTTTCTTCGGACGCGCCGTGGTAGTAAACGTTGAGCATGTCGAAGAACAGGACGGCGGTCTTGCGCACGTTTAGTTCGTTCACGTTCATGAAATGGTCCTCCGGTTCACGTTGGGTTAATGGAGTGATGGAGTGATGGGTTTCGAGCGGGCTTTGCCGCTACTCCAACACTCCATTACTCCTTTACTCCACAAGGCTTGCTCTTTAGTGCCGCGCGCTCGCGATCTCCCACCAGTTGCGGTTGAGGTCGCAAAGGAAAAATGACCTACCCTGGTCAGTATCGTCAATGTCTCCGACCTCCATTATGCCAAGCCCGGCTCCGCGCTCGCGAAAATCCCGGTGCGCGGCGATAAGCTCCGCCGGTGTTGCGACGGCGATGGTGTAGCGCTGCATCAGGCCGAGATACTTACGATTTTTTTCGGGAACTTCCAAGCTCACGACGTACCAGGGCTGGGCGGGGTGCTTGATGTTGTGCGGCTTGGGCGTGACGATGTGGGTGGTGACATCCATCCCCAGCCCTTCTTTGTAAAACTTCACGGATGAAGCCCAGTCGTTGCATTCGATGGTGCCGTGGGTGAAGGCCTGGGGAATATAACCTCTGCCGGGAAACTGCGCGTCGGTGAGCACGCTTTTCCAGGGATAAGAAACGTCATAGGGCAGGCCCGCTTTGTGCCGATCTTCGTACGATTCGATCTCCCAATAGTTGCCGCCGGGCTCCATAAAAAAGCACGAGTACGAACCCGCGCGTTCGCGCCGCATCACGACTTTTTTCAAGCGCAGTTCTTGTTTCTTCGCCAGCAGGTACTCGTACGCCCTGTCGACCTCCGCGTTGTCCGTGACGCGCACGCCGTAGTGGTTCCGCTGAGGTTTGTCCGGCGCATCCGGACCGCCTTCGTGGACGACCAGCAACCAGCCGGTGTTCGGATGTTTCATGGTGACCTGCTTGTCGCGGCGGTGGATGACTTCGAGGGCCAGTAAGTGAGATAAAACCGGCACGGTCTCGTGCAGGTCGCGGCATTCATAGTGGCCGTGGCTAATCGCCAGGGGGCGCAGAATGGGATTCGACGACCCTTGCATCGCTCAACCTCCGCTGCTCAATCTTGACTATTAGTAACCGATCCATGGCCCCGCGCACAACCGGAGGTCGAGACAAAAAAGTCCGGCGCGGTCCTTTACCAAAGCGGGCGTCAAGCGCTTGAGAGCGATGATTCTCGCACGATCCGGTTACGCAGGCTGCCGATCTTTTCGACTTCCGCTTCGATGATGTCACCGGGCTTGAGCCACCAGGGAGTTTGATCCGATTTTCGTCCCGCGGCGACCCCGCGCGGCGTGCCGGTGGTCAATACATCGCCCGGGTTCAGACCCATTTGCGACCAGTAGGCGATCATGTCGCGGATTTTGAAAATCATATAGCCCAAGTTCGAGTCCTGGCGCGTTTCGCCGTTGACGCGCAGCCGAAGCTTCAAGCTTTGCACATCGTCGATTTCATCCGCCGTAACCAGATACGGCCCCATGGGCGCGAAGCCGGGGAAACTCTTGCCCATGAGATGGATGCCGGTCTTATTCTCGCCGCGAATCACGTCGCGGGCGCTGATATCGTTGAACGCCGAATACCCCGCCATATAGTCCAGGGACTCTTCCGGGCTTACGTCAACACAGGTTTTTCCTACGACGATCGCGAGCTCGACCTCGTAATCCAGGTTATTTACTTCCGGGGGATGGGGAATATCGTCTTCCGGCCCGATGACGGTGCCCGGAAGCTTGAGAAACGCTACCGGAGAGCTCGGCCCCCTGCGTGAAGACATCTCGGCGACGTGATCGGAAAAATTCTTGCCTGCTGAGATTAACGCGCCGGGGCGGGGGACCGGAGCCTTGAGCCGAACCTGACTGCGCTCGAAAACGATGCCGGTCTCGCCCCCAGGGGCGTTCCTGCGGGCGAAGTCCAACGCCTTATGCGCGGCTTCCAGGCTTTCAGCGCCACGCCTCAGAAACTCGCACATGTCGTTGCCGAGAACGATCGGCGCGAACTGCTCGGCGCAAGGGCTGCCATCGAACTCGCGCAAATGGGCCGCGTAAGCGCGCTGCAGGTCTACGATATTGCCTATGCCGTCCAGCGCGCCGATGCGTTCTCGATCAAGATGCACGAAGGTGACGAGCTTCATGATTGCGCTCCTGTGGCGGAGACGACCGCGTGGGTCAATTCGCCGATCGCTATCGATGCGCAGCGAATCGTCGCGCCGACTTTGAGCGCCACCGGGGTTTGCAGCCGCCCGCCCTGGAGAGCCATGCTGGCGCCGATTGCAAGAAAGTCGCCGGGCTTGATGCCGAGGATCGACCAGCGGGCGACGATCTGTTCGACGGTGAAGACGCAGTCCCGGAGAGCGAACTTTTGCTTGACTGCGCCATCGACAAACAGCTCGATCTCCAGGGCTTCCAAGTCCTCGCGTGCATTGCCGAGCAGCACGGCCGGACCGAGGCTGGTGCTCGATGGAAAGTTTTTGCCGAGCAAATTGTTCGTGGTCGCGCCTTCCCGCTTGTTGATGTCACGGGCGGTGATGTCGATAAGCAGCGTTGCTCCAGCAACATGTTCCCACGCCTGTTCCGGCGAAATGCGCCGGCCGGCCTTGCCGATGACGATGGCGGCGCAAGCATCCGCGTCAACTTCGCCAGAGAATTTCGGCCAAATGATCGGCGCGCCGGAAGTGATAAACGTCTGCGGCAATTTGCAGAAGCCCGTCGGGATTTCAGCCTTGGGCATAGCCTCGATGCGCGCTTTGTCGGAGAAGCCCATGACAAAGCTTTTTTCCGGATTCAGGAGCGGCGGCAGCAAACGAATTTGGCCCCGTTCATAGACAACTTTCTCGCCCGAAGGGCCACGCAGAGCGCCTGCGCTTTGCCGACGTATAAACGCGGCCGCGTGATCTATTGCTTTTCGCGCTGCTTCACCGCGTTCCAAGAATGTTTGGATGCTGTCCGGAAAGAAAAATGCGGCGAGCTCGTACGCAGAAGCCGCGCTTGTTTTGGATTCGCACAGCTGCGCGGCATGTGCGAGCCGCAAATCGATTAGCTGGTTGTCGAATTCACCAAAAATGCGCGTTTGGTGGGGCGCTGAGCTTTCCGTAAGACCCAGGTAGAGTTTCACGCGGTCTCTCCAGTCAATTTGTCAGACGAGGTGTACGTCTCCGCTTGCCTATAGCACAGGTCCATTAGGAAGCGTAGAGAGCTTCGCTCTGCTCAAGAATGACACTTGAGGAGGATCTGGAGCGAAAATGAGGCACTACCTGATCAGAACGCCGTCGGGAAAACGTTAACTTACTTTCTTGTTTTTCCGAGTCGTTGCAAAATCTCCCGCGCCGCATAATAACCGGGGAGTCCGGTCACGCCGCCGCCCGGATGCGTCCCCGAGCCGCACAGGTAAAGATTCCTGACCGGCGTTCCGTAGCGCGCCCAACCCGGCAGCGGGCGCATGAAGAAAATCTGGTCCAGGGCCATTTCAGCGTGATGGATATGCCCGCCCGTCAGACCGAAAACCTGTTGCAGATCCAGCGGCGTCAGTACCTGGCGATGCAAAATTGAATTCTTGAATCCCGGCGCATACTCCTCGATCAGACTGACAACGGTGTCGCCCAAAACTTCCCTTTGTCCGTGCCAATTTCCCTGGCGCAAATCATAGGGCGCGTACTGCATCCAGATCGACATGACATGTTTTTCCTCCGGCGCCAGCGACGGATCGCGCACGGTTGGAATCGTGATTTCCAAAAACGGCTGTTTGGAGAAGCGTCCATATTTGGCGTCATCGGCAGCGCGCTCCAAGTAATCCAGGGTAGGTCCGATATGGATTACGCCGCCCAATTCCTTGCCGGATTCAGCGCCGGAAAATTGCGGCAACGTATCCAAGGCGAGATTCACTTTCGCCAACGTGCCGCGCGCGCGGATATTTTTTACCTGCAACAAAAAATGCGGGTCCAGGTAGCTTGGTTCAAGTAACGTCTGGAAAGTTGTTTTGACATCGGCGCTGGAGATGACGACGTTGGCGTCTATTTCATCACCGTTTCGGAGCGCTACGCCCGTGGCGGCGCCGTTCCGGGTCACGATGCGCGCGACCTCCGCGTCGGTACGAACATCGGCGCCATGATGCTCGGCCGCGCGCGCCAGGGCCGCCGGCAGATTGCCGATGCCGCCGCGAACCAAGCCCGCGCTTCTAAGGGCGCCGTTCGAGGCGCCAAGTTGCTGGTGGAGAAACAGGAACGACGTCCCCTGTTGGCGCGGACCGACGTAGCAACCGAGCAGAGCGGCGCCAGCGATAACGGCTTTGAGCGGTTCGGCCTCGAACCATTCATTGAGCAGATCGGCAAGACTCATCGGCAGGATTCGTAAAAACTCGTACATCTCCTTTTCACCGAGACGATGAAACCTCCAACCTACTTTGACCAGCTCTCGAATGTTGACGTTTTGCCGGCTCCCCTGATCGGGAAGCGCCACGCCGTAGAGGGTGCGCAGGAACGACGCAAGATTTTTTGCCAGGGCGCAAAACGAAGCAAAGTTTTTGCCATCGTTTTTGGAGAAACGGCCGATCTCGACGGCGGCCTTGCCCGGATCGCTCGGGATTGTCAATCCGCTTCGGTCGCGTTGCGGCGCGAAAACGTGAGGATCGAGGGGGAGCAACTCCAGGCCATATTGCCGCAAAGCCAAATCGCCGATGATTTGTTCGGCAAAGGCGCCGGCCAAATGCGCGCAAGCCGGAAATTTGAATCCCGGATAAATCTCTTCCGTGGCGGCGATGCCGCCGATAATCGGCCGGCGCTCCAGCACCAAAACTTTTTTGCCGGCCTTGGCGAGATAAGCCGCGGTGACGAGCCCGTTGTGTCCCGCGCCAATGATGATCGAGTCGTAGCGTTCGATGCCTGTCGTCATTCTCCCTCAGGGGCGGTTATATGAAGTCTAGCGGGTTGCTGAAGATCTTCTCTTGGAGTCCTTCGAACAGGCTCAGGACAAACGGATGGGGTATTGATATCGTCGATTTTTCCGTTCATGCTCAGGCACTCGAAGCATTCCGAACCTTTTTTCAGCAACCTGCCATAATCATCCATTACTAAGGAGTTCGTTATTTAGAGACTATGTCGCTAGTGTGCGACCGAGAGGCGAGCCCTTCCGATCGCGGTCAATGGTTCTCTGCCTTGCCGGCCACCACCCCGTCCTCTCCATAGGTGGAAATGCCCGCCGGCAGGGCCTGAAAACAACCTCTGCGCTCCTGTGCCCGCGCTCTCCAGGTCTCACCCCTCGGTCGCTGTTTGGTTACTCAATTGTGGACTCCTTAATAATTCGGCCGTTGGATCCCCAATACCCGTCTCCCCCACTCACCACCCCAACACTTCTCGTACATCTCATAAAATCACCC
>DATBLC010000118.1:0-10088 GCA_036555515.1 Binatia bacterium
CCTCAAATTCGTCGTCGAAAACGACACCTTTCTGCGCTTGATTCAGGTCGTCCTCGACCCCTCCGCGCCTCAAGAACGCTTCGACGCCTTCGCCCATTTCTGTTTGCATGATCTTCCGGACTTTCGTGGCTGGTGCGAAAAGGTGCGCGCTCCGGTTCGAAATATTTACCCCGCCGATGTTCGTCTGGTCGATGACGACACTGAACTCCAGGCGCAACTCCCTGGTGCGACCGTTGCGGTAGTCGAGGAAATGGAAATTGGCGCGGCGCAGGTCGCAGCGGCGGGAGGGTCTCTTCGATTCGTCCAGAAATATGGTTTCACCACGCGCAACATCGATCACACCGTCTGCAAAAATGCCGGAATTGAGATCTTGACCGTCAGAAGGCGCGCGAATATTTCCACGGCTGAGCAGGGCCTGATGCTCTTGCTCGCGCTGGCGCGCCAGATAACGCGCAACGCTAATCTCATCAGCGTCGAGCAACTCAAGGCCGCAGGTTATGAGCCCACGACTTATGATCGCAAGCACACCCCCAACGGCAACTGGGCGCGCATCCCGGGAATGGTCACGCTCTACCAAAGGCAGTTGGGCATCGTCGGCTTGGGTGAGATCGGCAGAGAATTGGCCCTGCGGGCCATTGCGCTCGGCATGAACATCGTCTACACGCAACGCATGCGGCTGCCGGCGGAGGTGGAGCGGCAATATCAGGCGCGTTACGTAAGCCTGGACCAGCTGCTAGCTACTTCCGATTGTGTGAGCCTTCATCTGCCGCGCAGCCCGCAAACCGTCGGCTTCATCGGCGCGCGCGAATTTTCGATCATCAAAGCGGGGGCATTTCTGATCAACGTATCGCAGCCCAACCTCGTCGAGCGCGAAGCGTTGCGCCAGGCGCTCGCTGCAGGAAAGCTCGGCGGCTACGGCCTCGACACCTTTTATGAAGAACCCGGCGACGCCAACGACCCTCTGCTCAAATTTCCCAGCGTTATCGTCTCGCCCCATCTCGGCGGTTCGCCGCGCCACAATTCCCTCGACGATATAGAGGAAGTCATCGTCGGTCTCGGCCGCTTGTTGGCCTGATTTGGAGGCGGAGCCTTGGCTCATTAGAGCTTTGCCGTAGTCGCGCGCGTTCACTCCGGATTCCGCAGTTAAACTGAGGAGCCCAGAAGCGAGGTGGAACACTGGAGTAGCGAAGGCGTCCAACTGTGAAATTTCAAAGTCATTTCGCGCTTACGCACTTCGCTGGCACGAGCTTTAACGTTCCTTCGAAGCACCGTTGCTCGATGTCTGCTCGAGGCAGACGGCATCTCCGCCAGAGGCGGATCAGCCTTCGGCTGAGACTTTGCTACGCAAGGGTTCCAGCTCGCGCTTCCTGCTGAGCACAACCGCGGAATCCGGGTTCACATCGCCGCCAATCTTTCGGGTGACACCGAACTATTTCAGCAACTTCTCAGCCAGCTTAGCTCCGGGAATCCACGAATTATTGCACTTATCTTCGGTGAAGTTCTGAAACCGCCTGAAATCGTCTAGCGTCAAGGCGTCC
This sequence comes from Binatia bacterium, assembly GCA_036555515.1. Lineage (GTDB taxonomy): Bacteria > Desulfobacterota > Binatia > UBA9968 > UBA9968 > DATACQ01. The sequence continues at coordinate 1,539 of DATBLC010000118.1, forward strand.
TTGGCCGCCACACCGTCCAAACCTCTGGTATCAACATCCAAGCGGCGCGTCGGCTGCTGTGCGGTCTTAGAGTGCAGCGTCTGTCCCTCCCGGCTCAACAGCCAATTGAAAAAGACTTTCGCGGCATTCGGATGTGGCGCGCCTTTGATGATGCCGAGGATGCCATTGCCACCGCTTACGTAGGTGCCTTCTTTGAACGTTGCCAAGTGCTTAACCGGCAAGTTTGCGTCAATGAATGCGTCGAAGTCACGGAAGCCCACGCCGATGGTCAATGCCAGACGTCCTTTCGCCAAAGCGTCGGCGATTTGGCGCGCGTTGCGGCTGACAAAAAGCTGTTGCTGGGCAAGCTTTTGGAGATACTCCTCGCCCTTCAAGTCCATGAGAAACGCCCACATGGCAAGGCCACCACCCGGCACGCGCGGGTCGCGTATGCCGATCTTGCCTTTCCATCTAGAATCGAGCAGATCGTTGTAAGCCCGCACTTCCTGGGGCGGGACCAACTCGGTATTGTGATAAATCGACGGCGTCATCTGGGCGACGAAACTGTAGAGTAAATTCTTTCCCGTCTGGCTATCGGCCCAAAGATGACCGCCGAACCATTTGCCCGGATCCTTGACCTCCGGCAGAATCATCGCGTTTGTCAGCGGTTCAAAAATATCTGACGTTAAGAGCGAATTCCCGGTACAGGGTCCAATAAGAAACGCGTCCACCGAAACCGCGCCCGCTTTCTTTTCCGCCACGATCTTACTCATCAAGCTCGGACCTGGCGCTTGAACAAACTCGCTGTCCAAGTCAAAGCGTGCCTTCAGCGCCGCGCGCACTTCGTTCCTAAAATCGCTCCCCGGGGGCGCGCCAATCACGACCTTGCCTTCTTTCTTAGCCGCCGCCATGAGCCCTTGCCACTCGGCATCGGTTTCCGCCGCGTGAGGCAGTTTTGGCGCACTGCAAACCAGATATGCCAATGACACAATAGTTATTCCAGAGATCCTCATACGTGAACCTCGCTTTGGCATTGAACCACGATTGACAGCCGAATCACGCGGAGGCTATAGTCCGGCCGTTCGGTCAGGCATCAAAAGACGCGCTCGCGGCCAGGAGCCATCCCGATGCATCGGATGCTAGTCATAGCGATCGCCGTCGTCGCTGTCAATTTCGCGCTCGGCATACGGACATTCGCGCAAGAGAAAATCCGCATCGCCTGGGCGGGCAGCACGCCGTCCAACACACCTATCTGGGTCGCTGACCAAAAAGGCTTCTTTAAGAAAAACGGCTTGGCCGCGGAAGTAATCGCCATCAGCGCGAGCACCATCGTTATTCAGGCGCTGCTCACCGGCGAAGTCGATTTTATCATCGCGCCTTCGGCCACGCTCGTGACTTCGCGTCTAGCCGGAGCCGATACGATCATGGTCTCCACCAACTTGCCGTTGTTCATCGATCACATTGTATCGGTGCCGGAGATCACCACGGTCGAACAGCTCAAGGGAAAGACCGGCGGAGTCAATCGCTTGGGGACAACCTCCGATATGACACTAAGACTGGCGCTACGCCGCTTTGGCATCGACCCTGAAAAAGACGCCAAAATCATTGCCACCGGCGAAAATCCGCAGCGGCTCGCAGCCCTGTCACGCAACATCACGCAATTCACTCTTCTGGGCGAGCCGTTAGTGCGCGAAGCGGAAAAACTAGGCTTTCGAGACCTTTTCGATATCGGCACGCTGAAAATCCCATATCATGTAAACGCCGTGGTGGCCCGCGAAAAAACCGTCAAGGAGAAAAGACCGCTGGCGATGAAAGTCGTGCGCGCGTTTAGCGAAGCGTTGCACTACATTAAGACCAACAAAGAAGACACCAAAGCGCTAATCGGCAAAAATCTTAAGACCAACGACCCTGAAGGTTTAGAGCGCGCTTACAAAGCCTACAATGCCGCGTTTCCCGAGGTGCCCTATCCAAACGCCGAGGGCGTTAAAACACTTCTCGATGACATAGCGCCGCGCACGCCGAAGGCGGCGACGGCAGACCCAAAGACGTTTGTCGACACGAGCCTCGTGCAGGAGCTGGAATCGGCGGGATTCTTCAAGCAGCTGTATAAACGGTAGGAGGAAATCCACGAAGTAATGCAATTTTGGCGTGGGGGCGACCGGCCGGTCGCGCCTCGACTTCATTTGTGATTTTTGCGCTCGCTGTCGTTCATTGATCCCGGATTCCTCAGTTAAACTGGAGCCGGGAAGCGAGGTGGAACACTGGAGTAGCGAAGGCGTCCAACTGTGAAATTTCAAAGTCATTTCGCGCTTACGCACTTCGCTGGCACGAGCTTTAACGTTCCATCCAAGCACCGCTGATCGATGTCTGCTTAGAGGCAGAAACCCATCGACTTCGCTATGGAAGGGTTCCGCCTCGCTTCCTGCTGAGCGCAACTGCGGAATCCGGTTGATTTGTGATTTCGACCCTTCGGCTAAGGGGTAAACTCCGCGAGAAATCTCTTTTGCGCCCTTTGCGTCCATAAGACGGGGTTTATCTCGAGCGCAGCCGAAGGGTTCGGGGTATACCTGTGCGATTAAATCAGATTCTCTTTCTCACCCCAGTCCGTAAAACATCCTTGGATTGTCTTCCACGATCTTTTTGTGCACCGCGGCAGTGATACCACCGCTGTCCTTCAGCGTCACCAGCGCATCCAATTCCGTAGACGAATCTGCATGGCCGTAATCCGTGCCGATCATGAGAGTGTTTTCGCCCATGCAGCTTTTGATCAAATAAGGAACATCGTCGCCGATCTGGCAGGTCACGAAGATCCCGTAGCGCTCTACCAGATCATTTGGCAATTTGCGATCCACCGTCTCCAGCCGCCGGCGCAATTCGTAAATCACCCAGGGCATCCATGACGCGGCGGTTTCGATAAAACCGAAGCGCAGCTTGGGGAATTGTTTGTGCACTTCGGAATTCACCAGGCGAAAACAGGCGCCGACGTTAAAAATTCGATACTGATTGAAAAAGTCACGGCTGCCGTCGGGATTGACCATCATGTCCACCGCCGCCGCGCTGCCATTGGACTGGTGCAGGCCGATGCAAAAGTTTAGCTTCTCGGCTTCTTCATACAGGGGATAGAAATACGGATCGCTGATCTGCCGCGAACCTTCGAGAGGGCGCATGAAGATGCCGCAGCCGCCGTTCTCCTTGGCGAACTGCAGCTGGTCCAGCGCATCCGGCATGCTGAGAAGCGGCAGCGTCGCCATCCAGCGCAAGCGCCCTTTGCTCTGCCTCCAGACGTCCGCCATCCAGCGGTTGTACGCGCCGCAAAGGGCGACATCGGTGTCGGGCCGCTCGGTGCACTGATCAAGAAAAATGCTCGGGTAAAGCACCTGAATATCGATGCCCAGCTCGTCCATGTGCTTGATTCGCGCCGCGACATCGGCAAGATCGCGGGTCGCCATGGTGGTCGTCATCTGCCGGCCGATGGCGGCAGATTTCTTTGCCACGTCCTCTGCGCTGAAAGTGAAACGGAAAAGCCCGCGAATCTTGCCATCGATGACCCAGTGAGCCTTTTGTGTATCGCCCTCCGGTTTAAAGAGCTGCGGTCGAAACTTTTGCTCCGAAGGAAGCAGGTAGTCCCAGGTCAGCGGACTTTCAACGACATGCGCATCTGCGTCGATCCATCCCATAACAATGACCTCCTTGCAGACTGCTGAAAAAGCCTCATAGGCTTCGTTGCGCTCAATCGCCTCGCTTCAACGTACTGGCCACGTACGCCTCCGCTCGTCGATTTTTCGCGCGCCTCGCTTCTGAGATCTTTTTGAGCAGCCTGCACACGGTATTTTACAATGAACGTCTAATTCTATGTGGTGGCCAGACTCACGGCTACCGGCGGTCGCCCCCACAAACCAAAAACTCTCAAATAGAAACTCGAAACTTCTTCTTAATGCAATACCGCTCCGCCGTTCACCAGGATCACCTGCCCGGTAACGAAGCTGCTGAGATCCGACAATAAATAAAGCGCGGTTCCGACCAAATCTTCAGGCCGTTCGATGCGCTTGAGAATACGCGTCGAGGCTGACCGCTCGTAATTCTTGATCGCGTCATCCGCTGGATTTTCTTCGCTCATCGTCGAGCCCGGCGCCAGAGTATTCACGCGGACGTTGTCCGGCCCCACTTCGCGCGCCAGCACACGGCTGAACCCGACCACGGCGGCTTTGGAAACAACATAATGCATCATACCCAATCCGCCGTTAAACGCCATGTTCGAGGAAATGTTCACCACGCTTCCTTGCTTGCGCCGCTGCATCGCTGGAACCACCGCTTTGGCGCATAACCACAAGCCTTTGACGTTCACGGCCATGATGCGGTCCCATTCGCCTTCGGTAATCGACTGGAAGCTGCCGCGTTCCGCCGGCACGCTCATGAAGATCGCGGCATTATTAATCAGTCCGTCTATTTGACCGTAAGCATCCAGGGTCTTTTTCGCCATCACCTCGCAGCCGGCAGCATTAGCGACATCGACGTGTGTTGCCAACGCCTTTCCGCCGCTGTCTTGAATCGCCTTCGCGACTCCCCGGGCTGCGTTTTCATCAATATCCGCCACCACTGCCACCCCACCCTCCCGCGCAACGCCCAAACAATAGGCCCTGCCAATGCCATGACCGCCGCCTGTAACGATCACCACTTTACCGTCCAATAAGCCCATTGTTGGAAACCTCCATGCAGTATGAATTTTCGCTATCAAAGCATCCCAACAGGTGTCAACAGGAGCTGTTCTTCTTATGCAAATCGGATTATCCCTTGCGACATAACCATAGATACGCTAAAGGGTCGTCGTTGAAGCCTTGTGAGCACAGCAAAGGAGCCCAGATGAATTCAATCTTACGCGTTCCCGTCGCCGCGCTGATTCTGCTATTTAGTGCTGCTACAAATATTCACGCCGCAAGCTACATCGCTTACATCTCCGACTCCACAAGCTCGTCGGTCGTCTATTGGGTAGCCAAAGAGGCGGGTATTTTCAAAAAACATGGCCTGGATTTGGATACCATCTTCATCGACGGCAGCGTCCGCGGCATTCAAAGTCTTATCGCCGGCGATCTAGGTTACAGCGGCGCGGTCGGCACGGCGGTAATTAACGCGAAGCTCGCCGGCGCGGATGTCGCCATCGTTCAGAGCCAGGTCAACACGCTGCCTTAATTCGTCGTCGGCAATGCGAACATAAAATCGCCCGAGGACTTGAAAGGTCGTTCGGCGGCGGTGCACATTCCGGGCACTTCGGCCGATTTCGCCATTCGACTGGCGCTTAGCAAAGTCGGGGTTGCCTATAAAGACATCAAAGCGGTAACCATTGGTGGCGCGCCAGGACGGCTTTCGGCGACGATCAACGGGCAAACCGACTTCACGATCGTGAGCGACGGCGAAAAGATCCAGGCCGAAAAATCGGGACTCAAGGTGATCATCGATATGGCCAAGCTCAAAGTGCCGTTCCAGTTCAATTGCAGCGTGGCGACGCGCAAACGCATTCGTGAAAATCCCGACGAAGTGCGCCGGGTCGTCTGGTCGCTGGCCGAAGCCGGCTGGTTTTACAAGACTCACAAGGAAGAATCCATCAAGATCATGCAGAAATACACCCGGGGGGCAAACCGCGCCGTTCTCGAGGGCGCCTACAAAGCGAATACCGAGCAGCTCGTGGAGGATACGTATCCGACCCTGGAAGGTTTGAAGCAGACCTTGGATATTCAGTCCATCACGGATCCGCGCGCGGCGAAGGCCAAGCCTGAAGACTTTGTCGAGCTGCGCTTTGTCGATGAAATGAAGAAGGCGAGATTTGTCGATAAGCTCTTCGGCAGGAACAAGTAAAGCGCGACCATGCGCCTCCCGTAGGGACAAGCAACCAGTCGCGCTTGGATCTTCGTTACGTCCGTTGCCCTTCGCCTCTTCTCAAGGGTCCTCTGGCGCATCCGAACCCGTTGGGCACTTCGTGCCGAGAAAATTAGACTCGATTGCTGTATTCATGTTCAAACATTATTTATACTGTCAAACTTCGTGATCTTCGCGTCCTTCGTGGTAAAATCTCTTTTCATTGCGAGCTTTGCGTTTTTTGCGGTTAAATGTCTTCTTTGGTTGCGGCTTTGCCGCGCCAGTTTCTGTGAGGTTCAATTTATCCGCTGTGCCGCTTCACCCAATCGAGAATAACGGCATTCGTTTCCTCCGCCGCCTGCCAGAAAAAGCCGTGGGACTGTCCCTGTAAAACTTTCATCTCCGCGCCCGGAATGCGGTCCCTGAGCACTTGCGACTGCGCGATATGATTGCTCCCTAAGGTGTCGGCTTCGCCGATCAGAACCAGCGTCGGAGCTTTTACGTCGCCCAGGCGATGCGTACCTTCCCAGTTGTGCCGCGCGATGCAGAGATGGATAAACTCCGGCAACTTGGCGTGGGTTGCCCAGGCGAGCTTGTAGAAGGCTTCGACTTCAGCCCTGTGACTGTCACGGTAGTCTCTGGTGAAAAACGTATCGGACTCGACGATTTCGTCGTAGATGAATTTTTCGAAGCCCATCTCTACCATGTCGAGCACCAATCGGTGCGGCAGCCCCGGAACGCAGTCCGAGCCGGGCCTCGCCGCCGGACCGGAGCCGCTGGCGGCCATGATCAGGCTCTTCACTCTTCCGGGAAAATTTTCCGCCAGCGACAAGGCGATTCTCCCGCCCATCGAGTGACCGATCAGATGCGCTGACGGGAGCTTCAAGTGATCCATCAGAGCGACGATGTCCAGAGCCATTTGCTCGATGGTGTAGACGCTTTGCTCTGCCACCGACCGACCGCAGCCGCGCGGATCGTGAAAAATGATATTCAACGAACTCGCCAGCGGCATCTGCGAGGGCTTCCAGACCTCCCCGGAATACGCCGTGGACGGCACGAAAATGAGCGGCTCACCCCGACCGTGGGATTCGTAGTAGAGATCAACTCCGGTAGGCAATTTTACGTTTGGCATTGTTCAACTCCCGTGCTCAATACGAAACCACCGCCTCGCAAACGGCGCGGCACGCTGTGTCGCGCTAATTCGGCAGCCAACAAACCGCCGCGATTTCGCTCAGCTCGCGGCGCAATTTCACCCAGGACGCGCCACCGTCGTCGCTGCGGTAGAGATAACCATAGCGGCTTGCGGCAAACATTATATTCGGATCGTCCGGGTTTGTGCCAAACGTCCACATCGTCGAGTTGGGTTCCACCGGCAGCGGCAGCAATTCCCATTTTTTACTCAAGTTTTTCGCTTGCGCGACGCCCCCCGATGAACCCGGCGTGAAATCGCCGAAGCCCAAAAGCAAAGTCTTTGGGTCCGCCGGATGAACGGCGATGCCGCGCAAATAAGTCTCTTTGCGCGGATATTCCCAGGGAACGCTTTTCTGCATATCGTACTTTTCCCAATTTACGCCATTATCGGTTGTCGCGTAGATTTCACGATTGGCCATTATGAAGACTGTTCTCGGCGGCCCCGCCGTGACAACGACGTTGTGTATATCGTTGTGGCCGGTCACTTCGACCAGATTCCATGTCTCCCCGCCATCGCTGCTATGCCGCGCGCCATCCACTTCGATGCTCATCCAAATATTTTTGTTTTCCACCGGATCGACGGCGATGCCCGTCACCCTCGGGCTGCCCACGTTTTCGCACTCAGCCGCGATCTCCGCTGGGCGCTTCTCCCAGCTTTTTCCACCATCGGTCGAGCGAAAGACATTTGCCGGCGTCGGCGTGCCGGTTCCGGCGAACATGATATCTGGATTCACCGGGTCGAAAGCTATCGCCCAAAGATAATAGGGATTGAGCGCCGAGTCGACATACTGCCAGTTCGCGCCTGCATCCTCGCTGAGATAGATCCCCTTCTCTGTACCGGCAAAAAGAATTTTGTGTTGCTTTGGATGCATCGCGATGCAGCGCACGGAGGCTTCATAGGCGAACCCGCGGCGCGGTCCGATGCGCGCCCAGGTTTGTCCGTTATCCTCGCTGCGCATAATGCTTTGCCCGATGGTGCCGACGACGATAGTAACGTCCTTCATATGACCCTCCGTCAACTTTGAACGTTGAACCTTGAACCTGTCTTAGACATTTACCCGATGCATATCCCGCGTCCGCGGTCCGGCGGCCACGCCGGCTGCGAACATCGTATTCAGTCGGCTAATCTCTTCCTGGTTTAATTTAATGTCCACCGCCTGGATATTTTCCTCCAGGTGGCGCCGCGATTTGTTACTGGGGATCGGAATAATATCCTCGCCCTGCGCCATGAGCCAAGCCAGCGCTAGCTGTGCCGGGGTCACGCTCTTCTGTTTTGCAAATGCTTCAAATTGCGCGAGCAGTTGCAAATTGCGCTCGAGATTCTCCGCTTGAAAGCGCGGGTGATTTATACGTCCATCGCCCTCGGTCATGTCTTTCGCGTCGTGCACCGCACCGGCGAAAAAACCTCGGCCCAGCGGTGAATAGGCCATGAACCCCATGCCGAACTCGCGGCACGCTTGAATGTTGCCGCCCTCGGGATCCCGCGACCAAAGCGAGTATTCCATCTGCAAAGATACGATGGGATGCACT
>DATBLC010000119.1:0-2395 GCA_036555515.1 Binatia bacterium
CCTGCCGGCGGGCATTTCCACCTATGGAGAGGACGGGGTGGTGGCCGGCAAGGCAGAGAACCATTGACCGCGATCGGAAGGGCTCGCCTCTCGGTCGCACACTAGCGACATAGTCTCTAAATAACGAACTCATTAGTAATCGGAACGGATGCAAAGGAGGATTTGCTTATGGCCTGGAACGGAATACCGGTTGTCGATGGCGATGGACATGTGATGGAAGATTGGGATGCGCTCTTGCAATACATGCCGGAGCCGTACATCAAAAGCGGACGGTTCAAAGGAAGAATTTTTCCACCGCTGGATCACCTGCATTCCGCGAGCTTGTTTCAACTCGTTCCCGGCGCTTTTACACAGGTTCGGGAAGACGGTTGGCTGGAATTCATGGAAGATGTCGGCATCGAGCGCGCCGTGTTATACACCACCGGCGGTCTCGCTTTCGGCAAGGTCATAACCCGGGAATTTGCCGTCGATGTCGCGCGCGCGTGGAACAACTGGTTTGCCGATACCTATCTCAAGAAGAGCCCGCGTTTTCAGGGCTTGGCGTTGGTGCCGTTGCAAGAGCCAGAAGAGGCGATAAAAGAAATGCGCCGGGCGGTCACCGAGTTGGGTTTTTGCGGCGTGATGATTCCTTCGACCGGTTTCAAGGGTCATCTAGGCGACAAGGAATACTGGCCGGTGTATGCGGAAGCGAACCGTTTGGGCTGCTGCATCGGAATTCACGGCGGCGCCCACGAGGGTCTCGGCATGGACTTTCTTACGCCCTACGCGCCGATTAACGGACTCGGTCATCCAGTCGGCCAGATGGTGGCGTTCGCGGGCGTTATTTTTAACGGTATCCTCGACAAATATCCGAACCTGAGGATCGGCTTCATGGAGGCCGGCGTTTCCTGGTTGCAGACCTGCCTCGAAAGATTCGACCGCGGTTGGGAGACGCATATTCAATACGACCCGCGCGCGGATTATATTCAGCTCCGCGCCGGGGAGAAAATCAGCGATTATATCCGGCGCCATGTAGATGCGGGGAGAATCTTCGTCGGCTGCGAAGGGACGGAAAAATTTCTGCATCACGTCATCGAGGCGGTGGGCAACAAGGCGTTCATGTTCTCGAGCGATTTTCCCCATGAAGTCAACAACGAGTACTGCAAGCACGAGATCGAGGAGATCGTCGAAAACGAGCATCTCAGCGACGACGACAAGCACGCGGTGCTGCACCGTAATGCCGAGCGCTTCTATGGGCTGAAGCCGTTGGGTTAAGGCTTGGTCGGCGGCAAGCGAATCGGGCGACGCTGCGGCAAACGCGTTGCAGAAGAGGCCTCGAGGTGCATGAGATGAAAAGCTTTGCGCAAGTGGTTATTGTTCTCGCACTGCTGCTCTTCGTCGGTTTGAGCGCCGCGTATCCGCAGAGTAGGGAAGACGAAGCTTTCCGGCAATGGGTCCAATATCGGGACGGTGAAATCTCCGTTACCTTTCGGCAAGTTTCGGTCGAATTTGCCGTCAATGCGATCCATGCCCGAACCGGTTTTCAGATCGTCGTGCCACCTGAGGCAAATAGCAAAACGCTAAGTCTCTATCTCAACGGGGTACCCATTGAAGTCGCCATGCGGTCACTTATTTCGACGATCGGCTTTAACAGTTTTGCAATGACTTATGATAGGGCCGGGCAGCCGCTTCGGGCGATCGTCCTCGAAGCGCGGCCCCCCGGCGGCGACGCGGCGACTTCGGACCAAAAGCCCACGCCTGAATCTCCGCCTCTAACGGCGGGTGAAAAAGACCAGCTCAGCGCATCCTTGAAGCGCTGGAACGACCTCAGCGACGCCGCCCGCGGCCGTATCCAAGATCGGCTGCGCTCCCTGCCGGCATCCGAGGAGCGCGAGGAATTGATCAAGGAATACGGCCGGCAGCTCTTGGGCATAAAAGAGTGAATTGTGGCGATCCTGAGGTGAATTGAGTTCAAAACGTTCAAGGCGTTCAAGCCGGTTTGAACAAGCGCCGACCCCCAATGCCTGCGCTCCTCCGTTATCTATTCTTCCAAATACCCGGCTGGGCAGTTGGGGCGGTGGTCGCTCTGGGTCTCGTACACTGGAACGTCATTCCGTCCTGGGTTGCCGTTCTTGGCTTTTTCGGCCTGGTACTCAAGGATTTGGCCTTCTATCCGTTGCTCCGGGCTGCTTATGAAACGCGCGTGCAATCGGGTTCGGAGGCGCTCGTCGGGAAGAAGGGAATCGCACAAAGCGACCTGGCGCCGGAAGGCTATATCAGAATCAACTTGGAACTCTGGCGCGCGGTTGGCGACTCGGCCGGCGAAATCATCGTGTCGGGAACTGAAGTCGAGGTCGTGCGCGCCGAGGGTATGACGCTGATTGTTCGCGCGGCGGGGAGGCGGGATTCATCGTTG
>DATBLC010000120.1:0-7219 GCA_036555515.1 Binatia bacterium
ATCCTTCCTCCATGGTCGCATTTCTTCGGGATGCCGAAGTTCCAGCGCCGACCCGGCGATAACAAGATTTCACCTGGTTGTCAAACTTACTAATGAGTTCGTTATTTGGAGACTATGTCGCTAGTGTGCGACCGAGAGGCGGGCCCTTCCGATCGCGGTCAATGGTTCTCTGCCTTGCCGGCCACCACCCCGTCCTCTCCATAGGTGGAAATGCCCGCCGGCAGGGCCTGAAAACAACCTTTGCGCTCCTGTGCCCGCGTTCTCCAGGTCTCACCCCTCGGTCGCTGTTTGGTTACTCAATTGTGGACTCCTTAATAAACTTCAATGCTCAACGTATTTCGGTCCTTGATCGAACCGTTGATCTGTTCTCCCTAATTTTGAACCTCGAACGTTGAACCGACAAATCCCTTTTACCCACTCGGCCTACATTCTGTCGTGCGTTTCCCTCGGCGCATGTCATTCGGGCTAGACGTGGCGCTGAATAAAACTGCGCAGCATTTCATTGAATTCAGCGGGATGCTCTCTGTACGAGAAGTGGCCGGCGCGGTTGAAGATGTACATCCTCGAATCGGGCGTACCGCGGGCAATCAGATCGAACAGCGCGTGCCCCTGATCGATGGTCGCCGTGGGATCGTTGTAGGCCCACGCCAGCAGCGTCGGCATGCCAAAGCCGCGTTCGCGGATGATGCCGAGGGTCTCATCTTTCTGGCGCGCCAGATGCGGTAGGAAGCGCGTCGTGCGCAATCCTGCTTCTTCCATCTTCTTCACCGCCTCTAGATATTTCGGCAGCGCCGCGATGCGCATCATAACGTCCAACCATTCCTCGGTGATATGTTCATAGCCGTAGGAATATCTTTGCAGCACCCAGCGCTGGCTGTCGCGCCCGAGACGCGGCAGGGGCGGGTTGGCCATGACCGTTTCGTTTTTGCTAATGCCGGGGGCGAGCGTATTGGTATCGACGAGTATGCAGGTGCTGAAAAGCTCCGGATGTTCCAGCGCCAGGCGTGCGACTAAATACGCCCCCCGCGAGTGGCCGACGGGGTGTACGCCGCGCAACCCCAGTGCCTTGAGAAAACCATAAGCATGCTGCACCACGGCGGCCATGGTATATTCTTCATCGCGCTTCGGATTATCCGTGAAGCCCTGGCCGATCTTGTCGACCGCGAAAACTTTGAACCACTGCGCCAGTTCATCGAAATTTAGGCTCCAGTCCTCGGCGCAGTCGGCGGCGTCGTGGGAGCCGAAGTGGCCGCCGTGGAATAGCACGACAACCGGACCGCTGCCCTTTTCGAAGTAGCGGGTGCGGATACCATCAACGTCGACAAATTTTTCGCCCATCATCTTATTATCCTCTGGTCAATGACGGCATGCCACTGATTGGCCACTCTTCGTGTTAGTATCCGCGCCGGCCTCTTTCCTAAGCCTCGCCCTCTGGGAGAGGGAAGGTGAGGGTCTCCTACTTCTTTACCGCCATCTCGATGGCGTACACGCGGGCGTCAGGCAGCGGCTTATAGTCGACTTTGTTGCTCAAGCCCCAGAGCAGCTTGTGCCGCCACATAAAGCAGGCGGGCGCCTCGTCGGTGATGATGCTCATCGCCTGCGAGAGATATTGCCGCCGTTTCTTCGGATCGAATTCGGCCTGTTCCTTATCCAGAAGCTCGTCGAGCTTGGGATTCGAGTATCCGATTCTCGGTGTTTCGCCGCTGTGAAAATACTGATGCAGCGCCGCGCTCGGATCTTGCACTGAGCCCCGCCCCATATAATAGAAGGGAACCCCGCCCTTTTGTACGCTGCCCCACAGCGTCGGCCACTCCGGAGTCAGCAGCCTGGCGCGGAAACCCGCCGCGTTAAGCATCGGGATCATCGCTTCAGTGAGTTGCTTGTCCAACGTGTAACGTCCCACCGGGGTCTGTAGTTCGACGTCTACTCCACCGGGATAACCCGCTTGCGCCAAGAGTTTTTTTGCCTTCTCGGGGTCGTAGTTCAGCTTTGGCTTGAGATTCGGATCATAACCATATTGTCCCGGTCCGATCGGGCCATCGAGCCGGCTGGCGAAGCCTTCGAGCAAGGTCTTGATGATCTGATCGCGATTGATCGCATGACAGACGGCTTGCCGGACTTCTTTCTTGTCGAAGGGCGGTTTGGGCTGCATCGCCAGGAACATGATTTCGACGGAATCCACCGCCGTGATTCTTGAATTCGGAGATTTCTCGACTCTCTGGCGGAGATGGGGCGGAATGAACTGGGCGATCTGAACCTCGTTGTTTAACAATGCGGTGACCCGCTGCTCGGTTTCGCGCATTACACGATAGATGACTTCGTCCGGCGCGTTGGGGCGTTTCTTCGCTTCGGGATGGTCCGTGCGTTTTGCCAAAACCAGGCGCTGGCCGGGAATCAACTCCTTCAGCATGTACGGTCCGCCGCCCATCATATGGTCTTTGTCGGCACCGTCGCGGCCGAATTTTTCAAACGCTGCTTTGCTGGTGACGATGAGCCGGTCGCAGACAAAGCTCAGCAGCGGCGCGGCGGGCTTATCCGTGGTGAATTTCACCGTGAACTTGTCAACTACCTCGGCTTTTACGATGGGCCCGGCCACCGAAGCTTTCTGCTTCGATTGCGGGTCGCCAATGACGCGGTTCATCATCGAGTGGACGACGTCGTCGGCGGTTACCGGCGTGCCGTCGTTGAACTTGTAGTTCTTATTGAGATAGAAAACCCAGGTCGTTGGATTCTCCACTTTCCAACGTTCGGCCAGCCGTCCTTCAAAGTCGCCTTTGGTGTAACTGTAAGTGCAGAATGGCCCGGTCACTTCGCTCCAGATGCCGTAAAGCAACGACACGCTGTCGCCATAGGGATTGTGAGTCTCAATGGTTTCGGTCACACCGACCGACACCCGGCTTTGAGCACCGCCCAAGCCCGTTACACCGGCGATTAGGGCCGGCAGGATGATGCCGGTTAGCAAGCATTTACGATAGTTCCGCGCCATTGAATCCTCCGAATTGTCGCTAGGTTTGGATATGGTTTTCTACCGTTCCGTATCGGTTGCTGTCAAGCCATAACCTCTTTACGGGTTTAAGCCGGTTTGCCTACGATGCTGCGCTTGAACGCGCTGCCTATTTCTGTTGACAGGCGGGAGTCAACGGCGCTAAGCGTTACCAAAATAGAAGAAATAAAACGAGTTGGATAAGGAACCTACGAATAGGAGGTTAGCGCTATGGCCAGAAACGGTTTCAAAATACTGGACAGCGATATGCATGTATTCGAGCCGCACGATCTTTACTTGAAATACATGAACCCCAAATGGGGCGATCGGATTCCGCGCGGACGGCCGAGAACGAAACATGGCCAGATAAGATTTACTTACGCCGATGGCAAGCCTATCAGAGCATCCGGGGTGCAGGCGCTGTCCAGCGCGACGCCGAAGCCGATCGCCAACGAAGCAGCTCCGGGCGAGGACGAAGTAGCTCGGCGCTATGTGAAACCGCTGGCGCGGAACTACGACGCCGTCGCGCAGCTCGAAGCGATGGACGAGGAAGGATTGGATGTGGCCGTGCTGTTTCGAACTTTTCCGCTTCACTGCGACGACAGTTTGGAAGCGGACTATGCAAACGATCTTTGCCGCGCCTGGAATAGCTGGATGGCGGATTTTTGCAGCGCCGATCCGAAGCGGCTCCGGCCATCGGCATTGATCACGCTGCATGATGTCGATCTCGCCGTCGACGAGACGCGCCGCGCCGTTACAGAGCTAGGTGCCATTGGCTTGTGCCTTGTGCCGGAGCCCGCCAACGGAAGGCATATCCACGACCGCTACTATGATCCCGTGTGGCGCGAAGCAGAGAAGCTCGGTGTGCCGATTTGTTTTCACCCTGCGGCGAATCCCAATACCGATCAAGTGGTCCATCGCTTCAAGGGCCACGCCAACGAAGCGGTATTGATCAACGCTTTTCGTAATCCCATCGAGCTCATGCTCGCGGTGGGAAGTTTCTGCGCCGGCGGCGTGCTGGAACGGTTTCCGAAATTGAAAGTCGCGTTTCTCGAAGGCAACTGCAGCTGGCTGCCCTGGGTTCTGTATCGATTGGACGAGCGCTGGGAGCTGCGCAAAGACTACGCGAACGAGCCCTTGAGCATGAACCCCAGCGACTATTTTTTGCGCCAGTGCTTCATTTCGGTCGATGTCGAGGAAAATCTCCTGGACGATGTCGTCAGGAGAATTGGCGATGACAACGTCGTGATCTCAACGGACTATCCTCACGCGGACTCGCACTGGCCGAATGCCATCAACCATTTCATGGCGATGGAAATGCCGAACAGTTCGCGGAAGAAGATTCTGTGGGACAACTGCGCGCAGCTATACGGCGTGGACAGATAGGGGGTAGTTCCTTCTCCCGCTTGCGTCGATTGCGGGAGAGGGCGAGGGTGAGGGTTCCCTCATCCTAACCTTCTCCCAAAGGGAGAAGGGATGGTGTCTCATAAAATAACGGCAGGAAGCAAAGGGAATTATGGCTTCAACTCACACGCCTTGCGGAATCGAGTTGCCGCAGGTTTTTTTCGACGGCCCGGCCGACATGGAGCATATCCGCGGGTTCGCAATCAAAGCCGAGACGCTCGGCTATGACAGCCTCTGGCTGCAGGAGAGAATCATCGGGGATTTCATTATGCTGGAGCCGGTGACTTTGCTCAGCTACGTCGCGGCGATTACCAGCAAGCTCAAATTGGGGACTTCGGTGATTTTGCTGCCGTTGCGCAATCCGCTGCAGCTGGCTAAAGCCTATGCCACGCTCGACTGCATGAGCGGCGGGCGCGCGGTTATGGGCGTTGGACTGGGCGGCGGACATCTGGGGTCGCACGAAGATGTGTTCGGTTACACGCGCGAAGGTCGCGTGACGCGCTTTACCGAAGCAGTCCAGATCATGAAGCTTCTATGGACGGAGCCGAGGGCGAGCTTTCAGGGCCGATATTGGAATTTCAAAGATGTCGCAATGGAGCCGAAGCCGGCGCAAAAGCCGCATCTGCCGATTGTATTCGGCGGCCATCACGAAAATGCGCTCAAGCGGGCGGCAAAACTAGCCAACGGTTGGATGGGCGCCGGTTCCTCATCGTCGGGTTCTTTCAGGCGCGAGTCGGCGAGAATTCGTGAATTTTTGGCGGAAGCAAACCGCGATCCGGCGACCTTTCATTTCGCCAAGCGCGTTTATCTGGCGGTGGACAATAATGAGGGACGCGCCGAGCGCCGCATACGCGAGTGGTTCGGGCGGCGCTACAAAAATTCAGATCTCGGGCCGAAGGTTTCCATTTGGGGCGGCGCCGCGAAATGCACGGAACAAATTCAAGAGATCGTCAGGGCGGGAGCGCAACAGATTGTATTCAATCCGATGTTTGACGAGATGGAACATTTGGAAATCTGCGCCAAGGAGATCATGCCGCACCTATAGATAAGATGGAGGTTCAATCCGTTCAAATCGTTCAATCCGTTCAAAACGTTTTGGGAGAAGAACCACCAGGGAAAATTCGTTTGATCGGGCATGGGATTATTACAAAAGCCGGCTACCAAGATGAAAGTTCGTATCGGCATTAGCCTTGGTGACGGCGCGTTGGATTTCGGCTCGCCGGATAACGTGCTGCGCTTCATCGATGACTGTGAGCGCTGGGATATCGATTCCGTGTGGGTCAGCGACCGCATTGCGGCGCCGCGGCCGACTCTCGATCCGGTGGTGTTCATGTCCTACATGGCCTCGCGCATGCGCAACATGAAGTTCGGCACCAGCGCCCTTGTGTTGCCGACGCGCCATCCGGTGGTTCTCGCCAAGCAACTCGCCACGTTGGATTTTCTCTGCAAGGGGAGGCTGCTTTTGGTCGTGGGTTTGGGTGGCGACGATTCCAAGGACTTCGCGGCTACGGGGATACGCAAGGAGGAACGTGGAAAGAGAGCGGATGAAGCCATCGTGTTGATGAAAAAGTTATGGACCGAGGAGAACGTGACTTTTTCGGGCAATTTTTATTCAGTAAAGGATCTGACTCTTTTCCCGCGACCTTACCAGAAAGACGGCCCGCCCATATGGGTCGGCGGCCGGAGCAAAGCCGCGTTGCGCCGCGCCGGCCAACTCACCGACGGCTGGTTGGTCTCTTCGGTGACTCCAAAAGAAATGGGTGAGGGTATTGAAGCGATCCGCGGTCACGCAAAGGAAGCCGGGCGTGACATACCGGAAGACCACTATGGTGTTTTGATTCCGTATTTTTTCGCGGGCAATTCCGAAGAGGCGTTGGCTGCCGCCGGACCGTCAGTATTGCGCCGGACGGATATTCCGGCCGAGGACTACGCCGCGCTCGGAACGCCAAAGACAATTCGGAATAAGCTTCAGGCTTACATCGATGTCGGCGCGACGAAATTCGTCATGCGTCCTTGCGGGCCGCAGGAGTCGTTGCACACGCAAGTGGAGATGCTCGCCAACGAAGTGATAACCGCGCTACAGACGCCCTTTGGTGAATCTGAGCGGCAAGAACGGTTAGGATAAAAAAGCTCGAAGTAAAGGGCAAAGGAGAATTAATATGGTGAAAGGGAAGCTGCGGCACCTTGCGATCTCGGTGCCCGATAAAGAGAAGGCCGCAGCGTTCTATGAAGAGACCTTCGGCTTCGAACGGGTGTCGCAGTCGCGGGTTGCGACGCGGCTCTCGGACGGTGTCATGAACATAACGCTGCTCCAGTTCGAGACCGAGGAGGATGCCGGCGATGAGCGCGGCAAAGACTTCGTCGGGATTCATCATTTCGGCATCTGGGTGGACGACGTGGAAGCGATGACGCAAGCGATCGAAGCGCACGGCGGCAATTACCACCCCGGTCCCACCGGCCACACGCCTGCTAATGCCGAATACAAATTCCGCGACCCCTACGGCATCGTGTTCGATATTTCGACCCATGGATGGGACGGCGCCAAGCGTTGATTTGCCACCAAGAGTTGACGCCATGGGTCGTCATCGGATACTTTCGGCCTCGGACGAGGACTAACGGGAAGAAGAGATTTAACCACAGAGAGCCTGGCGCAAAAGCGCAGCCGAAAGAATCGGAGTATCTCCCGCAAAGACGCGAAGGCCGCAAAGGTCGGAGATTGAGAGTGAAAATCATTTGTGAGAGTTTTTATTCTTTCCCCATAACCTTAGCGCCTTTGCGCCTTGGCGGGAGGAATTCCCGACTCCGATTACATTCAGCTTTCAGATTATTTGC
>DATBLC010000121.1:0-2639 GCA_036555515.1 Binatia bacterium
AAACGTTATACTCTCGCCGGCCTGTTTGGCCAACATTACAGCCGAGGCGAGATGAATAGCGTCAGCGCCGCGCAAAGCGTAATGCTCCGCCAAGTTACCGGCGGCTTGGACAACACCTTCAGAGACGTCAACAATGAAATAGTCGAGCCAATCTTGATCCAGATCATTCACCAAAGTCCGATAGTCGGCGCGTGACAGACCCTGTTCCCTTCGTTTCCGCGCAAAGGCTGCACGCGCCTCCACGTAGGCGATTCTCGAGGTTGCAAGGCCTTCAGCTTGTTTGACGTTTTCCCGAACAACCGCGCTTTTGGGTTCTTCGACGTAGACTTTTACGAGAGCGCTAGTGTCCAAGTAAAGAATCACCGTCGCTCCTCGAGCACGATATCGGCCACCGGTTTTCCCTTAACCACGACGGAGCGGGAGGCCCCTTTGGGCTTTCCCCCCCTCCAAGTTCCAAGACCGCTCCTTGCCAGTTTTTTAAGTTTCTCGCCAGCTGCATCTTCTTTTGCAGGAACGATCGTCGCAACGATCTTCCCTCTTTCCGTGATCATGATCGACCGGCCTTTCTTGACCTCTCTCAAATAGTGGCTCAATTTATTTTTCAGATCCCGGACACCCGCCACCGTTTCCATAATATTCTCCTCCCTCCAATGTAGCCACAGTATATACCTGATGTAGCCACGTCAAGCCTCGCTGCCGGACGGGCTGGGATTTCGTTAAATGAATGACCGCCTCATGAGCTGGGTGCTCGATCTCGCATCTCGCCAAAGGCAAATTCACACCTCCTAATAAAATGATCGGATTCTTATCCGTCAGCCGGGCGCGATAGGTCACCCGACCAACTCGGCCCCGGATCATTTGCCGGATTTTCTGCCGGGCAAAATCGATTGTGAACATCGAGGTCATCAGTGAGCGGATGTAGGAGTTTGGAACTCGCCGCCGCGCTTGAATCGTCCGCTGTTTTTCCCACATCGCGGGCGCCATCCGCAGCGCATCTCGTTTGGCCTGGAAGAACGGGCGCCACTTCCCGTGCCTGAGACAGAGATAGCAAAATGAGCCGATCTCCTGAAAGAGCTTGTGGTGCGCGAATCGGAGCATCAGGCCGGCCGGCATGCTCTTGATCCAGACGAACTCGAGATTGCGCGTGTGATAATAGACATGCGTGTCGCTGAGTCGTACCGACGTCGCATTGCCTTTGTGGTGCACAATCGCATTCGGCACATACAGGCATTTCCAGCCAGCGAGCTGGGCTCGAAAACTCAAATCGACGTCTTCGTCGTACAAAAAATCATCATCCAAGAAACCGATGTCGTCGATCATTTTACGCCGTACAACGCGCCAGTCGCCAAAATGCTAAGTGACGGGGTTGCACCTGTCATCCCGAGCAACGCGAGGGATGCAAGAAATACTTCTTTCGGAGGTTTACCTGCCCCTCGAAGCGATCCTAATATTTTTCCTTACGGCCTTTGCGCCCCTGCGATGTCGCTCAGGGCATGCTTGGCGGGAGGACATTACGATCTCGGTTGCTGTTTTGCTGGGTTAGGTTCTCTGCGAGTGACTTCTCAAAGGCTCAACGGCTAGTCACGATGGCACGCTCCAATTTTTCGGCAACTCTCAGGGTTGCTCGGGTTTTTCGGCATCCGTCTGACGGTCGAAGCGACCGACGCGAACTTTTCCGTCCAAATTCACAACGTCACGTAAGCGTCATAGCCTGAATACATAAAGTTGACACCGGGGACATCATCGCTCTGCAGTGCAGCACGGATCAAAAAAACTCCGTCGATAAAAATGAGAATAATCTGGAGCCTTATTTGAGTTCACTGGCAAAGGTGGATGGGTTCCAGTTTGCCCGGCACGATGGCATCAAAGAAAGATAGTGTCAACCTGATTTGCAGTTCCTGTTGACATTAGCCAGGATTTCACCTCGGCTTCAAACGACGGTATGGCCTCTCGAAACCGAGAGTGCGTCCGGTCGTCCGTTTCGCTTCGCTCCGGCAGTAAGGCCGCGAATTCCGCCTTGGACAAAGAGAATTAATACATGCAGCGCCCGCCTCAGAATCATTAGGCGCTCTCAGAAAAACTGACCGCCGCAACTCTTGATACCCGGCTCCTCAAAGGTGGGCAATTCGACGACGAGTTCACTTAGCGGAGACTGCTGTTCGGATTGTGGCTTGCCGAACGCTGCACCTCTTCGCCGGTGAGCAGCCGGCGGTCCACCAAGCGCCAACCACCATGCGAGCGTCAGAAACAGGAGGTCGTTCAGGAGCATGAGACTTTTGAAGAATTGGCTATGGCGTTTTAACATCGCTTAGTTTTCCGAGCCCCTGTTCTCGCCTGCAAGCGGCAATGTAATCCCTGATCTGGACTTTAAACCGATCCCGGGAGAATCGGCAAGAGTGGCGGCGAATCGCAGCCGGATCGAAGAGGTGCCGCTGTTGCTGGAAGGCCTGCACGCCCGCGATTAAGCTCTCGGGCGTCAACTCATCGAAAAAAATCCCGGTCGGGGAGGTCGTCCCGGTCCTGTTTAATGGCGCGATCGTTTCGAGCGCGCCGCCCCTACCGTAAGCAATCACCGGCGAAGCGTACAGCCTCGCCAGCGTGTCGTCTGTTACCCATCCCAAGAACTTTATGTTTGCTTC
>DATBLC010000122.1:0-15843 GCA_036555515.1 Binatia bacterium
GGGCAAGGCGAGCTGTGCAATCCACTTGCCGAGATTCCAGGCCAGTCGGGCGATTTGCAGCCAGGCCGAGTTGCCCATAAACTCTGCCACCGGCATACGCCACCCGGCAATGCCGTGACCAAACTGCTCGATGACGTTCTCTTGGTCGCAGCGCTGATAGGTCAGATCGATAACCCGTCGGGGACTGTGCCGAGATCTTGTCAAGGATATTAATCACGCACGTTGCGGCACCCACAGTGCAAAACGGCTTGCCAATCTGCCAGAGAAAAAGCGCACGCAGTGGGCTTTGACGAAAGAAGAGATGAAACACTGCACACGGGTAAAGCCCGAGGTGGTCGCCCAAGTCGAGTTTGCTGAGTGGACACCGGACGGGCATCTGCGGCACTCCACTTTCGTTGGCCTGCGGGATGACAAAGATCCGCGTGAGGTAGTGCGGGAAACTAATAGTTAGAAGAGAGGCAACTGGCCAGGAACCGGCCGGTCGCCAGCCGCCGCGGGCTGAATGCATTCCGGTCCGTCAAACTCGGGCTTGTTTACGGCCAACGAAACATCGTGCGCGCGCATTTGCCCTGCGGTATAAGGTTTCAGGGCGGACGAGGCTTTGTCGAAACTTGCCCCGGCCGAATCCAGCCACTGTTCCTCGTCTTCCCGCCGTAAGATCACCGGCATGCAGTCGTGAATGGGACGGACGAGGTCGTTAGGCCCGGTGGTTATGATCGTGAAGGTTTCAAGGTTGCTGCCGTCCGGTTTGCGCCATCGATCCCATAGACCCGCAAACGCGAACGGCTCTTTGCTCTTGAGATGAAACCACATCGGCACTTTCCACTTTCCGTCCTTGCGCCATTCGTAGAACCCATCCGCAGGAATTACGCAGCGCCGGCTATCCACTAAACCCTTAAATGATGCCTTGTCTGTTAGCGTTTCAGCCCGCGCATTGATCATTTGGTTTCCGATCGCTGGAACCCTCGCCCCGGCAAGGCCCATTGCCCACGCTTGGAAGGGCTCGCCCTCTGGTAAGAAAAGAAACCTTGTCCAGTTACTCATTTGACTTCAATCGTAAGCTAAATTGCTAAACTCACATAAGCTCGAAATTGAAGAGCGCTTGAAGGAGAGTGCCCTCTCCATTATATGATCCCAGGTAAAGGTTTGCTTTAACCATGACTCAATTGGCTCTCACGGAAATAAGCAAGAGGTTTCACACGGTCAAAGCGCTCGATCGCGTGTCTTTCACCGTTCTTCCGGGAGAGATTTTTACCCTTCTGGGTCCGAGCGGGTGCGGTAAAACCACTACGCTGCGATTGATCGCAGGCCTCGAAGAGCCCGACAGCGGGGATATTTTGTTTCAAGGCCAACCCATCGTTTCAGTGAGCAGAAGAATTTTCACGCCGCCTCATAAACGAAAATTGGGTATGGTTTTCCAATCCTATGCTCTCTGGCCCAACATGACCGTGTATGAAAACGTGCATTATCCGCTTCGTTTGCGTCGGGTGCCGTCCAAGGAGGCCCGAGCGAAAGTCCTCCGTTCTCTGGAGCTGGTCGGTCTACATGGCTTGGAAGAACGCCCAGTCCCTCTATTGAGCGGTGGCCAGCAACAGCGTGTCGCGCTTGCCCGGGCTTTAGTTTATGAGCCGTCGTTGCTCCTCCTGGACGAGCCCTTTTCAAACCTGGATGCCAAACTCAGGGAACAAATGCGCGTCGAAGTTAAATTGCTGCAAAAAAAACTCGGCGTCACGACTTTGTTCGTTACCCATGATCAAATTGAAGCTCTCGGTCTCTCGGACCGGATTGCCTTGATGAATCAAGGGTGCATAGAACAGTTGGGGTCCCCCTCTTTGCTCTATCAAAGCCCGCTGACTCCCTTCGCTCGCGACTTTCTCGGAAAGACCGTAATTCTCCACGGCAAAGTCATCGAGCGTACGGAGGAAAAAATGCTGAAGCTGGAAGTGAACGGTTTGCCCGAGCCGGTAGTAGGATTCAGTCACGATTCGAAGTTTGCGCCTGCGCAAAAAGTTTGCCTGGCTATTCGGCCCGAGGATATCGTCGTGAATCTCGGAGCGCATTCGGTCAAAGGACAGAACTGCTTTCGTGGAACGATAGAAGCGCTACTGTTCGTCGGAGACCGATACCAGGTCGCGCTCGTGCTCGAAAATGGTGACAGAGTCTTGTGTTACGCAGCGGGCCGCGAAACTTTGCGGGAAGGTCAGGAAGTCCACATCAGGCTTCCTGAGAATCTAATTTCGATATGGCAACTTTAACCGGCTCGGGCGCCTTGACCTGGCGGCGCTGGAACCTGGAGACTCTAGGCTACACCTTGCTTTCACTCGTTCTGGCGTTTCTAGTCATTTACCCACTGCTGCTTTTGTTCTTCAGTAGCTTCCAAATCAATCGGCCGGGTGAGGCGCTGAGCATCGGTCTGGACGGTTGGATTGCGGCCCTTTCTGAGCCGGGAATGCGCCAGGCGCTCGCCAATACCGTTGCGCTGACGTTGGTTCGGCAAATGATCGCTTTTCCTGTGGCGATTATCTTGGCATGGCTGTTGGCGCGCACCGACCTACCCGGGAGAGATACGTTCGAGTTCCTGTTTTGGATCGCTTTTTTTCTTCCTTCTCTGGCTGTGACCCAGGGCTGGATTCTGCTTCTTGATCCGGAATACGGCTTGATCAACCAGCTCTTGGGCAGCCTGCCTTTTTTCGGCGCAAGCACGTTTAACATTTACAGCTGGTGGGGCATCATTTGGGTGCACAGCGTCGGCGTTGCCCTCGCGGTCAAGGTGATGTTGCTTACTCCGGCGTTTCGTCAACTGGATACCACTTTCGAGGAAGCATCCCTAATCTGCGGCGCGGGCAGAATAGCTACGCTTTGCCGCGTCATTGTGCCGGTGATGACGCCGACAGTTCTCGTCGTTTTGCTGATGTCGATCATCCGCTCGTTGGAAGCGTTCGAAATCGAACTCATCCTCGGCGCGCCGCAGCGCATCGACGTGTACAGCACGAAGATTTATCGGCTCCTCCAACAAGAGCCGCCTCTGTTCGCTCCGGCAACCGCCTTGAGCGTGCTGATTCTCCTTTTCATGGTGCCTCTAATCGCGTTGCAGCGCTGGTATACGGGTCGCCGCCGCTTTACCACAGTTACGGGTCAATTCAAGGGAGGGGTTATCCGATTGCGGCGCTGGAAATGGCCTGCTCTCGCGTTTGTGGGCATTCCGGTTTGTCTTTTGACGGTTATACCGTTGTGCTTCCTACTTCTGGGAACGTTCATGCGTCTTTACGGCTTCTTCAACATCCCTCAGCCCTGGACTTTGAAGCACTGGCAAACTCTAATCGCCGATCCGGTCTTTTTGCGCTCTTGCTTCAATACCCTCGTGCTCGCCTTCGGCACCGCCGTCGTATCGGTATTCTTTTATTCTGGGGTCGCCTATATCATCGCGCGCACACGCTTTTGGGGGCGAGTCCCGCTGGACTACATCTCTTGGCTTCTCTTCGCCCTACCCGGAATAATTCTGGGGCTCGGCTACCTCTGGCTTTTCCTCGGAGTCGCTGCATTCCGCCCGCTCTACGGCGGCATCGTCCTCTTAATTCTGGCCAGCACCTTGAGCGCCATGACCCTGGGAGTACAAATTCTAAAGAGCGCGATGATTCAGCTCGGCGCCGATCTCGAAGAAGCCTCGTGGGTGGTCGGCGGCTCAAAGTGGCAGACCTATCGGCTTGTCGTGCTGCCGATCTTGAGCCCTGTCCTGCTGCTGGTGGGAGCGATTAGCTTCGTATCTACGGCGCGGAACATCAGTCACCTGGCTCTGCTCGTCACGAGCAGCAACCGGCCGCTGGCCGTGCTTCAGTTGGATTATATGGCCGAGGGCCGTTATGAAGTCGCATCCGTCGTCGGCGTCGTCGTTGTCGTCATGACGATCGGGGTTTGTCTGCTCGCCAGATGTTTTGGTCTAGGCACGCGCCTCAAGGGGACAGGTGAAACTTAAGGAGTTCATCCATTAGTATAGTATAGTACACGTAGACACAAAGGGGAGGATCATGGAAAGCGCGGGTGATGGCCGAGCAGGTACAGACCGAGTGCCCGCGCTTGGAAGGGCTCGCCTTTTTCTTTTGCCCCTTGAATCATTGCCCGCTTTCATTTATCAGTTGGGCCAGAGGAAAAGGCTATGCATCGTCCAAGTATGGCGCCTCAGAAAGTTCATTCAAAAAGTCGATGTTCTATTGCGTCATCGCCGCGAAAGCATGTCCTGAGCGCGGCCGAGGGACGGCAAACAAATTGTGTCCAATTTCCTGGTGTGATCCCATGGGTTGTTAGAATGATACCGGAGTTGTGGAGCGAACTTCTGGGCTGGATCTCAGGTGAAAATAGATCTCTGCTACTCTCACATGAGCTGCTGATGAATCTTGCAAAGTTTTTTCCCGTGCCAGGACGACTACTCTGGAGCAGCCGCCTCCTTTTATCAAGGCGGCTCATTCCCGCCTTTTCGCTGTGCCTTATATTACTTACGTCCCATGCGTCCGCGCAGTCGTCGTGGCAACAAACTCTCGCCGCGGCCAAGCGCGAGGGGCGGGTCATTGTTGCCGGACCGCCGGTGGCCGCGCACCGGGAAGCCCTCATGAAATTTCAAGCGGCTTTCCCCGACATCAAATTGGAACTTACCACGATGAGCTCAGGCGATTATGACGTCCGCGTTCAACGCGAGCGGGAAGCCGATCAATACCTCTGGGACGTGAGCGTGCGCGGCACGGGCCCGTCGGTTTTCAACCAGCATATACCCAACGGTTGGTACGAGCCTATCAAGCCGGCGTTGCTTCCGGAGGTTCTCGACAACACGAAATGGCTGGGCGGATTTGACGCCGGGTTCATGGACAAAGGGAAGAGGCATGTCTACGCCTTCGGCTTGGATCTTAGCGGCAACATCTACGTCAATCGCGACAGCGCGCCGGAGTCCGTCTTGCAAAAGGTCGAAGACCTGCTCGATCCGCGGTGGAAAGGAAAGATCGCCGTTTATGACCCGCGCATACGCGGCCCCGGCGCCACCGCTATCGTGGCCCTCAGGAGAGCCTTGGGCGATGCCGGCGTAAAGCGGCTGCTCGTGGATCAAGGAGCGGTGGTTACCAATACGACACGCCAGCTCGCGGAATGGCTGGTGCGCGGCCGCTATCCTATCGCCATCGGCGCAACGATCGCCGAAGTTAAAAGGCTGCAAAAAGAAGGAGTGGGTTTAAACACCAAGCGACTGGCTCCGCCGAAGGAAGTAGTAGGGCCGGCCTGGGGCGCTCTCTATCTGCTGAACCGCGCGCCTAATCCCAACGCGGCTAGAGTGTTCGCCAACTGGTTGTTGGGTCGCGACGCTCAAACCGCATGGTCGCATTTTGCGGATGTGAACAGCCGTCGCGTCGATGTGCCGACGGCCAGCCCGGAAGTCGCTGTGGACCCGAAAAAGCTCGATGACTACCTGCAGATCAATATGGAGGAGAACGAGCCGCATTACGCGGGCGCGATCCAATTCAGCAAGCAAGTCTTGAAATAAAGAGCCGGGAGTTATCGCGATGCCTTCGGACAAAAGCGCAGTTTACGACGAGCTGATCAAGAGCGATCGGATCCACGGTCGCTTGTATTACGACCCGGCCGTTTATCATGACGAGATGGAGAAGATCTGGCATCGCGGCTGGGTCTACGTCGGACACGAGAGCGAGGTGCGAGCGCCCGGCGACTATGTGACCCGGTCGGTGGGACAACAGCCCATTATCATGGTGCGGTCGCACGACAAAAAGATTCAGCTCCTGGTCAATCGCTGCCGTCACCGCGGCAATCTCGTCTGCCAGAATGAGCGCGGCAACGCGAGCTTTTTTCGCTGCGATTACCATGGCTGGACTTATAATACCCGTGGAGAGCTGATCAGGGTCACCTACGCCGACGGCTACGGAGAGTCGTTCAATAAGGAGAGTTACGGTCTGGTCAAGACGCCGCGAATGGCCGTCTACCGCGGGTTTGTCTTCGCCAGCTTGCAGCCGAACGGGATCAGCCTCGACAATCACCTGGCCGGAGCGAAAGAGTTTATCGACATGTTCGTCGAACTCGCGCCGCTCGGCGAGATCGAGCTGAGCGGCGGCGCCCAGAAAGTTCGCTATCGCGGAAACTGGAAGATGATCGCGGAGAACTCACTCGAGGGAAGCTATCACGGACCCGTTTTGCATCAGCACTTCTTCGACATGGCGGGCTCTCGTATGGGCCTCAACCGGAGCTCGCCGGCGATAGCAGAGCAGCCCGGACATATTCGTTACCTGCCGGGCGGTCACATGGTTGAGGACTTTCGCGGCTTGCGCTACAAGCCGGGACGATCCGCTGTCGCCATCTCGCCGACCGGTTGGCAAGCGTACGTTGCCGCCATGGAGCGCTGTTACGGCAAAGAAAAGGCGCAGCAAAAGATCGAGGATCGATCCCAATTCATTTACATCTTTCCCAACCTCATTCTGCTCCAAACTCACGTCCGGCGCATACAGCCGGTGGACGTGGAGCAGACCGCCGTTTCCTACCAGCCCGCGCTGTTGAAAGGCGCGCCCGAAGAGATCAACGTTGCCCGCCTGCGCGAGCACGAGGAGGCTTTCGGCCCGGCGGGTTTTCTTTCGGCCGACGATCTGGAGATCTGCGAGCGCAATCAGATCGGCGTCAAGGCACAAGGCGAAGAATGGCTGTTGATCAGCCGCGGCATCAACCGAGAAGAGGTCCGGTCTGACGGCGTCTGCATCGGCTACGGCACGGACGAGGGACAGCTGAGAGGACTGTGGCGCCATTATAAGGAAGTGATGCGGCAGTGAAGAACCGGCGTAAGGGCGTTCAGGAGTGACAATTTCAAATCAGGACTTCCCCGATGACGGTCGACCGTTCGGAGATCGAAGAATTTATCTATCGCGAAGCCAGGCTGATCGACGAGCATTGTTACGACGAGTGGCTGTCCCTGTGGGCCGATGAGGGGATTTATTGGGTCCCCTGCAACGGCAGCGATACTGACCCGAAGCGTGAAGTTTCCTTCATCTATGATGACCGCGTTCGGTTGGGCAACCGAGTCGCCCGTTTGAAGAGCGGCTTGGCCTATGCGCAAAAGCCGAAGTCGCTCCTTCGGCGCGTGGTTTCCAATTTCGAGATGGAACCGGGAGCATCCGACGAGATGGTTGTCGTCCGGTCCAATTTCATTTTGATCGAGCTGAGAAGACATGTGCAGACTATCTGGGCGGGGACCGCGCTCCATAGGCTACGGCGGGACAACGGCAGTTTCAAAATCGTCATGAAGAAGGTCGTCCTGCTGAACAACGACGAAGAAATCTCGCCGATGGGATTTCTCATTTAGAGATAGCGAAGGAGGACGTTCGCATGGCGACAAAGGGTAAGGCAGCAGTGCTTGTGGCACCGGAGAAAATCGAGATCGAGGAATTCGCCTTGCCTCCGATCGGCGCCGACGATGGTCTGCTACGCGTCGAGGCCACTGGCGTTTGCGGCGCGGATTGGCCGCTTTACCGAAAAGAGCCGGGCACCTGGGCTACGCTGCCGTTGATCCTCGGCCATGAAATAGTCGGCCGCGTGGAGCGGCTTGGCGCGGAGGCCGCCAAGCGTTGGAAGCTCAAGGAGGGCGACCGCGTCGTCGTCGAGGAGTACGTGCCGTGCGGCCATTGCAACCCGTGCCTATCCGGGCACTATGCGCGATGCCATGAAAGGCGGATGTACGGTTTTACCTCTTTGAACATGGCGCCCGGTTTGTGGGGCGGCTATAGCGAGTACGTCTATCTCCATCCGCATTCGCTCGTGCACCGAATCGCCGACAGCGTCCCAAGCAAGATTGCGCCGCTCTATCTTCCGCTCTCCAATGGGATTCGTTGGACGCAAGTAGTCGGAGAAGTGAAAATCGGCAGTAGCGTTGTCATCTTGGGGCCCGGCAACCAGGGTCTGGGATGCGTCGTCGCCGCAAAAGAGGCCGGCGCCGCATCGATCATCATCGCCGGCCGTTCCAATGATACGAACCGTTTGGAAGTGGCCAAAGCCCTCGGTGCCGACCATGCGATCAACGTCGACACCGAAGACGTAGTCAAGCGGGTCCGCGAGATAACCGATGGCGCGATGGCCGACACGGTCGTCAACGTGACTGCGCACGCGCCGAAAGCAACGCAGCTCGCGGTCGATCTCGCTGCGCAATGGGGAACCGTCGTCATGGCAGGCATGGCGTACGGCCCGGCTGAAAACTACATGCCCGACGTGATGACTCGCAAGGAGCTGACCATCAAGGGCGTTTTAGGTCGGACCACCCGAGAGCTCAAGCATGCGCTCAGATTGTTGGAGTCCGGAAAATATCCTTTCGAGAAGCAATGCACGCACCGATATTCGATCGAGGAGACGGAAAGAGCCATCAAGACCGTCGGCCGGCAGGGAGATCCCGGCGCGATCCATGTCGCGGTCGTGAATTCATAGACCGTGCGATTTTTTTACACGAGGAGGAAAACAGCCATGTTTGTAAGAAAGCAATCCAATGGTGATTTGATTCTCATCGGCCAGACCGATCATTCCCGCTTCGTCGGCCAGCTCGGCGCGCACTGGGGCAATCAAGATTTTGTCAGGCCCGAGCCCTATGAGTCGGTGGCGCGGGCCGCCACGTTTCACGATTTTGGCTGGTTGCGCTACGAGACCAATCCGCTGCTCGACACAAACAGCGGCGAACCCTACGAATTTCGCCAGACCCCGTTCAGTCAGACGCAACTGGACAACTATCAATGGTGCATTGACTGGCTGAGCGGTGTCGATGCGTATTCCGGCCTGCTCGTGGGTATGCATCGCACCGGACTATGGAAGGGACGGTACGGAAAAATCACGCACCCGGGAGCAAGGTACAACCCCCAGGGAATTCGCCCCGAGATCCAGGCGTTCATCGATCGGAACGAGTCCCGTCAGGAGCGAGAACGGGCGGCGGTCTCGCAGGATAACATCTGGGGTAACTACCATCTGTTGCAGGTTTGGGATCTGCTGGGACTCTACTTCTGTTGTCAGGAGCCGTATGAGGACTACATCGAACCGGTTCCTGTCGACTATTCGCCCGAAAGCACGGGAGTCCGCGTCACGATGAAGCCGCTCAGCGCCAAAGAGGTTTCGTTCGAGCCTTTTCCGTTTGACGCTCGCGGGTTAAAGGTGCAGATCGTGTGCAAACGATTGCCCAAGGCCTCGTTTGCCGACCTCGACTCGTTTCGTGCGGCATACTTCAAGGCTGAGCCGAGTGTTCTAGAATATGTGTTGGTCTAACTATCGCCAGATATGTCAGATCGATATCTACCGACAACCTGGGCATATCGCGCACGAACAAATTGATTGCGGTTCCACCTTTTAAAGCGAAGCACCGCTCGGCGGCCACAAGCGGTATGATCTTGAGCATCAGCTCCACTTGCTTGTAATACGGACTATCCTTCATGCGCCTGGCGCAGACCAAACTTGTTTGAAGCCATTCCCTTGAAGCAGCACTTGATCAGCTGAGAACTCGTAACATACCTTCTTAAGGGAGGAAGAATGCTGTCGCGGCAAGATAATGAAATCGTAACAAGAGTCGGACCTGGTACGCCAATGGGTGAGTTGATGGGCGGCAAGCAACTCATCCCAAAATTCTTCGGCTTCGCGCATTGCTTTTTTAGTTTGTTATACTGTACGAACTTATGACAGCGACTGAGTCAGTGTCAAATAATAAAAACTTGGTTTTGTTTACAGAGATCGTGGAGTTAAAATTTACCCGCACGGCCTAGCATTGGCCCGCACTAATGAGCGGGACCGTGCAGAAGGTTGCTCAAGACCTAGGAAGGACGGAGCATGAACCGACTCGGAGATGTTATTCGCCCAATTTTGACAGGATCTGCAAACCAGCGATGCGATATCGATCTGATTCAGCAGGCTTGCCGCTGGGTGGTGGAGCCCTGTCCGTGAGAGCACCTAGGTGCAGCCAGGGATATCACGGGCACTTGCCGTTCAAGACAAACAGGGGTTCGTTTAGTCATGAGCTGCTCGAAGAAGCCGTTCCCAAAGTGGCCTGTGTCGTGGCTTGATCACATAAAGGCAAAAATAAACTCGCGTCGGTCATTCTCGCTAAGACCATCAGAAACTGAGATAAACGGTCCTTCCTAACGTAATACGAATTCCCACTAGCTTGCCATCTGACGCCGGACGTCACCTTCGAGCTGCTTCCAAATTCGATCCATATAACCCATAAACGAGACCGTTCTCTTTGCCTCCAGTGTCCGCGGTCGAGGAATATTTATGTTGACTACTTCTCTCAACGTTCCGGGGCGAGCACCGAGCACCAAGACCTGATCCGATAGAAAAATTGCCTCGTCGATCTGGTGGGTGATAAAAAGCACGGTCTTCCGCGACTTCTCCCAGATCCGGAAAAGCTCAAATTGCATAATCTCACGAGTCTGCGCATCTAATGAGGCAAACGGCTCGTCCATCAATAAAATAGCCGGATCGATGGCAAAAGCACGGGCGAGATTAACTCTTTGGCGCATACCTCCAGAGAGTTCATGAGGATAGTTGTTCTCGAAGCCGGATAAACCAACTAGCTCGATGTAATCCTGAGCGATTGCATTCCGCTGCGCTGTCGTCACGCCACGAATCTGCAGGCCGAATGCGACATTATCCATGACCGTTCGCCACGGCAAAAGACAGTCCTGCTGGAATACCAGGCCGCAACCCGATCTGGGATCGATCACCTCTTTGCCGTCTATGATCACTCTCCCCGCGTTCGGGCGAATGAGACCAGCTACGATCCGCAAAAAAGTGCTCTTGCCACACCCACTCGGACCTACCATGCTTATAAAACCGCCGTCGGGCACCTCTAGGCTCAGTTCTCTCAGCGCCTCCACATCCCGGTCGCGACCGTGGAAGACTATGCTGATGTGCTCGGCTCTCAACTTGACCATCTCATTCGCCCTTTATTTCCCACCAAGGAAAAAGCCTGCGCTGAGCCAATTTCAAAATTTCCACGAAAATGACTGTGATAATGGCCAGCACCGCCACTCCGGCCAATAACTTGTCGGTCTGAAACGAATTCCCGGCGATATCGATCAGATACCCGAGCCCAGCCGTGGAACCGACGAGCTCCCCTACCACCACAGCAATGAACCCCCTGGAGAAGGCGAGCCTGAATCCCACGATGAGTGACGGGAAAGCCCAAGGGAGGACAATCCATCTCAGCACTTGCGACCGTGTGGCTCCGAACGCCTGTGCCACTTCGACAAGTTGTGCGTCCACACTGATGATTCCGGTATATGTGTTCAGCCACACCGGAATAAAGACAGAAAAAATCACCAGTGCGATCTTTGACGCCATGTCGATGCCAAACCAAACAATAAAAAGAGGGACAAAGGCCACATATGGCGTCGAATAAGCAATCGAGATCCACACGTCCGTCGCCACGCGAAAATTTTTGCTGAAGGCGGCGAGCGTGCCACCGACGATTCCGATCATCGACCCGATAACGAAACCAAGAATTAATTCTGTGAAACTAACCGCGGTATGATGAATTAGCTCGCCCGAAACGGTTAGATTCCAGAAGGCGAGCGCCACAACAGAAAATGGCACAAAGATGACCGGACTGGTCAGTCTTCCAACAATTTCCCAAAGGAGAAGCCCTCCGGCCAGCGAGGCAAAAGCCTTTGCCCTTGTGCCGGTCAAAAAGCTAACAACAAGCGTAACAGGAGTTTCCGGTTTCGCAATCGTTTCGTAAGCGTTACCGGTCGAACTCATAGCAGTGGTTGCTCTAACCAAACGTCAACCATACCAACTCGGCCTCAGACCGGAAGGGTGGCAACTCAGCGCGCAAACGCCTCATTCCAGAAACTGGTATCCAAGAACTGGTTAAGATCAACAGGAGCCTTTAAAGAGCCCTCTTCCACGAGAAAATCCACAGCCCGCTTTAAAATATCTGGAGTCAACTTGCCCGTGAAATATATTTTATCCTGCTGCACGACTCTCAGGAGATCTTCCACGTCTTTCTCAGCAAGCTGTGCCTTAGGTGCAATGAGGCGTTTGGCCTCTGGCAAATTTGCCAAATCATACAGCCATTGGATCGCTCTGTTCACGGCCCGTATATAGGCGACGACCAACTTTTTGTTCTTGCGTGCCCAGTCACCCTGTGTCTGCATCACAACCCACGGAAAGATGCCAAAGTCCACTGGCGTTGCTAGAGTATTGAACTGGGTCTTCTTGTTTCCCTCTAGCCAGCCAGCAGGACTTAAAAGTGTCGCTGCAACTTGTTTCGATTGCAACGCCGCCAAGCGGGCGCCGGTGAAGCCGATCTTTCTGAACACTACATCGCCACGCATTAAGCCTCGGCTTTCGAGCAAGTCTGCTGCGAGTCGCATATCGGTCGAAGGGACTGCAGAGACAGCAAACTGCTTTCCGCGCAGCTGATCGATCGCCTTGATATCAGGGAGCGTGACTAGAAATTCACCGGGCCTTACCTGAATGGCTCCCACGGCAATAACGTTTTGCCCCTTCTGCATTACTGTAAGACCATCGTCAGCTCCTTCATTCACAATCTGCACCGAGCCCGCAATCAGGGCCTTGATCGACTCGCGGGTGAAGGTAAGCTGGACCTCCAGCGTCTCATTGGTAAAAAAACCCTTTTCTTGAGCTATAAAAAGCGGCCATACGTTCTCGGCGATGGCCGATGTGCCCGTAACTCGAATCCGGTTCAGTTCCGCGGCCGTGCTCGTGGTGGCGACAATGACGATCACCGAAGCAACCAACGATCCGACTAGACGAAGCCGAACAGTAAAAAAGGGCCGAAGCATCTTCACAATTCACCTCCAGGGATCATCGCGAGTTTTCAATCTCAGAGTAAACTGCCAGTTGCAACCGGAGCAATCACGCTGATAGCTGGAAGCTAAGGAGATCCCTGGGTGCCTTGAAATACACCTCTCTGCCCTCCTCTTCCGAGGCATAGCTGCCGGCTGCAATCTTGCGTGCCCTGACCGACACTCGCAATGGTGAGACATCGAAAGGATAAGGGTCGATTTTGACTGAGCACCCATCAATCGGAATGATGTGCAGCTCTACTTCTTCCTTGCTCTCATAATTGACGGGGACAGGCGCAACCAAGTCCTGCTTCAATTTATCGTCCATGTAGCCGTCACAGCAGAAGTACAGTGAAAGGATATCGAAGACCTGAAGCATGCGGTAGTTAAACCATAGGACTTGATCAAAATTGGGTTCGGCTTTGCCCAAGGATCTCTTTTCCTCCTGCTGCTTGGCCTCGAGCTCTTTTATCACCGCTTCAATTTCCTGGCTTTTTTCTCGCATTCTGCCTTTTGGGCTCGTAAAACTGTTGTATCTCATCTGCCAAAGTCCCGTGCGGTGTGTGGAAACGAGCAAGCCAGCATAGCGGTCGCGGTCTCGAATCCAATCGAGGATCCGCTTGTGCGCTTGTAACTCGTACTCTTTGAACTTAGGTGCGGTTTCCCTGAGCCCGTAGGGCCTTCTCTTTTCCAAGTTGATAGGCGGATTCCCTTCCCAGTCTCGATACCCGCTGTCGTGGTAGGTCGTAGCGAAAACCATAGATTGATATGGCCGTAACTTAGAAAATTTCCCATTCCCCCAATGAGCGGCGAATTGTGCGGATAGTTCAGCGTGATCTTCTTGAGTGCTTACAACCCACGAGCGATCTTTCAATTCACGGACAACCATGGTTTAACTCCTTTTTTTCTCCACCTACATTGCAAAGAGCCTCAGCGCGTTTCCTCCCAAAATCGCCTCTTTTGCGTCTTCCGAAAGGTCTGTGCGGCCCAGGATAATCGGAACGGTATTGGGCCAGCTTCCCATCGTATCGGCATGAGGATAATCCGTCCCAACGAGCCAATGATCTTTTCCGAAACGCTCGACGAGCACACCCAGCAAACTCTCGGTGGGCCGGATGGTGAAATAAAGCCTGTCAAGATATTCGACCGGCCTTCGCTTTGGTCTGAATTCGAATCGATCGTAATCCCCCTCTCCCTGGTAAACCGCATCAAGCCTTCTAAAAGGTGCGGCACCTGGGTTGATCCTCCCTCCATGAAGCAGAAGCGAAGTTTTGGAAAAGCATCCAAAACCCCTCCGAACATCAGATTGGCGAGGGCCAGCGAGTTTTCTATCGCGTTTCCCAACGCACTCCAGAAGCCGTACCCGCGAGTAGCGTAATGGCGAGTAAGCCTCCAGCCACCGGCGAGCGGCCCGGTGTTGACCGGGTGAACGATAATAGGCACGTTGAGTTCCTCCGCCTTAGCGTAAAAAGGCCACAGCTCTTCTGTGTCGAGGTCTTTCTCTTGAATGCTCGTGTAACACACCGGTGCATGAAGTCCCTGTTCCCTCACAGCACGCTCCAACTCCGCTACTGCAGCAGAGATTGAAACATGACGAGACGCAAGAAAGGCCGCCTCGGTTCATCGTTCGATGGCTTTTTAAAAGATGAAGGCATTTACGAAGAAGTGGAAACGACGGCGATCAAGCGAGTCATAGCTTGGCAGCTCGAAGAAGCGATGAAGGCTGAACGCATCAGTAAGGCCGAATTAGCGCAACGCATGAAAACCAGCCGCAGTCAGGTCGACCGACTGCTCGATCCGAAGCATAGCGGCGTAACACTCGAGACCCTCTCGCGCGCGGCTCAAGTGGTTGGACGGCATATTCGGCTTGAACTGGTATGATTAGCCCCAATCCGAAAGAGTAATATCGCGGTCCAAGTATTTTACCGGGAAGATTCTTTCGGCAAGAATAGTGAGGATTTTCACCGGTGGTGAACGATCGCGTCCAACCGATCAAGGAGAGATTTGGCGGGAAACTCTGCACTGCGCAACCGATTTTGTCTGGTTTCTTGGAATTTCAATTGTAAGAAGACTCACATTCTCCGCCTCAGTTTCGTTTTGTTTTGTTGCACAACCCGCCTTATTGGCGCCCTGGTCAACGCCGGAGGCGTCGCCGATGAAAAGGCTGAGCATGTCCTGAATGCCGCTTTGGAAGTCAGCAGGAATTCGATTCGATCGGTTATGCAAGAAGGGACGAGAGAAAAGGCCGCGTCAATGCGAGCCGAGGTTGAAACCGGCTCGGGCCGTGTCGCGGTTTTGCTCCGACAAGTGCGAATGGTTAGTATCCTGAACGTGGTGGCATCGTGCATCACGTTGGTTGCCGTCGCGATAGCCGTTTGGGCGGTGATGCATTGAGGCGACGTGAAATGGATGTTTCGCGGAGCCTCTGCGGACTGTAACGCAACTCCGCAATGTTAAGTTTCAAAGTCGGTCATTCTGCATGGCGGTGGACGTGCCACCTGCACGAGTTTCCGCCACGCGGGAACCGGCCGAGCCAGCGAATTCGTACCGATTTAGTTCAATTTAATTTAAACTCGACAGGCAAAGTAACCCAGACGGCGATGGGTTCTTTGCCTATTCGCGCGGGCTCGAAGAGCCACTTTTTCACTGCCTCTGCTGCCGCTTCATCTAAATCGCGACGCCCAGCGGATTTTTCAATTTGGATTTCTCCGACTTTGCCTGTTGTCAGAACCCGGAATTTTAGCACCGTTGTTCCTTCCGCCCGCGCTCGTCTGGCTGATTCCGGGTACTGTGGCTTTACTTGATAACCATCCACAGGTCGTGCGATGGTTGAGCCAGCATTACCCGAACCGGAAAGCTCACCGGTAGAGGCGGCTTCGTCCCCTCGTACCCCGCCAGAAGCAGCTTTTCCCTGAGCACCCGGCATAGCCACATTCACGTCGCCGTAAAGAAGGGTTCCATCCGTCGTGGGCTGTTCTTGGCTTTGGGCAGACTTACCGCTAACGTTCTCTCGAACCTCTTCGGGCGTATT
>DATBLC010000123.1:0-23452 GCA_036555515.1 Binatia bacterium
GCCGGCGGGCATTTCCACCTATGGAGAGGACGGGGTGGTGGCCGGCAAGGCAGAGAACCATTGACCGCGATCGGAAGGGCTCGCCTCTCGGTCGCACACTAGCGACATAGTCTCTAAATAACGAACTCATTAGTAATCTGCGCGGCAGCCGCATTTTATGTAACGACGGCACCCATCCTTGGTTAGCTGCGGGCGTCAGCCAGCTTGACTGGCGTATCCCCGACTTTTGCGCTATTGCTCGGATCAAACAGAAAGTTTCTTAAGACGATGGTTCGCGGAGGGGCAATGCTGGATCCCATTGAATCGCTCAAAGAAAAAATAGTTCTGCTTTGCAAAGTATTGCAGCACCAGGGCGTTGTCGACGGCTACGGTCATGTTACGGCGCGATTATCCGACGGGCGGATTCTCAGCACGCCGCATATGCCGCCGGGCAAGGTCGCCATTCGCGACATGATTATCATTGACGGCGAGGGGAAAAAATTGGAAGGTCTCGGCGAGCCCAACGGCGAAACGTCCATGCATACTTCAATTTACAGAGCCCGGCCCGACGTTCAATGCATCCTGCATTATCATCCGGACGAGGTTGTGGCCGTGGCCGCCGCGGGCCAAGGGATCAAGGTCATCGCCAATTGTGCTGTGGATTTTCATCGCGGCACGCCAATCTATGATTCCCCGTTGCTGATCCGGACCCCACAGTTAGGAGATAAAGTCGCTGCGACTCTCGGCGACCGAAACGCCGTGCTGCTGCGCGGCCATGGCGGAACTGTTGTGGCAAATGATTTGGACAAGCTGCTGCGCTTGGGGCTCAATCTGGTGCGCTCGGCGAAAATCCAGATCATGGCGGCTACTTTAGGGCCGCTAAAGACCCATAGCCAGGAAGAGTGCGAGCAAATGGTCAAAGGTCATGACCAGCCCAACGCTAACCGCCGCTTCATCGATTACTATATTTCCGAAGTCGTCGACTAGCTATCAGGCTGTTGAAAAAGACTTATATGCCAATTGCCCTGAGCATTGTCCAAGGGTGCGCTCGATCGCCTCGCTCCGACGTACTCCCACGTACGCCTCCGCTCCTCGATTCGTCGCGCGCTTCGCCGCTGAGCTTTTTGAACAGCCTGCAAAGCGAGTTGTAGGGGCGCATCAACTGCTCCAACGTGCTATTGAGAAGACGAGCGATCAAATGACTCAGACTGAATCGAAGACCACCGCGGCTGCGGCGGATTTTGTCCAGAACGTTACCTATGACGTGATTCCGGCAGATGCCCTGCGCATCGGCACGCGCTGTTTGATCGACGGACTGGGGCTATTCGTGGCCGGATCAAAAGAAAATTCCGTGAAGATTCTCGCCGACCAAGCCGAAGCAACGGGCGGCACACCGGAGGCCCTCTTGTTGGGGCGCGGTGCCGTCAAAGTTCCCGCGCCCGGCGCGGCGCGGGTGCTCGGCACCGCGGGCCACGCCCATGATTGGGACGATAGTCAGGTGAGCACAGACCCGGCGCATGTCTATGGCCTGCTCACCCATCCGACGATTCCACCGCTCACGAGCGCGCTCGTGTTGGCGCAGAAGCTCGGCGACGTTGGCGGCAAGACGTTTATGCTCGCGTTTCTTACGGGCTTCGAAGTCGAGTGTAAAATCTCCGAATGGATGTCGCCGCAGCATTATTTGCGCGGCATGCACTCAAGCGCCACGGTGGGAACCTTCGGCGCCTACGCGGCGGCAGCAAAGCTGTTGGATCTGAAACAAGACAAGCTGCGCAGCGGTTTCGGCATTGCGGCAAGTTTTGCCGCCGGCATTCGCTGCAACTTCGGCACCATGACCAAGCCGCTGCACGTCGGCCGCGCGGCCGAGAATGGCGTAACCGCCGCCTTGCTCGCCGAGCGCGGTTTCACCGCCGACCCGGATGCTTTGGATGGACCGTGGGGATTCTTTGCGGTGCAAGGCGGCGGTGTCAGCTCAGCAAAAATCGCCCAAGGATTCGGCACAACCTGGTCGATCATCGATCCCGGTGTTTCGATCAAACCTTATCCCTGCGGCGTGCTCACCCACCCAACCATCGACTTGATGCTCAAGCTTGTCGTGGACAATGACGTGAAACCGGAAAACGTCGAAGCGGTCAAAGTTTATGCCGGCACGAATATTTTAAACCCGATTCGCTACCCGGTGGCGGCCAATCATTTGCAAGCGAAGTTCTCGCTGCCGGCGGCGCTCGCCATGATCGCGCTCGCGCGCAAAGCGGGTAAAAGGGAATTCTCCGACGAGTTCGTCGGCTCGGCTCCGATGCAGGCCATGCAACGGAAAATAACCACTGAATTCGATCCCGCCATCGAGAAAATGGGGTTTGACAAGATGCGCTCGCGCATCGCCATTCGCTTGCAAGACGGGCGCGCGGTCGAAGGCTGGGCCGACGAACGCTACCGCGGCGGGCCGGACAATCCGATGACCGATGGGGATCTGGAAGCCAAGGCGCGATCCTGTTGCGAGGGTGTGCTGGATGAAAATGCGACACTAAGTATAATTCGGGCCGGCTGGGGGATTGCGCGATCGTCGGACGCGAGCGAGCTGATGAAGCTTATCAACGGCGCCTCGGGGTGAACTGAGTGCAAATCGTCAAGCGGTTCAATTGTTTCAAAGCGTTTTGAACGATTGGAACTTTTTGAACGATTTGAACGGCTGCAGAGGTAAAGGCAAGCAGGGAGGCACGATGAAAATTGCCGCCATTGAATTAACTGAGTTGCAAAACATACCGGTTACGCCGCCGTTGTTCAAAAAGCCGCTGCGAACCGGCGTACGTCTGGTAAAAGTTAAAACCGCCGACGGCTTGATCGGGCTCTCGCAAATTGGCGGGTTCATGCACTCCGCGGCTTCCGCTTTCATCCGCCAAGAACTGGAGCCTTTCCTAATCGGCAAAGATCCCCTGGAGAACGAGCGCTTGATGCACCAAATGCTCTGGAAATTCAACAGCCGCGCCCACTCGGGGGTCTGGAACTTTGCCGTGAGCGCCATCGATGTGGCGCTCTGGGATATCAAAGGAAAGTTTTACAACGCGCCGGTGTGGCGCCTGTTGGGCGGCGCGCAAAAGTCCATCCCGGCTTATATCACCTTCGGGCTGCGCGCCTACGGACGTGACGAACTCGCTGGCGCGGCCAAGCATTGGGCCGCCAATGGCCAACGCCGGCTCAAAATTCAGGTGGGTCGCTCGAACATCCGGGGCGAAATAGACCCGGCTGGAGCCAGCGCCGAGCATCGGGAAGACAACCCGGCGGAGGACGAATCTCGCGTCAAGGCGGTTCGCGAAGCCGTGGGCGACGATGCCGAGTTGATGGTTGACGCCAACTGCCTGATGAAACTCGATGCTGCGGTGAGATGGTGCAAACGCTTCGAGCCTTACAATCTCATGTGGTTCGAAGAACCCATCGTGCACAACGATCCCCACCTGTTGGCCACTTTGCGCAAGCAGACCACTATTCCGATCGCGGCGGGGCAGTGGGAGAACTTTTCCAAACTCGCGGATCTGGTAAAGCAAGACGCCGTCGACTTTCTAAATATTCACGTGCTTTCGGTGGGCGGATTTACCATGGGGATGAAGGCCGCTGGCTTGGCCCAAGCTTTCAATCTACCGGTTGGCAACGGTGATCATTTTGATTTTCACTTGCAGGCGGCGGTGCCGAACGGCTGGCGCGCTGAGATCCATGTAAACAACTGGTTGACCGCCAACGTCGTTTACAAAGAGCTGCCCAAACTGGCGGACGGCTGGGTAACGCTGACTGAAAAACCCGGCCTCGGACTTGAGCTCAACGAAGACGCAATCAAGGAGTTTCAGACCAAATAAATCCCATCGTAGTCGAGCGTTGAACTACTCAATTTCCAAGCCTTGCAAAATCAGCGGCAGATCCGAGGCGCGAGTTCCAATACACTCCGCAGTGGTTTGCGCCCCAACCCCACGTGCCGAGAATCCGGGCTGTTTTTGCAATTTATAATTCGCTTTGTATAGAAATGATTTCATATTCGGCGCATAAGGGTCCATGACGCAAAAATTACCGCGCAGGCGATTCAACAGAATTCTCATCAGCGCGGCTACCGCGACGGCGTTGGCGCCGTTCAACGTGCTGCGCGCACAAGCGGCGAAGCTTAAAGTGGGCGTTCTGCTTCCCAAGTCGGGTCTGCAAGGTCTGATCGGCCAGTCGTGCCAAAAGGGCGCGGACCTGGCGCCCGCCGTGATCAAAGATCTGCTCGGCGTAGACATCGAGCTCACGAACGCCGATACGGAAACCAACGTCGAAACCGCGCGCACCCGCGCCGAGCGACTGATTCAGGAGGGAGCGCACTGTCTGGTTGGCCCCTTCGACTCGGGCGCCGCGGCGGCCATCGCCCAGGTCGCCGAGCAGCGCGGCGTTCCCTTCGTTATTAACATTGCCGCTGCGCCGCAGATCACCGAGCAGGGCTATAAGTTCGTCTTTCGCAATTTTCCGGTTGCTTCTGAACTGGTGCGCAACGGCCTCACGCTGGTCAACGATTTATTCGCGGCGACAAAGACCCGGCCGCGCACTGCGGTGTTCATGCATGTCAACGATACCTTTGGCCAAGCCAATGCAAAGGCCATCGACGCGCTGCTGCCGCAGCTCAATCTGCCGTTCAAAGTCGTTGAGACGATCTCCTATGACCCGGCGGCAAAGGACTTGACCGTCGAGGTTGCAAAAGCCAAGGCGACGAAAGCGGACTTTCTGCTCTTGGTCTCCCGGCTGAATGACGCCATAACGCTGCGCCGTGAGATCGTCAAGCAACGCTGGAACATCATGGGCATTATCAGCCCAGGCTCACCTGGCATGTACGAAAACCAGTTTTATCAGACCCTCGGCAAACTCTCCGACCATTGCATTTCCAACGTGCCGTGGTATGAGCCCAAGGGGTCGCTTACGTTGGCGGTGGAGGCAGCGTTCAAGAAGCAAAATCCCAAAGACCAGCTCAGGTTTCACGCGCTCAACGTCGGTTATACCTTTGAGGCGATTATGGTCGTCGCCGACGCCTTCAAGCGCGCCGGCTCAACCGACGCCAGGACACTGACCGAGGCCATTCGCCGCACCGAGATCAAAAATCGCATGATGTTCGGCGGCCCGATCAAGTTCAATGCCAAGGGACAGGTCGATGGCAACCTTTCGGCTTGTATCCAGAATCAAGGGCAAAGGCCTGTCATTATCTTGCCTTCGGCCGCCGCAGAAGCAAAGCCGGTATTTCCTTGGGGGGAGTATAAAAGAATTTGAACCGTTCAAAGTTCAAGGGTTCAAGGTTCAATGGTTGTTCAACGTTCGAAAGTCAAGTTTTCAATGTCTCCACCTCCCAATCTCAAATCTTGAACTGCGCCGAAGGCGCGCCACCTGAACATTTGAACCTTGAACTTTGAACCCACCAGATGTTCATAGACTTCACAAGTTTCGCGAACGTCACTGTTTCCGGCGTGCTCACTGGGTTCGTCTATGGCCTGATGGCCCTCGGTCTATCGGTGATCTTCGGCGTAGCGCGGGTGGTGAACTTCGCCCACGGCGAGCTTATGGCGGTCGCGATGTACACGGCGGTGCTGTTGTTCGCCGGGCTCGGCATCGATCCTTTCCTCGCCGCGGCGCCGGTGGCGCTTTTGTTTTTTCTTTTCGGCTATTTTTTTCAGGCCACCGTGGTTCAGCCCTTTGTCACCCGTCCTGATCACTCCCAATTCATGTTGCTTTTGGCCGTCGCCACCATCATCACCAGTCTCCTTCTGATTGTTTTCGGTCCCGACGCGCGCAGCGTGCGCCTCGACTATCTGCTTGAGTCCATCGAAGTCGGGCCGCTGTTGATCGACCGCGGCAAGCTCTACGCCGCCCTTGTCGCTTTGGGCACTGCGGCGGCGCTGTTCAGTTTTTTTCGCTTGACCCTCACCGGCGCGGCGATCCGCGCTTGTGCCGACAGCTGGCTCGGGGCAAAGGTCACCGGCTTGAACGTGCAGCGGCTATATGCGCTGGCTTTCGGCCTGGGAACGGCCTGCGTCGCCGTGGCCGGCTGTATGATGACCTTGCTCGTGGATCTGACACCAGGACTCGGCCCGGCCTATACGCTGCTTGCCTTCGTGATCGTTATCGTCGGCGGCCTGGGGTCCATGAATGGCGCCCTTCTGGGCGGCGTGCTTATCGGCCTCTCCGAGGCACTTGCGGGCCTGTTGATCGCGCCTTCGGCGAAAAGCATGTTCAGCTTCGCGTTACTCATTATTGTGCTGCTCGCGCGGCCGCGTGGCCTTCTGGGCAATAAGTCGTGAAGCCGCGCGCGGTCTATCTTCTCGTGGCGCTGAGCGCGCTGTTGCTTGTCTTGCCATTGATCGCGGGGAGCTATCTCATATCGCTGGCGACGCTAATTCTCTATCTCGCCTACACCGGCCAGGCATGGAATCTCATGATGGGATTTGCCGGGCAACTTTCCCTTGGGCATGCGCTTTACCTTGGCGTCGGCGCTTACGGCGCCGCGTCGCTGTACCACCACTTCAGCATTCCTCCCTGGGCGGGGTTGTTGCTGTCCATTGCTCTTTGCGTGTTTTTAGCGGGGAGTCTCGGTTTTCTCGCTTTCCGGTACGGCATCTCGGGAGTCTATTTTACCCTGCTTACGATCGCTTTCGCCGAGTTCACGCGCATCGGCTTTGACCACTTCGATTGGGTTGGCGGCTCGGGCGGTCTGTTTCTCAAAGTCGCGCAGCGCGACCAGATCGATGTTTTCAATCTGCGCGGCACGCCGGCGATGTTTTACTACGTCATGCTTGCCTTCACGGTCGGAGGCTTCGTGCTGTGCGCGTGCTGTCTGCGCAACCGGCCCGGTTACTATTGGCAGGCGATCCGTGAAAACCAAGAAGCGGCCGAGGCCGTCGGCATCGACACGTTGCGCTGGAAAATGCTCGCCATCATCATCAGCGCCGCCATGATGGCGGTGGCCGGCGTGTTCTGGGCATTTTATTACAATAACCTATTTCCGGAGCAGATTTTTAGTATCAACCGCTCCATCGAAATCATCCTTGGCCCGATCATCGGCGGCATCGGCACTCTCGCAGGCCCGATCATCGGCGCAGCATTGCTGACTCTGCTGGCCGACGGAACCACGGAGTTGGTCGCCGCCCTTGGCTGGGACGTCCCGGGTGTGAAGCAGTTGATCTACGGCATCATTTTGTTTGCGGTCGTGACTTTTTTGCCGTATGGAGTTTGGCCGGCGCTGGCACGGAAGTTAAAACTTTTCACATGACCGCCCTGTTGCAAATTCAGAATATCAGTAAGTCTTTCCGCGGTCTCAGCGC
This sequence comes from Binatia bacterium, assembly GCA_036555515.1. Taxonomy (GTDB): domain Bacteria; phylum Desulfobacterota; class Binatia; order UBA9968; family UBA9968; genus DATACQ01. The sequence continues at coordinate 7,302 of DATBLC010000123.1, forward strand.
GGTCAGAAACGTCTCATGGGCGGTTAAGGCGGGAACCATCGTCGCGCTCATCGGCCCTAACGGCGCCGGCAAAACCACGCTCTTCAACATGGTAGCAGGAGCCCTTCAGCCGGATTCAGGGCAAATTCATTTCGATGGTGCGCGCATCGACGGCCTGCGGCCGGATCAAGCGTGCGGCGCTGGCATCGCCCGGACGTTTCAGATCGTCAAACCCTTCGCCGCGCTTTCGGTGCTCGACAACGTCGTCGTGGGATCCCTCAAGCGCGCCGCCGGTGTTTCAGAAGCGAAGCAGCAAAGCGCAACCATTCTTGCGCAGTTGGGACTTCGTCCGAAGAGCGATGTGCCCGCCTCCATGCTTACCTTTCCCGAACGAAAGCGACTGGAGCTGGCCCGCGCCCTCGCGACTCGGCCGAAGCTGTTACTGCTCGATGAAGTGATGGCGGGCCTGCGCCCCACCGAATGCGATGAGATGGTCGCGCTGTTGCGCGAGATCAATCAAAGGGACGGAATAACTATTTTGCTCATCGAGCATGTCATGCGGCCAATCATGGCGCTGGCGCAAGACGTCCTGGTGTTACACCACGGCGAAGTCATTGTTCAGGATGCGCCGGCGCAAGTGGTGCGCAATCCCGCGGTGCTCGAATGTTATCTCGGCGAGGACACCGAGATATGAATGCGCTGCTCGAAGTGCGCGATCTCGATCTGTATTATGGCGACGCGCAGGCGCTGGCCGGCGTGTCGCTGGAAATACCCAACGGCGCGATCGTCGCTATCATCGGCGCCAACGGCGCGGGCAAGACCTCGTTGATTCGCGCTATCGCCGGCATCGAACGGCCCAGCGCGGGCAATATCCGCTTCGCCGAACGGGAAATATCGGGCCTCGAATCGCATGAAATCTGTAATCTCGGCATCGGCCAGGTCGCCGAGGGGCGACAGATTTTCTCCACTTTGACGGTAGCGGAAAATCTTAAACTGGGTGCGGCGCTGCCGCGTGCCCGCGCCAAATTGACGCAGACGATGAACGAAGTATTCACCCTCTTTCCACGGCTGCGGGAACGAAGAAAGCAGATCGCCGGCACGCTCTCCGGCGGCGAGCAACAGATGCTCGCCATAGGACGCTGCCTGATGGGCCGCCCCGAGCTCATCATGTTCGACGAACCCTCCCTGGGACTCGCGCCCGCCGTGGTGCGTGAAGTGCTGCGCACGATTCGCGCGCTAAACGAGAACCGCATAACCGTTCTCATGGTCGAACAAAACGTCGCCGTATCACTCAGGCTTTCCCAACGCGCTTACGTAATGGAACATGGTCGCATCGTGATGTCCGGCTCGGGTAACGATCTGCTCAACGATGATAGGGTCCGGCAGGCGTACTTGGGATTGTAAATTTTACCGCGCAAGCCAATTAAGGACCTTTGGCTTCGCTATGAGGCAGAAACCATCGACATTGCTACGAAAGGGTTCCGCCTCGCGCTTCCTGCTGCGCGCAACTGCGGAATCTGGGTTCAATGTTTGACCGATCGCGAATGGAGCCTATCATCGCCAAACTGCGGTTTTTGCGCTGATCTTGGCAATTCTCCGGTCGAGATCGAAACTGAATCTTCCAGGTTGGTAATTCCCTACACTACTTTATGGGCGGCGAAGAATACCGCATGGGCGCGCCGCGCCGGCGCAACTTTCTGAGCGCAATGGCTTCGATCTGGCGAACTCTTTCGCGCGTGACGCCGAAAACCTTGCCGGTTTCTTCGAGCGTATAATTCATCTTTTCTTGGATGCCAAACCGCATGCGGATGATTTTTTCTTCTCGCGGGCTGAGTTTCTGTAGAATTCTGTGGATCTCTTCTCGGCACCGAATATCGATCAGCAGCGACTCGGGATCGAGGGCGTGCTCATCCCTGATCACATCGCTTAGGCATTTTTCGGGATCATCGCCCAAAGGTGTCTCGAGAGATACGGGTTCTTTGACTAGACTCAGAACTGTCTGAACCTTTGCCGCGGGTATCGCCATATGCATGGCGATTTCCTCTTCGTTGGGTCTTCGGCCAAGTTGGCGGCCGAGGCTCGCGATTGTCTGGTTTAGTCTATTTGTCAGCTCGGCCATGTGGACAGGAATTCGGATCGTGTGCGAATAATCCGAGATCGACCGGGTTACCGCCTGGCGAACCCACCAACTGGCATACGTCGAGAACCGAAAACCAAGCTGGTAATCGAATTTATCCACCGCTTTCATCAGTCCGACGTTGCCCTCTTGGATGAGATCAAGATACGAAAGGCCGCGGCCGCAGTACCTTTTGGCGATCGCGGCTACCAAGCGCAGGTTGGATTGAACAAAATCCTGCTTCGCGACAACAACCTGCGCTTTTTTTTCTCGGATCGTTCGCACCTTCCGCCCGAGTTCAAGAATCGGCATGCCGATCGACTTTTCCAGTGCTTGGATTGCCTTGCGTTGTCCCGGCTGTGTCCGGAGTCTTTCTTCGAGGACCTTTGCTCGCTCGTAGATCTCTTGATGTTCGTTAATGATATTTTCTAGCTGCTGGTGGTTCAGCTCCAGGCCTTTGATCAGTGCACCGATCTTATTCTTCTGCCGGATGATTTTAGCAGCGAGGCGCGTTCGACGCTCATCACTCGGTGATTTATCCGATTGCGCCGCTGTGCGTTGTACACTTGTCGCCATGTATTGAAGTTTTCGAACGCCCAAACGAAAGCGCGCTTTCAGGACTCGCTCATCACTGAAGTGCTCGCCCGATGTCTCCACCGGAAGTTTGACAACATCGCGCATATTCACCCGTCCGGTGGCAACTTTTTTGCCCAGGTCGAGAGTCCAGCGAAGCGCCAGCAGCGAGTTAAGAGCCTCCTCGCTGATCGTGTGCTCGCCTTCCTCGATCAGCTTCGCCAATTTGATTTCTTCTTCGCGGGTGAGCAGCGGAATCGACCGCACTTCCTGAAGATAACGAGCGATGGGATCGGTTCTCGCACCGGCCAAGTCGCTCTCAACGGCACTGTCCTCGGCGTCCATTGCCGAGGCTTCTTCCGGCTCGCCATCGCCGTCATCAATAACTTCCGATGGATGAAGTTGGTCGGCCAACCAATCACCGGCATGAAGTTGCATCGCGATTCCGGTCTCCGGTGCATTCTCCAAATCTGCCGGCACCGAGGGAAATCGTCCCGGTGCTTGATCATTATCTTCGTTCATTTTTTCACCTTGCTTCGTCGGCTGTGACGATTTGGCGTGCCCGGGGCCCAACGCCAATGGAATTCAGGGTGGCTGCCAACAAGGAAACACGGACCCGGCTCTGAACGCCGGCGCTCCGCTGCGGAAAACCGATGCTAGTGCTCTCTGCTGAATTGTCAGGGATGCTCGTTAATCACCGTAGGTGGCTTTACCGACTTTGTCAATCGTGTCACCCCTCCTTGGTCAGAGAACTGGAGCAGGCAAACAGCAAGAGATAAGAAACGCGAACATGACTACGATCCAACGATGCCCCGCGCCAACCGCATCAACGGTTGGGTTCCAACTGTTCAACCGCTTCGCTTACATAAGACAAACCCAGTTCCAAACGTTCCACGGGTTCCAATCGATCCAGACGTATTCGAGGCCAAGAAGCGGGCAATTTGGCTTTCTTCGAAGATCTACAGCAAACTGGTGGTCGACGGTTTCATCGCCAAGCCCTTTAGAATGCCCGCTGATGTCGCGCTTAAATCCAAACCCAAAAATTGAAATTCCAAAATTGCTTGACTGAAGCTTACGCGTGCGAATTTACCCAGGAAAATGAGGCTCTAACGGCATCGTCAGACACGGGTTGCTGGCCGCAACCGCCTATGCGGACCTGTGAAAAGCACTAAACACGTTAAGAGAAGACGCTTTCATAGGCCAGCCGGAATCGTTCGTTGACAGGCGATCGCCTCCGGGCTAGCTTCACGAAAGTTCGATTTGTCAAAACTTGTTCAACAGCGTCAGGCGGCAATAGCTGGCACGCGGAAATATATTCAGGAGACCAATCATGAAAATCGTCGTTTTCGGGCCGGAAAAACGCGTCGGAGCATTGTTGGGGGATCGCGTAATCGATCTCAATCGTGCGAACGGACAACTGCCCGCGCGGTTATTGAACTTCATTGAAGCCGGAACGCCCGCGCTGGATGCGGCGCGACGCGTCATCGAGCAATTCGCTAACGCCAGGGGCCGGGACACCGAGGTCGTACGTGACTTGAACGAAGTTAAGCTGCACGCGCCGTGGCCGGAGCGGCGCATCGCTTGCGTCGGCGGCAATTATGCGGCTCATCTGCTTGGCATGTGGGCCAATCGCCTGGGCAAGACAGACATCACCGTCGAGGAAGTCACGCGGGAAGCGAAGAAAGCGGGCCAGTGGGGCTTTTGGAAGGTTCCGGCGGAAGTCGCGGGGCCCAATGATACGATTCCCTTTCCGAAACGGGTCACATATTTCGACTACGAAGGAGAAATTGCCATCGTGATCGGCAAACGCGGCAAAAACATTCTCGCCGACAAGATCCATGACTATGTCTGGGGAGTCACGTTGTTCCACGATTGGAGCATCCGCGACGGCGGCGGCACCGACCGGGTGGTAAGCTACAATTTGCAGAAAAACTTCGATGGCGCGGTATCGATGGGTCCTTGCATCGTCGTCGGTGAGGTGGATCCGCAGGATGTCGACGCCGAAACTCGCGTCAACGGCGTAGTGCGCCAAAGTTATAATACCAGAGAGATGATCTGGTCTTTCGGCGAGGTGCTGGAATACCTATCACAGGATTTCACTTTCGTGCCGGGCGACGTCATCGCCGGCGGGACTTCGGCCGGCACCGCCGCCGATAAATCGCGCCGCGGAGCCGATGGCAGGAGGCCCCTCGATTTGTTCCTCAAAGTCGGCGATACGGTCGAAGTGTCGTCATCGAAAATCGGCGCGCTGTCGAACAAGATCACCGCAAGTGAGTAGGCGATCGCTGACTGTTGGTTCTGAATATTTTCGTGGCTTGGCGAACATATCGTTCCAATCGTTCCAATCGTTCCAATCGGTTTTCCGGAGGTTGAACGGCTGGAACAGTTGGAACGTTTGGAACTGTTGGAACGTAGCGCACGCAGTCCGCTAGCTTCTAAAGATCGCTGACTCGGGCGGAATCTCCATCAGCTCGATGTTGTTGCCGTCAGGATCGGAAATAAACGCGATGCGCTGCTGGGCGCGGCCAATGAATTGGCGCTCCGGTTTGACGTTTATGTTCGCGAGATGCGCCAGCGCCTGCTCCAGGTTATCCACCTGTAAGCAGAAATGCAGATAACCGATCGGATCGGACGGCGACAGCAGCATATTTTTCCCGCCGGAAAATAATTCCACGAACTGTCCTTTGTGGAATTCCAGGAACATCAACTCTGGCCGCTCGGCTTGCGCCTCGACATGGTAAACCTTCTTGGCGCCGAAGGCATCGCCGTACCAGCGAACGCTCCTTTCGACATCCGCGACCTTGAAAGCGACATGACCAAAACGGAGTCCAGTGATCGACATGGTAATTTCCTCCCAGCCTGGTTTTTGCATCGGTGACGACAATAGAGGCGCTGGCCCTCGGTGGCTAAAAGCAGTGGGCCCCTCCCCGCTGGTTCAAAGTTCAACGTTCAATGTTCGACGTCCCACCTCCCAACCTTAAACCTTGAACGTGTCCTTCGACACGCTCAGGGGGTGGTGAGCCCGTCCAACCACGAAACCTTGAACTGCGCCAAAGGCGCCACATTGAACATTGAACCTTGAACTTTGAACGGCGATGCAGTTGCTCATTTCAGATATCCCCGCTCGCGGTAAAAGCGCTTTGCACCAGGGTGGAGCGGCACGTCGAAAGGCGCTTCGGCGTCGTTGGCGCAAAGCTGGGAAATCTTGAGCGGCTTGAAATTATCCGTCGGAATGACCTTGCGGCGCACTTCGAGCGCTTCGCAGAGCGCGTAGGCGATGTCGTTGGGCATATCGGCGCGTACGACCATCGGCCAGCCGCTGAAATCAATGGTGGAAATGTTTTCTTTCATTCCCTTGAAATAAGTCTTCGGCAGAATTCCGGCACGATAGCCCATCGCCTTAAGGCGTTTAAGCACCGTCCCTTCGATGGGTAGATAACGAAAGCCATGATCGAGTGCCGTCTGGCCCCAGCTTTTGATGCCCTCGTCAAACACCGCGTTGATGGTTCCCTTTTCGATCCCGGCGCGCCGATCCGGATGGCTCGGGCGCGACACCTCTTGGACTTTACCACCCCACTGGCGCAGGTCGGCGACCGTAAAGCCGGCCGTCTTTAGTGCGGAGTGCACCATAAACGTGACCGGGCTTTCGATCATTTCCCGCTCGCCGGTCGGTCCGGTGGACAGCTTCAGCGGGACGCGCTCTTTTTTTATCTGCTCGAGCGAAGTAACTCCGGTGGATTCATGTACGGCGAAGCCCATGACGTCCCAGGACGGAAAGACCGCGATCGTCCTGAGCGGTATGGGTCTACCGATTGGCCCGGTGCCTTTGTACGCGAGCGTCACCGATGCCGACGGATTGATCCACGCCACCGACACTTTTCCCGCTGCGAGCAGTTTGAGCTCGCGAAAACTATCGGCGGCGAATGACAGGGTGATACAATTCTCCTGTTTGCCCCGGCGCAACAGAGAAAGTTGCAAGTAATACCCCAGCCGGGAATCGGTTTGGAGCACGCCCTCGGCGGCGCGCCGGGTTTGATACGAGAGCGACGTTTCGTAAAGCCCGGAAGCCATCTCGAGAAAGCCTTTGACCCGTTGGACCGCCGCGTTGTACCGCTCTTTAGCCATTCTTCGCTTCTCCATTTCCAAATCAGTAATTGAGCACGGATGCACCGTCTATTCAAAGACGATTGTTCAGCGAATGTTTCGAATGTAAAGGATTACAGATAGCGTACACCAAAATCCCTGGTCAAGCTGTCCGCCGTCCGGTCTTAAGGATTCCCTTGACATCAGTCTGAAGGTATGGAAACCCTCGGCAGAAAGCGAACCGCTGACGAGTTTCGAAAACCGTTCCTCAAAGGAGTCTGAAAAATGAATACGTGGAAATCTCTACGCTGGTCGATTTCTCTGTCGTCGGTATTTTTCGTCCTTAATCTCGCGCCAACGGTATCCGCCCAGACGCCGTCCATACTCGGCGGCGCTAAAGAGCGCCAACCGAGCTATGGCGAACTGGAGAATTTCACGATGCTCTCTTACAGCGATCTCGACGGTTGGGACCAAGCCGCGGAGTTTCGCGTCAGCCGCGACGGCAAACATGCCTACATCTCGAACTATCAAGGTTTTAGCATCGTGGATGTCAGCAATCCGGAAAAACCCCGCGTCGTGTCGCAAGTCAAGAACGATCCAAGCGTCCAAAGCCAGTACATCGACGTCTTAGGCAATGTGCTGGTGGTCAATCAGGAAGGCGTGCGCGACCCGAACATCAAGAGCTGGATTTCGGGCATCCGTCTCTTCGATATCACCGATCCGGCAAAGCCGCGCGAGGCCGGTTTCTTTAAGACCGACACGTCCCCTCAAAGAGGCGTCCATGGATTCTGGCTCCACGAAGATCCGACGCAAGGCAAGTTTGCCTTTGTCGCAACCACGTTGCAGGGTTATTTCGGTGCCATCCTCTTGATCGTTGATATCAACGATCCGAAAAATCCGAAAGAAGTTTCCCGTTGGTGGTTTCCCGGCCAACACACGGCAGGCGGAGAAAAGGTTGGCGAAAACTGGATCGACGACGGCGGCCTGCGTGACGGATTGCCGAAAATCTGGGTTTCGCTGCATGACATGACCACGTACAAGGACCGCGCCTATCTCGCCTACCGCGATCAAGGCGTCATCATTCTGGATATCAGCGATCTCAAGAAACCTACTAAGATCAGCCAGATCAAGTGGTCGCCACCCGAGGAAGGCAACACCCACAGCATCGGGGTCGTGGTACCGGCGCACGGCGGCAGACCCGACATAATTGTCGCCACCGATGAGATCACCTCGGCCAAACAGTGTCCGTTCGGCTACCTTCATGTGCTCGACGTACGCCACGAACCCAATCCCGTCCAGATTGGGACTTTCCGTTTGCCGCTCAACCGATTCTGCCCGCCCGACCGGCCGGGTCGCCGCTTCGGCATTCACGACATCGAACGGTTGGTGAAAGGTAACATCGTTTTTAGCGCCTGGGAGAATAGCGGTTTTTGGGCCATCGATATCTCAGACCCCTATCACCCGAAAGCGGTGGGGCACTTCGTGCCGCCGGTGTTCAGAAGGGTCAAATCGGATGCCGGTCACGCCGACGATGTCTTCGTGCATGAGAACGGCCTGGTGTTTGCGAGCTCTTCCGACCCGGGAGGGGGATTTTGGATCATGCGTTACACTCCCGGCGTCAAAGGCACCGTCGAGTGGACAGCCGACAATAAAAATGTGACTGTAAAGTATGATAAGCCGCGGCAGAACTGAAACCCGGCCGCTTATTTTACTCGGCTTTATTGGTGTCTTTCTTCCCTGGCTCGCTTTCGCAGGTCACGGCGTGGAAGACACCGTCGATAATATAACGCCCGAAAAGGCGAAGCAGTTGATGGACGTCGGTGAAAAGATCGTGTTCGTCGACCTGCGCCCGACCAAGGAGTACCAGCAGAAGCGCTTGCCCGGCGCGCGCTCGATCCCGCTCGCGGAAGTTGCCAACCGGTTCAATGAGATTCCCAAGAGCGGCCGAGTAATCCTCTACTGCGATTGCAAGCCCTACGACATCGCCGACCGCGCCGTGTTCCTGGAGTACCGAGGCTATCGCAATATCTTCATCATGCCCGAAGGATACTCCGGCTGGGTGAAACGCGGCTATCCCGTGGAAGCCACTCGCCGCTGATTTATGGCTGCGCTGCGGCACCATTCGCATATTCGAAGTCGGATATGACATAAGAACCGATAATGAGCTGTTGGGTTATCGAGATATGAGCTCCACTGACGAGTCTTCGTAAATTCAATAAGCTAACGAGTCCATGCCTGTTATGTTTGTCCTTCCAGCCTCTTGACCGACTTTGTTTTGTTGACGTACCCTCCACTTATGGAGTTCAAAGTACCTGTAAAATTGCTTTTTGATCAGAACTCATCGTATAAACTAGCGCGCTGCTTCGCGGACTTCACTAATTGCCACTGATTTCATTTCGAGGATCACATGCAAACACCGTCAATTAAAAACAGACCGGAACGCATCTTGTGCGGGCTGCTTTTTGCGGCACTGGCGGCGATCCTGGCATTTTCCAGCGTGGCTGCGCAGGCACAGGACCAAAGCGGCCTTGCGCGGTGGGTGGCGGCGCCTCATCGCACCGCGCGCAATGTGGCACGCGATGGCTTCCGCCATCCGATTGAGTCGCTCGCGTTCTTCGGTGTCAAGGAAAACAGCACTGTCGTGGAGATCCTCCCAGGCAGCGCCGGTTATTACATGGAGATTCTCGCGCCCTATCTGAGGGAGCGAGGCCGTTACATCGCGGCGAACCGCGACGAGGCGGCGGCGCCGCAGTATCTCGCCGACCATCAGAAACTATTGGCGCGGCTCAAGGCCGAACCTGCCCTTTATGGAAAGGTCCTCGTCACGAAATTCAATGCCGATAGGCACGACATCGCTCCTCCCCGCAGTGCCGATTTTGTGCTCACCTTCCGTAACCTGCACAACTGGTTGGAACGCAATGAGGTCGACGGGGCGCTGCGCGCCTTCCACAAGGCGTTGAAACCGGGCGCCGTTCTCGGCGTCGTCGATCATCGCGGACGCACCGACATGTCTCAGGAAGAGCAAATGAAAACGGGCTACGTTCGTCAGGACATCGCCATCGCGCTAATCGAAAAGGCCGGCTTCAAGCTGCTCGGCGCTTCAGAGATCAATGCCAATCCCAAGGACACGAAAGATCATGCGGAAGGAGTGTGGACCCTTCCACCGACCTATCGCCTGAAGGATAAGGACCGCGCGAAATACGAGGCGATCGGCGAGAGCGACCGCTTCACGCTCAAATTTGCGAAGCAGTGAGAGTCATGATCTGCGCCGAACTTCATCTTGCGGGAGACACTCTGGTTCCACAGCACCGTTCTGAATTTCAGCTAATAAACCGAAAGCATCCTCCACGTTCAGCATGGTGGTTTAGCTATTTTCAAGTCCTAAGCGAATAAAAGTCGATGCAGTTGTCGCGCAGGATCAGCTTCTTCGCTTTCGCGGAAAGATCTTCTCTGGCTCGAACGCATCGCTCTCACAGAAACACGCTGATATTCTTTGCATCCAACACCGCCTGATCGAGCACGATGGTGCGCCGGGCGATCTTGAAGCTGCCATTTACGCGACGAAGAATATCATGCCGCGTGCCGACGAACATATCCTTATCGGATTCCATGCGCGTGCGATAGACTAGAAAGTTAGAGTGCACTTCGATTTCCGCACCGTTGTCTTTCTTAATCCGAACATTGGAAATCAGATGGCGCGTGCGCGACGGAGGCAGCTCCGACCAGGCGGTCTTGGAGTAAACCCGTTCGACTCTCAAGCGCAGGTTTTGCTTATTGTCGTCGAAATAATATCCTTCTCCCGGCTTAGAAAACTCTTCGGCGATGTCCTGGGGTCGTTCCGCGGTATTGTGTCGAATCGGCATCCAGTAGCGCACGTCGTCGGTCAAAAGCTCGAGCCATTCGCGCAGCTTGCGATCGTCAAGCAGCTCGGCTTCGAGATAGAGAAAGTCTTCGACTTCGCGGCGTAGCTCGTTATCCATTTGCTGGCGTCCCTTCTCTCAACTATACAAAAGAGTCGGTGCCTCTCTATCGTCATGCCCGCGAAAGCGGGCATCCAGAAACAATTGATTTTCCTGGATCCGGGTCGCGCTAGCTTAGCTAACGCCAGCTTGCCCGGAATGACGATTGAAATATGTCATGAACTTCTAACACACCACACTATTCTAGGATTTCGCTCCAGCCCTTTGCTTCCAGCATTTTCGCCCAGTGCATGTACAGGTTTAACTGGTTGTTGTCGCTGAACCGGCTCGTGGTTCGTCCGGGAAGAGGGAGATCCACGGGCGGCTCATTGCCGCCCATCTGATAATTGGCGGGATAGCGCCGGCCAATAAGGCTTTTGGCCGCGCCGGTGACTTGCGCCCAGTTGTCCATATCGTCTTGCTCGAAGACGCCGGTAGGGCTGAAGCGATACTGGGAGACAAAGCGCATGATGTCTTTGATCTTCGGCGAAGCCGCTTTGTCGACCATCGCCCAACTCCAGATTTCCATCTTGTCGGGGCCGCGCGGCTGCCAAACGCGAATCGTGCGCGTCAGCCAGTGGACTGACAGGTTCGGAAAAACCGTTCCCGCCGACGGTGAGATTTGCCGCGCCCGCACTATGCCGAGCCGGCTCTCAATTTCCGCGGCGTGTTCTTTCATGTACTCGGCCAGGTCATCGTCCGGCTGCGCAAACCATGGCCCGGCGTCATCCGCCGGAGTGAGCCATGAAGCGAGACTATGGCCGTTGCCACAGGAGATCTGGCAACCCTTGTTCCATTGCCGCGTTTTACTCGTCGTCGTGTCGACCCCTAGCTCGCGCGCCGAACTGTGCGTAGATGCGATATGGTAGCCGTCGCCGCCGAAGTTTTCCGCGGCGGTTTTCCAGTTGGCATTAAGCACCCAGCGATGCGGGCCGGATACTTCGGTGCCGCCTTCTCTCCGGTCGAGAAGGATATCGAGATACCACGCCATATCTCCCAGATAATCCCGCAGCGGCGGCGCATTGGTATCGAAGGTTGCAAAGATCAGTCCCTTGTAGCTGTCGATTCGCGCCACGGAGATGAGACCGAACTTTTCCCGCTGCAAATTGCGAAAGGAGTCGATCATGGGCACCAACGCGAGCTTGCCGTCGCCGGTGTAAGACCAGCCGTGATACGAACAGGTAAAGAGTTTGGTGTTGCCGCGGTCGGCGCGGCAGACTCGGTTGCCGCGGTGGCGGCAAAGATTCAAATGCGCGCGCAGTTGGCCGTTTAAGTCGCGGCACAGGATCACGGGTTCCTCCCCCATGTAACGGGTCACGAAGTCGCCGGGATTGGGAACCTCGCATTCGTGACCGAGATAAAGCCAGCAGCGCGCGAATAAACGCTCGCGCTCCAGCTCGTAAATATCGCGGTCGGCGAAAATGCGCCGGTCGATAAGGCCGGCTTCGGGATCGATTAAAGACTTGATATCCATTCGCAACTCTCCTCCTTCGACCGAGGGTTCGTTATGGTGATATTAAGGTTTGCCACTCCCTGTCAAAAGGCAAACTGCGTGGGATTCAAAACGTTCCAAGCGTTCAAGCCGTTCAACCCCCACCTTCATCCTTCCCCGCGTTTGCGGGGGAGGATGAAGGTGGGGGGACGAGGTACTGAGCTAACGCTCTACCGTAAGCCGCCGCGTGAATCCCATAAGAATGAAAGTCTTCGCCAAATCCGTTCAACGCCCAGAATGCAGCCTCGCGCCAACGGGGATCGCCTGTAGTCTCTGTGAGTGCGAGAAAGAATCGCGCGGCCGGACCGTTTAGTTCGATTAGAGTCAGCCGGACGCTCAAGTAACCCAATCCGCTGGTTTCCAGATCGTAGTAACCGCCGGCCGGATTCTTAAATCGGGCGACGATAAATTCCGCCATTTCCTGCGCTTGCGCAAGAAATTCTCGCTTCCCGGTAGCAGTGTGAGCTTCCAGCAGCGCGCTTCCCATGAGCACTTGATCGCCGAGCCAACCGCCGAGCTGTGCCGTGCCGTCGAAGCAATGAAACATCCCTCCCGCCGGATTTCGGCAGCGAAGCCGGAGAAACTCGAGCGCCCGCAAGGCCCGTTCCTTGCAGGCGTTTCTCTGCAAAATCGCGGCGGCTTCCAGGTAGGCGCTGATAGCCAGCGCGTTGGCGTCGGTGTAAACGCACTTGTCTATGACGGTGAAAAATTGTTCCTGCGAAGCGTGCTCCGCGCCGTTTACGCGCAGAAAATCCTCGCAGCCGTAGAAGGCTCCGGTCGCGTCGTCGGACAGCCTCGCATTCACATAACCGATAATATCTTCAGCCATGCGCGCAAGCTCGGGACGGCGCGTGACACGATAGGCGCTTAGACAATTGACTATCAGCCCGGCCTGCTCCGCGAGTAGCTTCTCCCGGTGCGGCTGGTCCCAATCCGGGCCGGTCGAGGTGCGGAAGTATCCGCCTTCCTCGCGATCGTGGATTGCGTTCTCCCTCATGCGGTCCAGCGTCAAACAGACGTGAGTCAAATAATCGCCATTGCGCGTCGCTTCATATTGCGAGAGCAAGAAATCGTTCGGTTCTGTCTGAATAAACTTTTGGCCGTTGCCGTAGCCACCATGATTGCGGTCGGCCAGCGCCATGATCGCTTGGGTAATCTCGACCAGACCGGATTCGTTCAGCCGCGCGCTTGGGTTAGTCAAGCTCGCCCCGCCTAAGTTCCTATTCTGAGTCGCGTTTGCCGCGCCGGTGGTTTCCCGGCTTTGTTGATAACCCACATACACTCGCAACAACAAATCCTGAAATTGCTCCCCGCTTAGATAATTCGCGGCTACTATCGGCTCGCCCAGGGGTGTCATAAAAACAATCGTCGGCCAGCCATTTTGATTGTATCGGACGTCGAGATCGGGCCGTTGGCCATTCTCAGCCCGGATTGAAATAAAGTAAGCTCTCAGCAGCGCGATGTTTTCGGTTTCGGAAAACGCCTCCTCGTCCATGCGCTGGCAATAGCGGCACCAAAACGCGGAGAGAAAAAGCATCACCGGTTTGTTTTCTTGTTGGGCGACGCGAAACGCCTCTTCGCCCCAGTCGTACCAGCGAAGCAAATTGGCTCGGTTCGGATTCGGCGAGAAGCGTAGCATAGGAAAAATGGGTGTCCTGTCCTCTAGCGGTTCTTATCACCATTCACCCATGAGCAGAAGGGCAACGCGAGTTTGGAATGCCCCCCTCTTTCCTTCCCGGTTGAGACTGTGTCTTACTGTCATCCTGAGGCGGCAGCCGAAGGATCTCGTCTTTGTAAGTGGCAGGAAATGCGCGATTCTTCGCTGCGTGCTCAGAATGACATCTATCTGATTTTGGGCCTTGCGACACACTCTCGCTCGCGGGGATACAGGAGGGGGATTGAGACTGAAGCAATCTCGGTATATTAGTTCCCGGATAGCTTGGAAAACTGAATGGTTCGACTCCCGGCGGCAGCGACCATCGAGGAAACGAACCAAAGATATAGGAGGAACGGTGAGCATGACTGCTGATGCCGAATACACGCCGGTGCCGATCAGCGTTACCGTCAACGGCGTGAAACACGACGCCGTGGTCGAGCCACGGACACTGCTGGTTTATTATTTGCGCGAACAACTGAATTTAACTGGAACCCATGTCGGCTGCGACACCAGCCAGTGCGGCGCCTGCACGGTGCACCTGAACGGCCGCGCGGTGAAATCGTGCACCGTTCTCGCCGTACAGGCGAACCGTGCGGAGGTGACGACCATCGAAGGCCTCGCCAAGAACGGGCAACTCCATCCGGTGCAGGAAGGCTTTCACGAAAAGCACGGCTTGCAGTGCGGCTACTGCACGCCAGGTATGATCATGACGGCGGTTCACTTATTGGAGACCAATGCAAATCCGAGCGACGACGAGATCAAGCACGCGCTGGAAGGAAACCTGTGCCGTTGCACCGGCTATGTCAATATCGTCGAGTCCATCAAGTGGGCAGCTGCCAAGATGGGAGGCAAGAATGTTTCCCGCTAACTTTGGATACATCGCCGCGCATTCGCTGGACGAAGCGCTCCGGCTGATGGCCGAGCATGGTGAAGAGGCCAAGCTCCTCGCCGGCGGTCACAGTTTGATTCCGGCGATGAAACTCCGGCTGTCGTCGCCGCGAACACTGATCGATCTCGGCACCGTGCCGGGTCTGCGCGGCGTCAAAATCGACGGCGGCGACCTTGTTATCGGCGCGCTGACCGTGCACGCCGACATCGCTTCCTCAGACCTGGTGCGCAAACATGTGCAGGGATTGGCCGACGCCGCCTCTGTGATCGGCGATATGCAGGTGCGTAACCGCGGCACCATCGGCGGCAGCATTGCCCATGCCGATCCGGGCGCGGATCTCCCGGTTATCTTGACGGCATTGAACGCGTCGTTTGGCGCGCAATCGGCTTCGGGTAGCCGAATCATAGCCGCCGCTGATTTTTTTATCGACTTTTTCACCACGTCGCTGCCCACCAGCGAAATTTTGACCGAAATTCGCGTGCCCCTGCCGGCTGCCGGCGCCGGTACCGCGTATGCAAAATTGCCGCACCCAGCCTCCGGCTACGTTGTCGTCAGCGCCGGAGCGCTCATCGTACGCGATTCCTCCGGCTCATGCGCTTCAGCTCGGCTCGCTCTCGGAGGTGTCGGTAGCGGTCCGGTGCGGGCCACGGCAGCTGAAACGGAATTACAAGGCAAATCACTCACACCGCAGATCATCGCCGCGGCAGCCGCCAAAGCGGCGGAAGGAACCGACCCGGTGGAAGACAGTCACGCCGGCGCGGAATACAAGCGGCATGTGGCAACTGTCTATGCCCGCAAGGCAATCGAAGCGGCGGTAGCGCGAAGCATCATCACGTAGGTGACTATTCCTAGTTCCCTCTCCCGCTGGGAGAGGGCCAGGGTGAGGGCAAGCACGCTTGCGATGATTCACCCTCACCTCAATCCTCTCCCGCAAGCGGGGCGCAAGCGGGAGAGGAAGCAAAACACAAAGACATCGAATCAAGAGGAGAACCATGGCATCCGAACATTCGCCTAACGGCCTCATTGGCGCCTCGATTAAGAGGGTCGAGGACGAAAATCTAATTACCGGCGTGGGCCGCTACGTCGACGATATTAATTTGCCGGGCATGCTGTATCTGACTTTCCTGCGCAGCCCCTATCCGCACGCGAAAATCATTTCCATCGACCCGAGCAAAGCCAAAACGATGCCAGGCGTGGAGCTGGTTATCACCGGCAACGACATCAGCGAGAAATTAAACCTCGCGCCTTCGCAGCTGCTCCCCAATATGAAAATTCCGCCTCATCCGGTTCTCGCGCGCGGCGCTGTGCATTGCGCCGGAGTACCCGTGGCCGCGGTGGTGGCGCGGACCCGCGCCGAGGCGCAGGACGCGGCCAACGCCATCGAAGTCGAGTACAAACCACTG
>DATBLC010000124.1:0-2144 GCA_036555515.1 Binatia bacterium
ATCGAGGGCGGGCTAACGGCCGAGTTGGCGAGCCGCATAGTCGAGGAGAGCGAGAGAAATGCGTTGGATCCGGTGCTCCTATTGGCGATCATTCAGGTCGAGAGCCGGTTCAATCATAAAGCAGTTTCTCCGCGCGGCGCACAGGGCCTTATGCAAATCAAACCTGTAGTCGTCAGTGCTCTCATCGATGAGGGGCGACTTCATCCGCGGCAGCGTCACCGAAGCCTCAAAGATCCGCTCGTGAACGTGCAGATCGGCGCCTCATATCTAGCCTTCCTTCACGAGACATTCGGCGATCTCAAGGTTGCTTTGACGGCGTACAACTGGGGACCGACACGAGTCAGACACAGGCTCAGGACGAATCAGGAACTGCCGCTGGATTACGCGACCAAGGTTCTCTCCGTCCAGAGTACGCTGGAGCAAACCTTGGCATTAAACACGCCGTATTTCCGCGAACTCGACTCAGCGGACGTCGCGTCGGCCGGGTAAGAGCTCGCCCGAAGCACTCTCGACATTGTGGACTCGAAACGACTGATCGGATCGGCCCGCGTTTGTCAGGAAAAATTCGGCTAGGTTGTAGGTTAAATCCCTTCAAATAAGTTTTTCGCGCCATTGACTCACTGTAAACGGGTCGCTTTCCAGGCCAGCCAGTTGGTACAATTTCTGCTCAGTTAGCATTAGACACGAGTCTTGGTTCGAACTGACCGTCCGATACGGACCATCAAGTCGCGAATTTAGCGGCGATTTCTGGACCGGCGGGGGCAGTACGCCGAAGAATCACTATTGCGGAGTACGAAATTGACAGAACAAAATTGGAGTTTTTTGCCGGACAGCGGTCGAGAGAACGAACCGTTCCGCTCTAGGCGACAACGCCACCGCAGAACAGGTGCAGGCTTCCCATGCCGGCAACGTACGCAAGCGACAGAGGAAGCTTGAGACCATGGACCAGCCCCCCAAACGGCGCGTTGCTTTTCCCGGTGGATCGACTACCGGCGCTGCGGGTGCACCGGCGCCTCGCTCCATTCTTGTCGTCGACGACGAAGAGAATTTCCTGACACTGCTCCATTGGTTTTTAACCCAACGCGGCTACGACGTCGCCACGGCGGCGAACGCAGATCACGCATTGCGCCTCATCGAAAGCCGTCCTTTCCACGTCGCTTTGCTCGATATCCGGCTTGGCAGCGCAGACGGCTTGGTGTTGCTGGACCAGCTAACTCAACGCGCGCCGGATTTGAAAATCTTCATGATGACCGCCTATCCGACCGTAGGTTCCATTAAACAAGCCTTCGACAAGGGAGCGCTACGATACTTGACCAAACCCGTGGATCTGCAGGAATTGGCGGAAGCCCTGAACGCGGCCTTCTGAGCGGACCTCACCTCTTCCATCGGTAGAAGTCACCCATCGTCCTTTCACCATTGGGCCCCGCCGAGTTGTATGGATGGCGCCCTGGCCCACCCCACCCTATGAATTCACGTTCCTCCGTGGGTATGATGCTATGTAAGCTCACGTGATCGTACGTTTGGGACTTGAAATGGCTTTTTCGCTGGCTGAGATCAGACGTTCATTTTCGTACCCCGTATCGCTCAATTCGTATCTGTCGCGCTTGATTATCGGCGCGCTCAGCCCGCTGCTGATTTTCGCGATATTCATGATGATCCTGTTCGCGCGCCAAGAACAGGACGATCGCAGGCGAGGGCTCCAAAGCACCGCCCGCGCACTGGCTCTCGCGATCGATCAAGAAATCAAATCTTCGATTACCAATATCCAGGCCTTGGCCACCTTCGAGCCCCTGGACGTGGGCGAAGTGAGGGTGTTCCGCGCCGCTGCCGCGCGCATCCTGGGAACGCAAAACAGTTGGAAAAGCCTTACGCTGTTCGATCCCCAGGGTAGATTGCTTATGCACATCGCCAAACCCCTAGTCGAGGAATCTACCGTCATCGGGCGCGCCAGTCTGGAAACTGTGCTTAGAACGCGGCTGCCGGTCGTGAGCGAGTTTCCCGCTCCCGGCTCCGGCACAAGCGGCATACAAATTCACGTTCCGGTCACCCGCGAGAGCACGACGATCTACATTCTGACCGCAACACTCGAGCCGCGGGTTTTCACCGAAATACTTACGCAGCAGAAACTGCCGAGCGATTGGCTT
>DATBLC010000125.1:0-3948 GCA_036555515.1 Binatia bacterium
GAAACGGGTCAGACATAAACGTCACGCAGGATTAACTTGGCGGTAATCCTTTCGTAACCTGTCTTTGATCAGACTGCGCGCGATGAATCTCGCGCGACCGTACCAGTCTTTCCTGGAAATTAAGAATGTTTCCCACTTCTATGGCAACAAGAACGCGCTGCAGAACGTTTCGTTGAAGGCACAAAAAAGCGACGTGCTAGCGCTGCTCGGGCCGAGCGGGTCGGGGAAATCGACCCTTCTCGCAGTGATCGCTGGCATTATCAAACCGAGTTCCGGCCAAATCGTGCTCGGCGGCCGCGATCTTTTGCAACTTCCGCCCGAAGCGCGCGGCCTCGGCATGGTGTTTCAAGACTTCGCGCTGTGGCCTCATATGACGGTGGCGCAAAACGTCGCCTTTCCGCTGCGTGTACGTAAGTATCCAACCAGCGTCATCAGACAGCGAACGGAAGCAGCGCTCAACCGCGTCGGGCTAGAAGGGTTCGGTGGCCGTCGGCCGCACGAATTATCCGGCGGACAGCAACAAAGGGTGGCGCTGGCTCGCGCCGTAGTCGCTGAGACCCAGCTGTTGTTGCTCGACGAGCCCCTTTCGGCCCTCGATCCCGCCACTCGCTCCACTGTCAGAGGCGAGCTTGCGGAAATTTTACGGAAGCTCGATCTGACGACGATCATCGTAACCCACGACCGTGAGGAAGCCTTCGAGCTCGCCGGTTGTATCGCAGTATTGGTCAACGGAGAGATTCAGCAGCACGCCAGACCCGAGGACGTCTACGAACGACCGGCCAATGTCACCGTCGCCCGATTCATGGGCGCGAATCTGCTCTCGGTCCGGTTGCTGAACGGCGGCACTGCAGAAATCAAAAGTAGCCCTCCCCGTCGGCTTGAACTTCCTTACCATACCGGCGAAGGTCCGGCTTACCTCGCGATCGTTCCCGAAAAAACACACATCACCGATAACCGAGTTGGCCGGACCAACGTGCTCCAAGCACAAGTGCTCGGCGTTCAATACCGCGGCGGCGAATATCAATTGCAGGTGAGAATCGGCGACTCGGAAACTGGTCAGATCCTTGAGGCGCGTTCCAACGAATATCCGCGCGGCGATTGGCTCTTCCTGCACTTGCCGAGCGAAGCGCTGCACGTGATTCAATTAGGAACTGCGCCAGCGCCCAAACGATCCGTCACTAACATGGATCCAATAAACCTTCAGGAGGAAATTGCATGAAACGAATCGTCTTGATTCTCGCCCTATGGTCGATCGGTGCATTTTGCCGCCAAGCCGCTGCGCAGTCGGTTACGCTTTACACCGCCGGACCCGCGGGACTCGCCAAAGCTATCACCAAGTCATTCACGGATAAGACCGGCATCAAGGTCGATGCCTACCAAGCCACCAGCGGCGATGTCTTGGCACGCCTCGAAGCCGAAAAAGCCAACCCGAGAGCCGACGTCGTTGTGCTCGCATCATGGGGCGAAGGCTTGGCCGTGCGCCAGCGCGGCTTCGTCACGCCTTACGCCTCGCCCGAAGCCAAAAAACTGCGACCGCATTGGTCCGATGGCGGTCTGGCGGCCCAAGCGGGCGCGGCCCTGGCGCTGATCCTAAACGCCAATGAAGTGAAAAAGGAGGAGCAGCCGCAGTCCTGGTTCGACCTCACAGCGCCCTCCTGGAAGAATGCTGTAACCATGCCCGACCCGACGCTTTCCGGGAGCGCCGCGGAATTCCTCGCCGTGTTCGTGCAAACCCACGGCGACAAAGCGTGGAAACTATTTGAAGACCTTGCCCGCAACGGCTTGTTGGTGCCCGGTCCAAACAATGCGGCGCTCAATCCGGTGTTGACCGGCGCAAAAAAAGCGACCATTTCCGGCGTCGACTACATTAGCTATGGGCAGATCGCCAAAGGCGAGAAGCTCGCGATTCACTATCCAAGGGAAGGAACGGTTGTCGCTCTGCGCCCGGTGTTCGTGCAGCAAGGCGCGCCGCACCGCGCGCAGGCGCAGAAACTGGTCGACTTCCTGCTTTCCGAAGAGGGACAAATGCTGGTTGCCAAGACTTTTATGATACCCGCGCGCGGCGATATCAAAGCGCAACGCCCCGTACCGGGTGATTTCAAAACCTTCACCCCCGATTGGGATTTTGTCGAGAAGAACCAGACGCAACTGATCAGCCGGTTCCGTAAAGAAATCGTTGAGCTGATTATCCAAAAACGCTGAATCGAATGGCTGTCGCCGTTCTCGACGATGCACCCGCTGCCCATCGAAGCTTGACTCGTTGGCGCTACGGCGGCGAGGTCGCCTTATGGAGCGCGATCCTCCTGCTGATCGTCTACCCGCTCTTAATGGTCGGTGCGTCAGTCCTCGCGCCGGGGTTGCCGGACACCCAACCTTTCGCGTTTGCCGATCTCTTGAGGGATCGTTTAGTCACTGCCTCACTCAACACTTTTCACCTCGGCATTTCGGTTAGCTTACTCAGTTTGATCATCGGTGCTGCATTGGCGCTGGTCGCCGTCCAAAGCCGGGGTGACCGCTGGATCGATCTGATCATGAGCATACCCTTCCTGACGCCGCCGTTTCTCGCTTCGCTTGCGTGGAGCCTGGCGGTCGGGCCGCGCGGCTATCTGAGCCGCTTCGGACTCGGCGGCGAGGCGTTGGAGCACCTTATCTTTTCCTTCTGGGGTCTGGCGCTACTGATGGCGGTGCATTACGCGCCGATCGTCTACTTTGCGCTGCGCAGTCAAATGGAACGAGTCCCACCGTCGCTTTTGTGGGCGGCGCAAATTTCGGGCGCAAAACCGGGCCGGATCGTCGGGCGCATCCTGCTACCGATCACATTTCCCGCTTTGCTTGCCGGCGGTTTCTTGGGGTTCGCCTGTGGCATCGAAGAATACGGCACACCTCTGGTCATCGGTAATCGCATTGGTTTTCCGGTCATCTCGACGGAAATCGGACGTGTCGTCAGTGTTTACCCCATCAATTTCACTTTAGCCAGCGCCTTGGCTTCGATTCTCTTCGCCCTGGGGGGTGCGGTCTATTTTTTTAGCTATGTCCTGCAGCGTCACGCAAGGACATCGGCTAAGCCGAGCGGATATCCAGCGCCGAGTTTGCTCTCAGGATGGGCGCGAACCGGGTTGTGGGTCTTCGTCGCGTCGTATACGGTTTTCACGATCTTCGTCCCTTACGGCTCCATGCTGCTTACTTCGTTGCTGCAGCTCGTCAGCGCCGGCCCCACGATTGGTAATCTGACTTTGGCCCACTATCTGCACGTCCTGACCGCGGCCTCTAGCGGTTTGCGCGATGCGTTACTCACCAGCTTTTCTCTGGCGCTGATGGCGGCCCTGCTCGGCACCCTGCTCGGCGCGGCGTGCGCGCGTAAAAGCATCGCTTTGGTGAGTCTGACTTTGATCCCAACCGCCACGCCGGCAATCACCATGGCTGTCGGATTCATCCGCGGATGGAATGCGCCGTGGACGGCCTGGCTGCCGCTGTATGGCAGCGCCGTCATTGTCGGACTCTTTTATACGGCTCAGTATTTGCCCTACGCCGTGCAATATGCGCGCGCAGGGCTCGCTGCGATCCCGCCCTCTTACGAATGGGCGGCTCGCGTCCACGGCGCGGGCGCCGGCACGGCCAACAGACGGATCATTGCGCCACTGCTTTGGCCGCACTGTCTTGCTGGGGCGATCTTAATTTTCTCGATTTCTTTTCGCGAGCTGGTTGGCTCCGCGCTGCTGCGCGGACCGGGGATGGAAACCGTCTCAACTTTTATCCTGCGCGAGTTCGATCAAGCAGTCCGCCGGCCGGAATGGCGATGGGTGTTATCGCGATCTCCGTGTCGCTCACGTCGATCGCGCTCGCGCGTCGCCTGGTGCCCAAAAAACCCTGACGGTCGGCGACCTCGTAACGTTCAGCTCAGCTCTAAATCCGACCAGACGCCGACATGGTCCGACGGCCAGAGATCCA
>DATBLC010000126.1:0-20564 GCA_036555515.1 Binatia bacterium
TGGAGAGCGCGGGCACAGGAGCGCAAAGGTTGTTTTCAGGCCGTGCCGGCGGGCATTTCCACCTATGGAGAGGACGGGGTGGTGGCCGGCAAGGCAGAGAACCATTGACCGCGATCGGAAGGGCTCGCCTCTCGGTCGCACAGCGACATATTCTCTAAATAACGAACTCATTAGTAATTGAAATTTTTGGCTGGTTCGGGTCGTCGAGTTTGTTTCCGATTTCGACCCTTCGATCGCCGGTCAGGGTTATGGTGAGCCGCTGTCTCGGCAGCGTTCTTTCGGTGTCGCTCAGGACAGGGCCGGCGTGATAAATGGGCCATGTGACTTAGAAATGCAGCTGTACCATTGGACAATCACCCAGGCGCACTTGGTCCTGCAAATTCTCTACTTCTTTTTGCCGGCGTACCTCGCCAACATGAGCCCTGTCTTGGTCCGTCCGTGGTTGCGCTCTCTTGCCGTTCCAATCGACGGCGGAAAGACCCTCTGGGGCAAGCGCCTGCTCGGTGACCACAAGACTTGGCGCGGGTTATTGGCCGGAATATTCGTCGGCATGATTGCCTATGAGTCGCAGCGATTGATTAGTGAAGCCGGGCTCGCGAAAAGCTTGATATTGATCGACTACACGGCTCATCCGCTACTGCCAGGGCTGCTCATGGGGCTCGGCGCCGGGGTAGGTGACTCGGTAAAGTCTTTTTTTAAGCGCCGGATTGATATCGAGCCGGGGGATACCTGGCTTGTCTTTGACCAGTTGGATTTTTTTATCGGCGCTTACGTCTTCGTTGCACCGATCGCCGCGCCTCCACTCTTGCCGACGCTGGCGACCCTGCCGATAATTTTCCTAGGTAACGTAGCGAGTGAGGCGGCTGGCTACTGGCTGGGGTTCAAGGAGACATGGATCTAACGCTCTAGCACGGTGCTGAAAAACTGGTTCTCGTGCTTCGAGAGCGTCAGCCTAGCCAAGAAACGATGGTAAATTTGCAATTAAATTAATGAAAAATCGTCAACCAAGCGGTCGAAACGATCGGATTCCGAAACTGACACCGCAACGTTACGGGCGCACTTTGAAGCGCTCGTCGAGCTCTTCGAGCTTCTCCACGATTCCCGTGTATTCCAGCTCCGACATTGGCAGCATGGCGGCGCCGAAGAAACCCTGGCGGCGCATGTCGATGGCTTTTTTAGAGACCGCGTCGCGCACGGTATCCCAGAACGGATGCGCGAAAGCATCGACGGGCTCGGTCATTTTACCCTTGTGCATGGCAAAGGCTGCACAGCTTACTACAGGCGGCCCATCGAAGTAACTGATGCCGGAATTGAGCGCCACCGGCATGAGCGGCATCTGGTGCGAGCCGCGCATGGAGCCTGCCACAAAAGGGCCGGTTGCGTAGGGCGCGAGCACCTCGCCGGTAGCTGGAAAATCCTTCTGCACCCGCACCAGCATTACCGGATCGTCTTTGCCCGTGTATTTGCCGGCGATGTTATGCAGCCGCGATGTTGACACCGCGGCGGCTTGCTCTCCGGTGCTGCGCGACCACACCGACTCCACGACGTAACGTTCGGCGTCGCGCAACAGCGTAGCGATGCCGTAGAGGTCCTCCGGCGCGTTCAGCTCGATGATTCGGTCACCTGCGGTGTGGCTGACATCCATGATCACGAATTTGAAGCCCTTTGTCATACTCGGAGAAAGCATCAGACCGGGAGTGTTCATCGGATCGGCGAAGGCCATGTATACAGGAAAATTATAGGCGCCGGGATCGGTCTTATCCGCGGCGAAGAACACAAAAGGTTCGTTGGGCCGCTCATCGAATTCCAGTTCGGCGACGGCGGGACCCATGCCGCGTACGTTGCCGGAGAACGAGTCCTTGAGTAAATCCTGGCCCGCGCCGTAGAGTCCTTGGCTCTTCGCCACTTCAGTGCCGGCCATGAAAGCGTCCCAACAAAGTCTGTGAACCTGCTCATTGTTTGTCCCACGCTCATGGGTGCTCACGATCGCGATGTCGTCGCCGGTGTAGCTGACGTAGCTATCGAGCAGGAGTTTTGATCCATGCTCGCTGACAAAGCCGCGCACCGTCTGGACAAGACGTTGCGACGGACAGATATGGCCGCCGACGGAGCCGATGTCGGCTTTGATAACGCTCAACGTAAGTTTCATCGTTATTGCCTCCTGTAGGACCTACCTGCTATTCAGGCGTAACGGGCGTAGAAACCAAACTCGCAATAGAACGCCGGTATCAGAGTTGCAATCTCGGCGTGGGCGGCAACCCTGGACGACGTCGAGGTTGCAGTGCCGCTTCCGGGTTTCCA
The DNA here is from genome assembly GCA_036555515.1 of Binatia bacterium. GTDB lineage: Bacteria > Desulfobacterota > Binatia > UBA9968 > UBA9968 > DATACQ01. Next base: position 2,302 of record DATBLC010000126.1, read on the forward strand.
GTGTTTGCGCCCCGGCCAGGCGCGCCAAGGGATCGTATTGATCCTAAGCAGCGGCTCGGATCTCTTCCTTCGGCTCGGCAACTTCTTGTGCGTGCTCCTCATCGTCTGGGCACATCGCTATGGCTGCCACTAGCCCGCCGCCGCCAATTGCACCCATCAGGCCATCTAGAGCAGCGGCCAGAGCAACAAACCCACCGGCTGGAAACGCCAAAATCACCGCGCCCCAAATGATCGCAGCGCCGTAAATCGCACCGAGAATAGTCCCGAGGATGGTTCGGCTTTTCATCACTCACCTCCAATGCGAAGACTTACAAGTTGAATGAGAGGCAATCGCTGTGCCAGGCAGAAGCATACGGAAGTTTAGGGATTTCACAATAAAATAAATGAGGTAATTGTCATAATTGAAATAGACACAAGGTTCTGATTCCAATCTCTGAAAATCGCGGCGATGCTGCCGCGCGCGTCGCCGACAAACGAATCCAAGAAGTCCTTTTGGCCATTACGACCTCTGTCACGATCGCATTAACAAATCGCTCAGGGCTGCTTTGTCCATCAGGCGTAATTCGACACCGGCTTCGCGCGGTATGTAAGCGGGGCCCTATTCACGATAGTTGTGTACCAACCCCAGCGCTCTGTTTTCATAGTGTTACCTGATTGCGTGGCTACCAATGAAGCTCGCGAGCAGCCACATGACTAACGCGCTGAGCATGAGCCCCATGAGAAAATGCCCGATATGCCCGTAGCGCCTGGCAAACGGAATCAACTCATGGATCGAGACAAAAATCATCGCGCCCGCGGCAAGGGCCATAAAGGCGGCATTGAATAGAGGCGCGATACCGACGGCAATAAGACCGATGATCGCGCCCGCGGGCTCGGCCAAGGCGGATAATAATGCTGCGTTAAAGAGAAACCGTTTGCTCCTGAGTGTTACGATAGGCACCGCCATGGCGAATTCTTCAGGCAAATTATGCAGCCCGATGGCCAGCGCGACGATTACGCCAAGTGCCGGCGATGACACGTAAGCGTTGGCCATGGCGAAACCCTCGGGGACATCGTGCAGGATGAGCCCGAAGACCATGAGATACGCTGACTTGAAGTGCGCTCGATCGGTTATTCCGTTCCCCTTGATCAAGTGAAAATTAGGAATCAGGACATGGGCAAGCCAGACCAGCAGAGCTCCTACAAGGGCGCCCGTCAACACACGGGCGGTACCCATACTGGCGATCGACTCCGGGATCAATTCCAACACCGAGATCAGAACCATAGTGCCGACGGAGAAGCCGATGCCGACGGCGATCGACCGCGGGCTCTCGCGCATCAGCAGCGCCAGGCCGACGCCCAGGCAGGTGGTAACGCAGGAAAGAAGGGAAAGCAGAATGACGGTTACATATATCGACGTCATCCGAGAGTCGCCGTGTTTTAGCGCTGAGACCTGGGGACTTGCGGCACTTGCAACCGCTACCGCAGCCTGCCTATCACCACAAGCTCATTTGGAGCAATTCATGTACCAGATAGCTCCTTTTGTTGGAGATGTGGGCTATCAGCATCATTCGCATTCATGGTTTTTTTTTCCCTGTTTTTTTCATGATTGAGAATCAACAGAAGCGAGCCGGAAAAAGCTGCAAGTTTTTCCCGTGATAAGTGCCGTATCGATTGGCATGGCTCATGCGTAACCAGTTTCACCATTGGTTCTCGAATAAGCACCGGAACGATTGAAGAATCTAGTATGTCCTGTTGAAGCTATCACTGTCATTTCTGGCAAGCGGAAATTTAATTTGAAGCCTCGTCACGAAGACAGCGGTTTTGTTGCGCCGCGCGACAAAAGGACGTTGCAAAAATTGAGGGATTCATATGTCAGAGATTTCATTCAGACCCATCGGCCAGGTTAGGATTCAAACTTCCGAAGCCGAAATCCGAGATGAGCGCAATGATGAGGAAGGGGAGCTGGAAATTTATCCGGAGTTCGAGAATGCGCTGGAAGGCATCGATGGCTACTCGCATCTTTTCGTCCTCACTTATTTCCACAAGCTCAGGCCCGAACAGATCGGTCCGTTGCAGGTTAAACCCAGACGGCTGGTAAAAAGGGGGTTCACGCTGGAGGAGCTTCCCCTGCTCGGGGTCTTTGCCCTGGACTCGCCCACCCGTCCGAATCCCATCGGTCTTACACTGGTTGAGTTTTTAGGCCGGCAAGGGCGAATTCTCAAGGTGAAAGGGATCGATTATTTCGATGGCACGCCCATCTTGGACATCAAAGGTTACCGGCCGGAATACCGGGCCGAAAAGTTTGAGCTGCCCGCTTGGTACAAGAAATTGCAGGACACGCAGGGGCATATCTGACCAGAATGCCGAAAGATTTTATCCAATTGAATCGATCATCGTGAGCTTAACAGCACAAAAAACAAAAGGAGGAAAATAGGATGGGCACTAAAGGAATTGAAATCGTCGGGATGGACGTGAAGCTGTTGTTGGATTTGCTCAACAAGGCGTTCGCCGATGAGTGGTTTGCATACTACCAATACTGGCTTGGCGCTAAGGTGACCAAGGGGCCTATGAAAGAGGCGGTCGTTGCCGAGCTTTTGCAACACGCCACGGACGAGCTGCGCCACGCCGACATGGTTGCCACGCGCATTATCCAACTGGGTGGCACCCCCGTCACCGAGCCGAAGAAGTGGTATGAGGTGACGAGCTGTGGTTATGACGCTCCGGATGATCCGTTCGTAGTAGCCATTCTCAACCAGAACATCAAAGGCGAGCGCTGCGCGATCGGATTTTACAAGCGTCTGCTGGATGCCACGCAAGGGAAAGATCCCGTCACTTCCAACATGGTTTTGCAAATACTCCAGGATGAGGTCACCCATGAGGAAGACCTTCAGGCGCTCTCCGAAGACCTCGAGTTCATGTTAAAAAAATAAAAAATTTCGCATCGGCTTGAGAACAATGCCGTTGCCCTGAAGCCGGAGATTGAGAAATGGCAGATTGACCACCCGTACCGCGAGCGGCGTAGTCAAGCTCGAAAGTACAGGGGTATGGTATGCCCAAAGGCAGGCCCCTGTATCGCCCAGAAGGCATCCTATTATGTTTCAAATCCCGGGTGAATTTGTGACAAGGATTTAGGGAGTGAGCAATGAAGAAAGCATTACTGATGGTTTTTGTACTTGATCTGGTTGTTTTGCTCGGGGGATTCGCGCAGGTACAGGCCGCCGCCAGCCCGGCCAAACCGAGTGTACCCAAAGGCTGGAAGTTCTCGTTCCCGGACGGCGACTCGAAGGCAGGCAAGACGGTCTTTATGAACATGCAATGCTATTCCTGCCACTCCATCAAAATCCCGGGAGAGAAACTGCCGTCCGATGCTGGAGGCATTGGCCCAGATTTGAGCGGTTATTCGGCTCTCCCCAAGGAATATTTGGCCGAGTCAATCATCAAAACCCACACCGTGGTTGCAGCGCCGGGATATGTAGTCAAGGAAGGCAAAGCGTCGATGGGGAACTACAATCACTTTATGACGATTCAGGAGATGATCGATTTGGTGGCCTTTCTGAAGCACGGAATTGACGGAAAAGGCAAATGAGGCTGCCTGAAGCATGGTGATCAGCGCGCAGATCAGTGTTTATCCGTTGCGCCAGGAGCATTTAACTCCGGCCATTGACGCTGTTAAGCAAGCGTTGGAGACGAGAGGCTTGCAGCCTGAGATCGGCGCCATGAGCACTATTGTGACCGGAGAGGCGAAAGACGTATTCGTCGCCCTGCATGAAGCGTTTGATCGGGCTGCCGCCACCGGCCATGTGATCATGACTGTGACGGTGTCAAACGCTTGTCCGATTTAGCCAAGTGTGGTGTCGTGTATTATGAGCAGGTCATGGATTTTATGCTTAATTTTCATCGCGAGCACAACTTTGCGCCCGGCTCTATTGTCAGCCGCTGAAGAGACGGCCACGCTTTTTAGAGAGCTCTGTTCGGTATGCCATGGAGTTGGTGGTAAGGGAGATGGTCCCAGCGCTCAAGGACTGGAGCCAAAGCCGGCTGATTTCACTAATTGTAAAGCGATGACGAAGGATTCGGACGACGTGCTGTTTAAGATCATCAAAGGTGGAGGGCAAAGCGCAGGGCGCTCCACTGTGATGCCGGCCTGGGGAGATTCCCTGAGCGACCAGCAAATCGGTGAGCTGGTCAAATTTATCCGCGGCCTGTGCAAAAAGTAGGATATAAAATCGCGCGCAAGGAGGGGGTTCGTCATGGGTTACGAAAAGCTCACCCGAGAAGAAGACTATTTGCAGTCTCGTGCGGACGAGTACGTTTGGCGGGCCGCCAGGGATCTCGGCGTATCGCGGCGGCGGTTTTTCCAGATCCTCGCTGCGGGAGGTGCCGTGGCGGCTCTCAGCGGTCGCGCTACAAAGGCTTCGGCAGCTCAAGCTGCACCTACGCCTGTGGTCAAGCCTACGCCTAAAAATCTTTTCTATGATTTCGGCAGCAACAAGGAGATGCGCTGGGAAAACATGTACGAGCGGGGCTATCTCGTACCAAACGAGCTTTTCTTCGTGCGTAACCACACGAGAACACCTTCGCTGGATGTGAAAAATTGGCGCCTGAAAGTCGAAGGATCCGGCGTTCAGAAACCGATGGAGCTAAGCTATGACGAGATTCTTTCCATGCCGTCGGTGTCGGTCATTCGCTATGTGGAGTGCGCCGGCAATGGGCGCAGCTTTTTTTCGGCGGTCCAGGGTAAAAAGGCCGACGGAACTCAATGGAAGCTCGGCGCAATCGGAGTCGCGGAGTGGACCGGCGTCCCTCTGTCTGAGGTTCTGAATCGGGCCGGACTCAAGAAAAGCGCCACGGATTTAATGCCCGAGGGATTAGATGATCTAAAAGTCCGGCGGCCGATGCCTATGGCGAAGGCGCTAGAGGAAGACACCTTGCTCGTTTACGCGATGAACGGGCAACCATTACCACCCGACCACGGGTTTCCCATCCGCGCGCTATTACCGGGCTGGATCGGCGTTGCCAACATCAAATGGGTGGGTCGCATCGAGGTTTCCGAGAAGCCTATCTTCTCTCCGTGGAATACGGACACCTATGTGCTCATTGGACCGGATTATAAACCCGAACCTCCATCTAAAGGTCCGGTGCTTTCTAACCAAGATCTGAAGAGCGCGCTGGAGTTTGCGTGGGGCGGGGAAGTCAGCGCTGGGCACCGTTTGGTGCGAGGCCGAAGCTGGTCGCCTTTTGGGAAGATCGCGAAAGTGGAGTACAGCCTAGACCGAGGCAAGAGCTGGCAGACGGCTAGGCTCAGGGATCCCAACATCGCGGCGGCCTGGGTTCGATGGGACTTTGACTGGGAGTCCAAAGCAGGAAAATACACTATCCGCGTCCGCGCTACAGACGAGAAAGGAAACACCCAGCCCGACAAAGTTCCCTTTAACCAGCAGGGTTACCTTTACAACGCGATGGTGGATCACCCGCTGGAAGTCAGGTAATCGGAGGCGGTTCTTGAACGTAAAGGCTATCTTGTAACGGTGAATAGAATGGAGATCCAACATTTTTTCGACCAAGCAACCTCGACGTTAACCTACGTCGTCCATGACGCTAGAAGCGGGGTGGTAATCGACCCCGTGCTGGATTACGACCCAAAAAGCGCCCGCACCTCTGTTCGGTCGGCAGAAGCCGTGGCGAAATACATCGATCAAAAAAACCTTGCGATTCCTTACGTGATCGACACCCACGCGCATGCGGACCATCTGACGGCGATGCCGTTCTTCAAGCAACGCTATGGCGCCCAAACGGTGACAGGAAGTCGTGTAGGCGAGGTGCAAAGAATCTTTCGCGATATCTACAATCTCAGTTCTGACTTTTCCGTTGATGGCAGGCAGTTCGATTTCCTTCTGGACGAGGCACAGGAACTCGAAGTGGGCTCGTTTCGAGTCCGGGCCATGCATACGCCGGGACACACTCCAGCCCATATGTCGTGGCAAATCGATGACGCTCTCTTTATCGGCGATACCCTTTTCATGCCCGACTATGGCACTGCGCGATGCGATTTTCCGGGCGGATCCGCCGATCAACTCTTCGACTCCATCCAACGAATTTATGCGCTCCCCGGAAGTACAAGGCTATTTATGTGCCACGACTACCAGCCCGGCGGTCGCGAGATGCGTTTCATCACGACGGTCGAGGAGCAGAAGCGATCCAATATTCAGCTGAACGAACGCACAACTAGAGAGGACTACTTGGAATTCAGAAAAGCCCGCGACGCCCAGCTCGAAATGCCGACGCTCATTTTACCCGGGGTTCAGATCAATATCCGCGCCGGAGAGTTCCCCGAGCCCGAAGCCAACGGGACTACTTACCTGAAAATCCCGTTGAATGTGTTTTGAGAAGACCGAAGCAAAAGGGGACGAAAACGCTAAACGAGCCGGCGCCCGCCCGAAGCAAATCATGACTCTGGGCTGACCGCGACGGGTGATCCTACAACTATTCAACTCCATACTTGACCCTTGGGCGGCTTTTCTCTACCGGGGGTGGAAGCCGGGGCGGACCTACTCGGCAGCAAGGGACAGGGCGCTGGTGTGGTCGTCATCGGCATGGCGCTGGGCGTGCTGCTGATGCTCGGGCTCGACGAATTCACGCCGCACGAGCATGAGAAGACCGGCCCCTGTGGACCCGGCGTTAAGCGCTGCGGCGGCATCTGGCTGTTCGTCTTCGCAATTGCCTTGCATAATGTGCCCGAGGGCATGGCTATCGGCGTCAGCGTTTCGCAAGCGGACATGGCAGTGGGTCTTCCGCTAACGATCGCGATCGCGATACAGGATATCCCGGAGGGGCTCGCGGTAGCATTGGCGCTGCGGGCGGCAGGCTTTGCACCCTGATACGCCGTGCTGGTGGCCGCTGCCAGCGGCGTGCTCGAGCCCATTGGAGCGCTGCTCCGCGTCGGCCTTTCCAGCGGGCTAGCCGCGGCGTATCCTATTGGTTTGGGACTCGCCGGAGGCGCGATGATCTTCGTTGTCTCGCATGAAGTGATCCCGGAAACCCACCGCAACGGACACCAGACGTTTGCGACGCTGGGCCTAATGGCGGGGTTCACGCTTATGATGGTGCTGGACACGACTCTGGGCTAAACAATTTGCGACAATGGAAAATCAACGTTAGGGGCTCCCTGCATTCCACGAATCCATAGGACGGAAGGTGTTTGAATCGTTATGCTTGATTGGATCGGAACCGGAATGGCAAAAATGTTGCGCGCGTGGCGGTTCTTGCTGATGTGTCCGCTTCTGCTTGCCTGTGGCACTGACAGGGGCGCCGAGTTGACGGCCAAGGAAGCCTTCGGTAAGCGCTTGTTCTTTGACCGCAACCTGTCGCTAAAGGGCAACCAATCCTGCGCGAGTTGCCACCTACTGGAAGCTGGCTGGAGCGGCGATGACTCCGCTATCAATGCGCATGGCGCTGCTTACGAAGGCTCGGTAGCCGGTCGTTTTGGCAACCGAAGGCCTCCGACCGCGGCATATGCGACGCCGATCCCGGTTCTGCACGCTGTCAAGGAGAATGGCGATACCCTGTTCATCGGCGGCAATTTCTGGAACGGACGTGCCACCGGTGAGCGGCTTGGCAATGCCGCCGCGGATCAGGCCCAAGCACCGTTTCTCAATCCTGTCGAGCAGGCGCTTCCCGACAGCGCTTGTGTGGTGCACAGGGCGTGCGCGGCCTATGGAGAGATGTTTAGGAGCGTCTGGCCGGGCGCTTGTTCGATAAAATGGCCGGATAACACGGAGAAGTTCTGCGCCGGCGACGGCGGAAATCTGGCGTTGAACCGGGAACAACGGGCGGTTATCGACCGTGAGTACGACCAGATTGCCCTGAGTATTGCGGCATACGAAGCCTCGCCTGAAGTCAATTCGTTCACGTCGAAATTCGACTATTTCTTGGCAGGCCTGGTTCCCTTGACGCCAGAGGAGAATCTCGGACTTCAGGTATTCAAGGAAAAGGGTCGTTGCGCCGATTGCCATGTGCTGGACAAGGGGCCGAAGGGCGAGCCGCCGCTGTTCACGGACTTCACCTTCGACAACCTGGGCGTGCCGCGCAATCCCGACAATCCGTGGTACACGATGCCCGCTTCGTTTAACCCAGACGGCAAGAAATGGCTGGATCGGGGTGTGGGCGAATTTCTCGAGAGCCGCGCCGACTACCGCCAGTTCGCGAAGGAAAACGATGGCAAGCAGAAAGTACCAACCCTCCGCAACGTGGACAGGCGCCCCAGCCCGGCCTTCATCAAGGCGTACATGCACAATGGTTATTTCAAGACCCTGAAAGGCGTGGTGCATTTCTACAATACGCGCGATGTCAAAGCGGCCTGCAAGAATCCGCTCACCCGGGAAGCCGACGCCATCGCGCAGAACTGCTGGCCGGAGGCGCAGATTAAGACGAACGTCAACAAGAGAGAGCTCGGCAATCTCGGTTTGACTGAAGCGGAGGAACTCGCTGTCGTTAAGTTTATGCAGACTCTATCCGACGGTTTCGAGCCGCCGAAGGGCACCAAGCGCCTTGCTCCCGGCCTGCGGTAGCCTGCCTTGGGTCAAACCTTATACGCGACAAGGGATTGTCGTCGAACTACTCGGTGGCAAAAGCGCCGCCGGCACGTGAAGCGTGGCCAACGCCGAAACACTGCCCGCGCGATGGGTGAGGCGAAAGAGGTATTCGTCGCGCTGCATGAGGCCTTTGGTCGGGCTGCCGCCACCGGTCATGTGGTCATGAGTGTGACGGTATCAAACGCTTGTCCGATTTAGCCCAAGGACGTGACGCGATTGTCTATGATCAGGTTGTTGATTCCTTCCCTAAGGAGGCCTTGATGGGTTCGATAAAGGCCGCCTGGGGGTCGTGAGCTCGGATGATTTCAAGATGCGGCGGTCGATGCCGGTCGCGAAGGATGTGGCGAAGTTCGCTTTATAATTTCCGATAATTCAAGGAATATGACCGCGAAGAAAGCGCTCCGGTTTGCGGCGCCATCAATTTGATGCTAGATTCCTCATCATGTCCGCCGCTCAGACGTACAAAGCAGTTGCTTTGAAAGCGCTGCTTTTAGATCTCGTAGTCGTAGTCGTCGTAAACGAGACCGTCGCGTCGTAGCGGGAAAAGTATAAACAATTTAAAAACCCCTGCTGGCGCGATGGCCGACGGGGGTTTTGTTTTTTGGCCTATCCTCCGTCTCCGCAAGCCGCGCAGGGAGCGAATCCACAATAGGAGAGCTCCCATGAAACTCACAGGTTCCCAGCTCATTACCGTGCTCCTCGAGCGCCAGGGCGTTACGACAATTGCCGGCATCCCAGGTGGCGCGAACCTGCCCTTGTACGATGCACTGCAAGCCAGTTCGATTCGCCATGTATTAGCACGCCACGAGCAGGGCGCGGGATTCATTGCACAGGGAATTGCACGCGTCACCGGACGTCCGGCCGTGTGCCTTAGCACCTCGGGACCCGGTGCCACCAACCTGCTCACGGCCATCGCTGATGCGAAACTGGATTCGATTCCACTCGTGGCAATTACCGGCCAGGTTCCCCGCAACATGATCGGCACCGACGCCTTCCAAGAGGTAAACACCTTCGGGCTCAGCTTGCCTATCACCAAACATAATTTCTTGGTGCGCTCCGCCCTGGAGTTGCTCGACGTTATTCCCCAGGCCTTTCGCATAGCGGCATCCGGCCGCGCGGGGCCGGTTTTGGTGGACGTGCCGAAGGACGTGCAAACCGAGTGGGTTGATGTGGCTTTGCTTCCCGAGCCCGGACGAGCCGACCCGCCGCCGCTGTGCTCGGCCGACGACCTTCGCCGAGCCGCCTCGATGATCAATGCGGCGCAAAAACCGATGCTGCTGATCGGCGCGGGAATCATCGCGGCGGGCGCCTCGAATGATCTGCGTAACTTGATGGAAAAAGCCTCTATTCCGGCGGCCGCCACTCTGCTCGCTCTTGGGGCGCTGCCTCACGACCATCCCCTGTACCTTGGCATGGTGGGCATGCATGCGGCGCGCTTTACTAACATGCTACTCGACGAGTGCGATCTGTTGGTTGGCTTGGGTGTGCGCTTCGATGACAGAGCCACGGGAAAAGCAGCGGAGTTCTGCCCCCACGCCAAGATCCTCCACGTAGATATAGACCCAAGCGAGCTGGGCAAAATTAAGCAGCCAACCCTGGGGCTCGTGGCCGACGTCGGGGCTGCGCTAACCGCTTTGACTCCAATGATCGCGCCCACTGCGCGTTGCCACTGGCTGCGTCGAATTGACAGCGTTCGCGCTCGGTACCCTTTGGTGATGCCCGGTGCGGACGATCCGTTGCGGCCTTACGGTATTATTCGCACCGCCGCTTCTTTGTTGCCCGACGATACCATTGTCACCACTGACGTGGGACAGCACCAGATGTGGGTGGCGCAGGCCTATCCATTCAAGCGGCCACGCCAATGGCTTACTTCGGGAGGTTTGGGCACCATGGGCTTTGGCCTCCCCGCCGCTATCGGCGCAGCCATTGCATGTCCTGGCCGCACGGTCGCTTGTTTCAGCGGCGACGGCAGCTTGCTCATGAACCTGCAAGAACTCGCCACCGCCGCCGAAGAAGGCGTTGACGTCAAAATTATTCTGCTCAACAACACCCACCTGGGAATGGTGCGCCAGCAGCAACAACTTTTTTATGGCGGCCGTTATCATGCTTCTCGCTTGAAGGGCCACACGGACTTCGTTACGATCGCCCGCGGCTTTGGCGTCCGGGCGGTCGATATTGGACACACGGAGAACCCGATGGGTGCCCTGGCTGATGCCCTGTGCCAACCGGGCCCTTGTCTCATCAACGTGCCGATCACAAGCGATGAGAATGTTTATCCCATGGTACCTCCGGGCGGTGCCAATCGTGATATGATCATGGGAAAGAGTTCTGACAACGAACAATCGGAGTCAGGTGCGAATATCTGAACCCTTGGTTCAGTTGTTTGGCGAGGGCGTTCTCGAAGTTTGCCAAAGCGTCTAAATCCATTAGCTCCTGGATGGCGCGTAACAAGGCCCAGATTGGGTTCAAGGCTTAGTCGACTTTTTGTCTCACTGGCCCCCAGGCCGCTTATGCGCCATTCGTTAACTCTATGGCCGACGGTTATCCTTGCGAGGAGTCCGTAGACCAATACGCTGAAGAACATCCCTAAAAAAAACATCCGACACGCCGGTAGCGTCTGGCCATAGGAATCAGCTCATGAATCGAAACGAAGAGCATCGCTCCCGCAGCAAAGGCCATGAAGTGGGCGTTGAGGGCAGGTGCGAGTCCCACGGCAACGAGCCCGATGACTGCTCCCAGAGGCTCGGCCAATGCGGAAAGCAGCGCGGCGCCAAAGAGAAAGCCCTTGCTCTTGAGCACCACCGCGGGTACCGACATGGCAAATTCTTTCGGCAGGTTGTGCAGGGCGATAGCCAGCGCCACAAGGAGGCCGAGAGCGGTCATCGAAGGAGAGCCCAAGGTAGTAATCATCGAGGAAGCCGAGCAGTGGGGGCGCGGATCTCATCGTAGTCGGGTGCCACGGCTATGGGCCTGTAAAGCGGTTTCTGCTTCGCTCGGTCTCGCTAGCCGTGGCGCTGCACGCACCATGTTCGGTCGAAATCGTGCGGCGCCAGCACAGAAATGAATCCGGTTTATCCTCAGTGAGTCACCAGGATATGGCGTGGAGGATCTGGCTAGTTAAACGAGCCGGCGTTGCACTGGAGCTCTGAGGGAGGCAAGAAATGTCTACGCTTAAGTTTGTTGTTCACGAGCATCACGCATCGCACCTGCATTACGATTTTCGCCTGGAGATGGGAGGCGTTCTCAAATCTTGGGCGATTCCCAAAGGGCCGTCGATGAATCCCGCGGAGCGGCGGCTCGCGATACTGGTAGAAGACCACCCGATCGAGTACGGAGAATTCGAAGGGATCATTCCGGAAGGCAGCTACGGAGCCGGAGCCGTGGTAATCTGGGATACCGGTACCTTCGAACCCCTTGAAGATCCTGAAGCCGCTTTGGCCAGCGGTCGGCTTTCTTTCCGGTTAAGGGGGAAGCGACTCAAAGGAGAATTCGCGCTGGCGTTATTGAAGGGAAGGGGCGACGGTAAGCAGTGGCTTCTTATGAAAAAGAAAGACGCGCACGCCGATCCTTCGTGGAAAATCACCTCCGCTTTGACGCCAAAAAAGCGGCGCTTGCTCAAAGAGCGGCTTCACCCATGCGAGGTTTCTTGAACAGGAAAGAAAGACCGACAGCGCTTACCTGCGCATGGACTCGATCACCATTAAACCCTCGCCAGTGTCGCCACCGTTATGGAAGCCGTGATGACGAGAACCAACCCCGAATCGACGCGCTGCCAGGTTTCGAGCGCGAAATCTTTTTAGTATACCAAAGCCTGTAATTATCATCGGAAAACGCTATTTTACCGTTGTGAGCTTTTTTGGGGATTGAACTGATGAAGAAGATCGTTCTGATCCGTCACGGGGAGAGCACGTGGAATCAACAGAACCGCTTCACCGGCTGGGTCGATGTCGGCCTGACGGACAGAGGAATGCAGGAGGCGATTGGGGCTGGCCGCGCGCTGATTCAGGATGGGTATACTTTCGACGTTGCCTATACGTCCGTTCTCAAACGCGCGATCAAAACTCTCTGGATCGTTCTGGAGGAAATGGATCTCATGTGGATTCCCGTTTACCGAAGCTGGCGACTGAACGAGCGCCACTACGGCGCCCTGCAGGGACTTGACAAGGCGGAGACCGCGGAACGGTTTGGCATGGAGCAGGTCATGATCTGGCGGCGGAGCTACGACGTTCCGCCGCCGTCGCTATCGAAAGATGACGAACAGTACCCGGGCAGAGACCCTCGCTACGCGTCGCTCAAACCGCGCGAGATCCCGTTGACGGAAAGCCTCAAGGATGCGGTTGCCCGTTTTCTTCCATACTGGCACGAAGTAATTGCCCCGGCAGTGCGCGAAGGACAACGGGTCCTCATCGTTGCGCATGGAAACAGCCTGAGGGGCCTCGTTAAGCTGCTGGATCGTATCACCGACGAAAAGATCGTCGAGGTCAACATCCCCACGGGGGTCCCTTTGGTGTACGAAGTGGATGACGATCTCACACCACTCCGAAGTTACTATCTAGCAGGGTGCTGAAAAACCCTGATTGCAGGCTGCTCAAAAAGCCTCAGAGGTGAGGCGCGCGAAAAATCGACGAGCGCAGGCGTATTTACGAGTACGTTGGAGCGCAGGCGATCGAGCGCAACGAAGCATATGAGGTTTTTTCAGCAGCCTGCTAGGTAATCCTGAAAAGATCGAGCAAGCAGTGAAAGGAGTTGCCGGCCAGCTGAAGGGCCAAGAGGCGCCAGGCCGCTTTACAACTTTTAACCGAGATTCCTAAGAGCCCCGGTAAAAGCATAAAGAATGTCACACGATCCACTTCCTATGGATGTTCCTCACGCTGATGAAAAATAGCGTTACGCAAAAGATCCCGATGACGGCGAAGTCCAGGGCAAGCGGCATCGTGTTGCCCTGAAGTATCGCTCCGTGAAGGATATCGACGCCGTACGTGAGTGGAACCATATACGACAGCGGTTGTATGAACACAGGGAGTGCGTCGATCGGAAAGAAAAGGCCGCAAAGAAAGATCATCGGAAAGCGGAAAAAATTGGAGAAGGTCTGGGCCTCGAATATCTCGCTGACCGAGACGGCAATGAACAAACCCAGAAACGTCGAGACCACCGCGATCAACGCCACCGCAGCCAATGTAGCGGCCCAGGTGATCCCGGAGAGATCGACGAGCAACGCCGCCAGCGCTACGGGGACGAAAGCATTGGCGACACCGAACAGGATGGCGCCGCTCGTTTTGGCTAACATGAGCAGCTCCAATGAAATGGGCGCAAGCAGCAGGCGCTCGAAGGAGCGAGCCTTTTTCTCGAATGTGACGGTTACGGCCAGCATGGAAGTCGTGCCGAACAGGACGGAGACGGTGACCACGCCAGGGAGCAGCGGTAGGATTTGGTCGAGACCATCGCCGGACTTGATAAAGAACATTCCTGTCCAAGCGATCGGGAAGATCAAGCCCCAGCTAATGTTGGGTGGCTTGAGATAATAGGCGCGCATGTCCTTGAGCACGATGTTCCAGAAGGCGATCCATTGTTTCATGCGCCGGCCTCGATCTTTTCCTTTTCTTTCCTCAGGGCGTCCGCTTCGATACCGGTGACGCGCACGAACACATCTTCCAGGGACGGATGCACCCGCCGGGCCTCAGTCACGGCCGTACCTTTATCCTCAATGAACCGCACCAGAGGGCCGACGCGAATCGGCGTCCCCGACTCGACGCGCAGCTCGTTCTCGGAAACCGCCTCGACCTCGAGGTCAGGGAACGCGTGGGCAAGGGTCGCGCTCAGAGCTGGGTCCGAATGCGCGACAGAAAACAGCATCACGTGCCTCCCGCGCACCGGCTGCAGCAAGTTCGAGACTGTGTCGATTCGGACGATTCGCCCGCTCACCATGAACGCGATCCGTTCGCACAGCCTTTCGGCTTCCTCGATGTAGTGCGTGGTTAGGAAGATCGTCGTACCGGTGCGGTGAAGCTCTACGATCAGCTGTCTAATGCGGCGGGCACTGGCGACGTCTACGCCAGTGGTGGGTTCGTCGAGGAACAAGACCTCGGGGCTATGAATGATACCGGCGGCAATGGTGAGTTTGCGCTTCATACCCTTGGAATAACCTTCGAACTTTCGATTCGCCGCGTCGGTCAATTCGAACGTTTCCAACAGCTGATGCGCGCGCGCCCGCCGCTGGTTCTTGCGCATGCCGTACAGAGCGGCGCAGAAACAAAGATTCTCGAAGCCCGTCAACTCGGGGTAGAGATTGCTCTCGTCGGGGATGACTCCGACGAGGTGCTGCGCGGCTTTAGGATTGTGCGTACATTCCAGGCCGCCTATCTTGATCGTGCCTGAATCTGGGCGGGCTAGGCCTGTCAGCATATTTATGGTAGTGGTCTTGCCTGCGCCGTTGGGTCCGAGGCATCCGAACAGTTCTCCCTTGCGTACATCAAAGGAAATCCGATTGGCCGCGTTCACCTCTCCAAACCGCTTCGTCAGTTCCGCCACTTCTATAAAAGTGGGTGAGTCTTGAGACGCTATCGCGGCTGGCGCTTGAACTCCCATGTGGGATTCCTTAGTAAGTATGGTTCTGCTAGGGTTTTAGATCTAGCACGGGCGTGTCGGGGAGGGCATCGATTTCTTCGATCTCGATGACATTGCGCTTTACCGCCAAAATCTTGCACCGGCTCAAAGCGATCAGATTGGGTCGCATCGGGGCTCGCGTCGCAAAAACGCCTCTTAGCGGATTCGCTGGGTTCCCTCTGGGGTGAACCTTTAGAATCGATCGCATGCGTGGGTTGTCGTTGCGGTTAAACCACCAGATGACCCATATCTCTGAATGTTTCTCTACGCCCATCAGGCCCGGCTGGTATTTCTTGTAGAGGACGATTCTGGATTTGGTTCTCGTTTTGCGTATCCGACCGATCGGGTAGAGCGTAAATTTCATGCTAATTATTCCCCGGCGATTCTTCGTTGGCGATAGCCAATGGGCGATTTTTGGGTTGACGCTAAGTTGCACGGACTTGCACGGGATGTTTGGTGCCAGGCTTTTACTTTCTGTTCGTATTTCATCGTGGAGTAGTTCTAATCTTCGAAGATGAAGCGAACTGCGAGCAAGAGGGCTAAGCCGGCGATAAACGAAACGAAGTGCACCGTATTGAGCTTAGGATTATCTTCGTGTTTAATTTCGGGGATCAGATCGGCGGCGGCAATATAGATGAAATTTCCGGCTGCGAAAGGAAGCAAAAAAGTTACGTCCACGGTATACGCCGCGGCGTAAGCGAAAAGGCCCCCCAATAGGAAGGTGAGGGCGGATAGGAAATTATAGAGCAGCGCACTGCCCTTCTTCCATCCGCCGTGAATCAGGATGCCGAAATCGCCCAGTTCCTGCGGCACCTCATGGGCCGCGGCGGCAAGCCACGCGCTGATGCCGACCTTGACGTCGATAAGAAAAGCTCCGGCCACCGCCAAGCCGCCGATGAAGTTATGGACCCCATCGGCTATCAATATCAGATAGGTTAGCGGTCGGTGCTCGCTCGGCGCGCGATGGCAATGGTGCCAATGTAAGAACTGTTCCAGCGCTAAAAAAAACGCAAATCCGGCCACGACCCAGAGGTAAATCAAGATACCGTTGCCCAGCTGTGCAACCGAAGCCGGGATCATGTGAAACAGCGCACCGCCGACAAGCGTTCCCGCGGCAAAAGCCACCAATGGCAAGAGCAATTTTCTGAGCGTCGATTCTCCTAATACCACAGTCACGCTGCCGACCAGCGCGATGACGCTCATGAGAATTCCGGAAGCAAAGATCCATAAAAAGGTGGTCATATCTTGAGCGGGGCGATCGGCACTAACGCAGCGCCGCGCTACACGACCACGACGGAATTGTCGCCGCCCTGGCCGTTTTCTACGTATCGGTCGGCCTGCCAGTCGTTTTCCCAAGACTCGCCATTGAGTAGATAGCGGAACTGGTATTCCCGATGCCGCTCCAGTAAAACCCTGGCGACGAAGGAGCCGTTTTTCTGTTTCTTCATCGGCGTGGCGTTTTTGTCCCAACCGTTGAAGTCGCCAACAACGTGCACGGTTTGAGCCGACCCCGCGCCGGCTTTTGGCAGCGAAAATGTCACGGTGCAAAAAGAATCAGTCTTGCGGTATTGTTTTTTCAAGCTCATAGGCAATCTCCAAATCTGGTCTCAAATGAGGAGGAGCAATTCACGGACCAATCGTTACCCCTCGGATTGCAAGCGCCGCAGTTCGCAATAATGAAAGAGATAGAACGAAAAATTTTCAAAAATGCGACGGGAGGAGGCTTCGAGGCGTAACTGGCCATGGAACTTTTTTGGCTGCGCCGGTTGCAGCGCAAATCTATCACACTTTAGCGCGCAGGTCATGGTTGACCTTGATCGGCCCATGCAAGGCACAATTTTTGCGGCATCACCTATGAAACCGGCGCGGCTATTGGCGGAGCCGCTGCGGGCCGAGTTGTCGGGGCGGCGATGGGCCATCCCGGCGCCTGGGCCGCAGTGGGTGGTACACTTGGCCTGGGGGCGGGGCTCTCATCGGCGAGCGGCTGCCAGCCGTAGAAAAGAAGCAGACCAGGTTGGATAAGCAGATCGGGAGCTTGAGCGTCAGCGGCGCAGAGCTCGAGCAATTGAGAAAAGAAAGCAAGAAACGATAAGTGGTGCAAAAATGCGGTGCGAATTTTTCAACGGAGGTAGATTGCTGGGAATACTTCTATTGATCCTGGTCTTTGATCCGTTGCGATGCACCGTGCCTGCCACGATCACCGATGCGGCCGAGTTTCCGCCATCGATTGTCATCACCGAGGGTAAAACTACCCAGGGATTTCAGTACCTAAGCGGCGGCGTTGGCTCCGACGAAAGAGCAGCCCTGGATGAACGAGGCAAAGCCTTCAACGTGAAACTCGCCTTTGCGGAACAACGCGGCCCTTATCTGGCCGATGTAAACGTCATGATTGTCGATGCGAAAGGGGTTGAGATCCTTTCCCTCGCTTCCGCCGGTCCGTGGTTTTACATCCACCTGCCGCCGGGGCGCTACAACGTGAAGGCGACTTATGGGGGACAGACCAAAGAGATCAGGAATCTGCAGCTGGCAAAAGACCAAGCGGTAAGACACGTCCTAACTTGGAACTTGGGGTCTGAGTGACAGGGTTAGCGGCGGCCAGGAGAGTTTTCAGGTACACTAAGAAAAAAATGACAGAAGGAGGTTTTATTCATGAACACTTGGGAGGCGATTTTTACACAGAGCCCAGCCAACAATGGTTACTACAAGGAGGATGATTTGTCGCATCTTAATTGGGACTGGCCGCGGGGAACCTGGCTGCAGGGCCGCCTGGAATATGTCCGCGAGCATGAACCGGCGGCGATCATAAAATCTTTGAGAAAACTTGGGCGCCAGCGCAAGCGGGAATTAAATTAACCGCATCTGTTCAACGCGCGCAGCTCGAGGAGCAAGCGAACCGGTCGCAGTTATTAAGGAGTCCACAATTGAGTAACCAAACAGCGACCGAGAGGTGAGACCTGGAGAGCGCGGGCACAGGAGCGCAAAAGTTGTTTTCAGGCCCTGCCGGCGGGCATTTCCACCTATGGAGAGGACGGGGTGGTGGCCGGCAAGGCAGAGAACCATTGACCGCGATCGGAAGGGCTCGCCTCT
>DATBLC010000127.1:0-26730 GCA_036555515.1 Binatia bacterium
TCTCCATAGGTGGAAATGCCCGCCGGCAGGGCCTGAAAACAACCTTTGCGCTCCTGTGCCCGCGCTCTCCAGGTCTCACCCCTCGGTCGCTGTTTGGTTACTCAATTGTGGACTCCTTAATAAACTGAGGAGCCCGGAAGCGAGGTGGAACACTGGAGTAGCGAAGGCGTCCAACTGTGAATTTGAAAATCATTTCGCGCTTACGCACTTCGCTGGTCACGAGCTTTAACGTTCCATCCAAGCACCGCTGATCGATGTCTGCTCAGAGCCGGACGGCATCTCCGCCACAGGCGGATCAGCCTTCGGCTGAGACTTTGCTACGGAAGGGTTCCGCCTCGCGCTTCCTGCTGAGCGCAACTGCGGAATCCGGGCTCAGTACGATTTGTTTTCGTACACCCACCGATCCAAATTATCAAAATATTGACGGCGCAAGACCAAGCTCATCGCGACGGCGCGGGCGGCTCTTTCCTGCCTCTCAGCCGTCGTTGCGTACTTGACCAAAATCTCGAACGGATAATTGCCATGCTCCTCTTCGTCTTCGTGAATTCGTTGGTAAGGATCTGTGACCCAACTGGGCACGGTTCCAGCCTTTAGACTCTTGGCAATCAAATAATCAGCCACCCCTTCACCGGCCATCGGAAACGCCGCGATACGCTCAACCGTGTCCGTCAAGCCTTCGAACGAATTGAACATCGCCATTTGCGCAGGCAAGGGGTTGTAATCGTGGGGCACGGCCCCTTTTGCCCGGAGTGCCTCCTCCAGATAAGTCGCGTGGACGTATTCTTCGTGGGTCGCTTCCGCCAGAATCTTTTTCACGTCAAGCTCCGGCGTGCTTTTCAGCCAACCGCCGAAGATCTCGCCGGCACGGATCTCGTTGAACAGCCGGCTTTGCATGACTTTGACCCGCATTTCATCGGTGGTGAGGGGGATGTAGCTATACGCGGGCAGCTTGGCATCCAGTGATGTGCAAAAATTCGCCACCTTTTTTTCGAGCATCTTGGCAAATTCGCGGCTGTCCATCGTTCGAATCCTCCCTTGGTTTCGGTGTGCGAGAGCAACGCAAGAATTTTAATTTCTTGCTATCAGGATAGACAGCCGGCGGTCAAGAAGTGTTTTGATGGGCATTATTGTTTTTGTGCATGTGTAATATCTGTGAAAAAACTCATGCCAAGCGGCCACTTGAAATCTCTCTTAATCCATTGAGCAAGGGTATTTACGGAATTAATCGATAAAAACGGAAGAAATAATTTTCAATGGGCAAGATCTCAACACTATTGAATCCGGCTTCTCGCGCGTAGGTCCGGAACGTGTCCGGCCGCATGACCGTGCCCGTTTCGGCGGATGGCTTGTCGGCCATGCCGACGGGCAAGCAGTGCAAGATACTCCAGCCGTACATCATCCAGTCGACATCGTTCTTTGACGTAGAGAAAAATTCACCCACCCGTTCGTCGACAACCAAAACCGTCCCCGTCGAGCCGGCGAGATGCTTCATTGCCCTCAGGGCCCTGACCGGATCGGCCATATCGTGGATGCACTCGAAGGCGGCGACTAGATCGTATTGGCCGGCGAGCTTGGGATCGGCGGCGTCGCGCACGTGGAAACTCACCCGATCGTCGATGCCGGCCCGACGCGCGTTTTGCCTGGCTATTTCCACGGACGGCTGATCCAGGTCGAAGCCATCGATCTGTGCTTTCGGATAGCTTCTCGCGATGGCGATGCTCGACCATCCCGCGCCTGTGCCGACGTCCGCAACGCGCGCGGGGGGATCGGAAAGTAGCCGGTGGTGAACGTGGGGTATCTTTGGTAGCCACGAGCTGCCCATTTCTTTTAAAAACATGGCCCGGTTCATTCCAGCCTGGCCTTCAATCAGATCGACGCCATAGTCACCGTACGCGACACCCCCGCCGGTCCGATACGCCTGCACGACGGCATGGAGCGGGCGCAGCGCGCCGGCAAGTATGATTGGCAGCGCGCCCAGATAATTCAAGCTTTCTTCATCCACCAAGACCTCCTGATAAGGCTCTGGCAGCGTATATCGCCTGCTCTTTGCGTCAATATTTTCGTCATCGACTTGAAGAATTCCGCATATCGCCTCTTGTTCGAGCCATTCTCTGGCGTAGCGTTCGTTAGTTCCCGTCCGCTCCGCCAGTTCCCGTGAATTTGCCGGACCGCCCTCGCTCAGCGCGCGGTAATAACCGAGCCGGACACCAAGATACATGCCGAACATCTCGAATGCGCCGCGCGTCGATTGAAGAATTTTTCCAATAAAGGCTTCTGTCTGTTGTGCCGCGGTCATGGCTGAAATCTCACTCCTTAAAGGATGTTTTAACTGTGTCAAAGAAACCGGCCGATTGTTTCAACGGCGTTGCGCGACTGAACACGGCCATGCCGACACCGCCCAGGATCACCACAGTCGAGACAATCAGGCGCATACCCAACGCTTCCGATAGAAACACAACCCCGCCGAGGGCGGCGATGACCGGCACTGACAATTGTACCGTCGCTGCCTGCGTCATGCCAAGGCCGCGTAGTGCCCCGTACCATATCACGTAACCGACGCCCGAAGAGAGCGATCCCGATAAGATCGCCCAAAACACGCCGATGGACGATATCGACAATGAAGGTAGCCAGATCAGGCCAGCAATCAGGCTTAATGGCGCCGCGCGAAGGAAGTTATGCGCAGTGGCGCCAACTGGATCGATATTCCCACGGCCTGCAACGGAGTAATAACCCCAGGCCACGCCGGCGCTTGCCATGAGAAACGACCCAAGCGGTGAAGGCGCCGTGATGCCGGGCGACACAAGGTAACACAGTCCGCCGACTGCTATGATGAGACCTAACCACTCCAGAATATAGGGGCGCTCACCCGAGTAAAGTCCCAACCCGATCATAGCGATTTGCACCGAAGCGAATAGTATCAGCGCTCCGGTTCCGGCACTCAAGTTGACGTAGGCGAAGGAAAAAGTCACGGCGTACAAAAACAACATCGTTGCCGGCATCCAGCTGGATGCCGTTTTGGCAATGGTGGCTTGCCGTCGGCACGCGGCGATGATCCACAATGTCAGCGCACCGGAGACCAAGCGGATCGCCGTATAACTTGCGGGATCGATGCTCGACTCGCCCAACGCCAGCCGGCATAAGATTGAATTGGCGGCAAACGCAATGAGCGCGAGAACCGTTAGCAGCGCCGTGAGGATCGCGTTCGGCCTCAAGTTATCCATCGTTACTTCAGCGCGGCATGTTCGATGCCGCCGCTTCGGTCTTAACCGGATGCCGCTCCGGCTTGCGCGCAAAAAAGTTTACGCCCTGAACATAGAGATCCTTGGATAATTTAGCTTTGGCGGAAGTTCCCTCGTAACAGTCGAAGCGCTCGACAATAGCTGCGTCAACGAAGCCGATTTGTGCCGTAACCTGCAAAAGCTCTGCCTCCGGCAGAGCGCCGCCAATTCAAGCCGCCCAGAGGTCGACGTCGCTGCGCGCAGCCAGGGAAAGCTCGCGTTGCACGACGACATCGGCGAGGTAGAGTCGCCCCCCGGGCTTCAGCACCCGGTAGATTTCGCCCAAAGCGCGTGGCTTGTCGGGCGACAAATTAATGACACCATTGGATATGACGATATCCACGCTCTCGTTGTCAACCGGCAATTCTTCAGCGCACCCGCGCCGGACTTCGACGTTTTCCCAGAGGCCGGTTTTCAGCGCTGACCGCCGGACAAGTTCGAGCATCGCTGGCGTCATATCCACGCCGATGGCGCGGCCGTTTGGACCGGTGTGGCGCGCCGCCAGGAGCAAATCCGTGCCCGCGCCGCAGCCGACATCGAGAATGGTTTCTCCGGGCTCGATGGGACCGATGCGATGGGGATTGCCGACGCCGGCGAACGACGCGATTGACTCCGTGGGAATCAAAGCCAATTCATCGGGATCGTAACCGAGTAACCCGGCAGCATACTGCAGGCCGCGATGAAAATGAAAGTTCCCGTTGGGCTCACGCGCGACGCGGTCGTATTCCGCACGCACCAGTTGGCGCAACCTATCTACGTTAAACCCGGGGGGACAGGTAGTAGCCATGGGTTTTTATATCCCGCTCCGTTCCGATTCGACCTGCTGCCCAGTGCCGAGGCCTTCTCAGCATCGGAAACAGGGGCGGCGACGAGGCCACCTGGATGGTGCCAAGCCGTTCAAACCCGTGGCGTTCATAGAGCAGGACACTTTTGGGGCTCGAGGCTTCAAGATAGGCGACTTTGGCCTCGGCATCGCAGCGCTCGAGCGCATGTTTCAGCAACGCTGAGCCGTAGCCCTTGCCTTGTTCGGCAGGATCGACACCGATCATGGGCAAATACCAATGAGGCTCGGCTGGATGGTAACTATCCATCTGCTCGAACAGCGCAAGCACCTCCGTTTGATTTCGCTGGCTCACCGATCGCTGAAGCAGTTCGGTCAACGCCTTTGCATCGGCATGAACGCACGGCGGAAGCCAGAGCGCGGCGGCTAAGCAGCCGACAACATAATCGGCGCTGCCGTACTCGAAGGCGGGACCCGCAAACGCTTTGACGAAGATTGGAAAATTGGCGCAGTACTGTCGCTCATCAGGATAGAGCCATCGCGCAGCGGGGTCGGCGCTGAACGCCCGCACTACCACGCCGATGGCGCACTCTTGATCCGATGCTGTTGCACTTTTGATGGTGATCATTGCTCTTTCTCCTTTGGCCAAAGCACACCTCGTCCGCGGCAAATGCGAGGGAGGATAACGGAGGGGCGTTGGGTCCTTTGCGGTGAAATTTTTTCAGCTTTCGACTTGCAGCGTGGCGTCGAGCCGCACCGGCCGGGAGACGTTGAAATAGTTCGGCGAAGTCTTGATAACGTTCTCGTGGATCTGCCGGAACTGCTCAGGCGTTCCATTGCCCGCGATGCGGACGACATACTGAATCGACTCATAGCCGGGCTTGACGGTGGAATCGATGCCAAGAAAGCCGCGCAAATCCAACCGGCCCGTAGTTTCAATTTCCAGCTTGCTCAAAGTAATCCCATTGACCGCCGCTCCCGCCACGTAGCCCACCGTGATGCAAGCGTTGAGCGCTGCCATGAGCAACTCCTGCGGATTAGCGGAGGTGTTCTCGCCCAGGAGTTCAATAGGCTCGTCGGCTTTGATCGCAAATCGGCGCTTGATCTCGTTGCCGCCCAGCTTGTAGGACTCCACCGAAGTTTCGGAGCGGGTTTGCCCCTGCCACTCGGTTTTGACCTTGAACTCGACCATTCCTTTTGCGGGTTCTTTTTTGATCTCTTCGATGACTTCCTGCAGAGCATCAACATCGAGCCCGTTTACAGTACCGATTTTTTTTGCTTGAAGTGCAGACATAGGAAACTCCTTTTCTTTTGTTATGCCGGTTATCACTCTTGGCTCTCCGAACTCTTACACCAGCTCGTCGGTCTGCGTACGCGCCCTATGACTGCGCCCGGCGCTCTAACCCAAGGGCACCCCATAACCAAGTCAGACAGACGATTAACGACGCCAGGCCTCACGGTTTTATGTTCTGGTTTAGATGAAAAACGTTTTCCGGATCGTATCTTTTTTTGATCTGAACCAGGCGATCATAATTGGAGCCATAAGCGGCTGCGACCCGCTCGCCTTCCTCCGCGGTCATAAAGTTTACGTAGGCGCCGGCCGACGCATAAGGCGCACTCGCTTTGAAAAAATCGCGCGCCCACGCAATACACCTCTGGTCATCCTTCGCTTGGTCCCAGCGCCCATGAACGTTCAACACGAACTTCGCGTCCCTGTGAGCATAGGCCATCGCGTTAGCGGCAACACGGTTCGGCGCGCCGGCAATCAGCCCGATGAAGATTTCGCACTGGGACGAAGGCAGCTTCCCGGCAAACTCGATAATTGAATTCAGGGCTCCGTCGGTAAGCTCCGTAAAGTTGTGGGACTTCCAGTAGTTTCTTGCGCCCGGTGTCAGCAACGGGTCGAAGGCCTTTTGCCATTCTACATAGGGTTGAGTACCGAAATGCTCGCCGTGAGCTTCGCCGAAAGCGCGCAGTGGCGTGATAAGTTTCTCCGCTTCGGTCGCGGCACCGGAGTAAAAGATCGGCAGCACAACGACTTCTTTGCCGTGGACGTTTTCTGGAAGAAAAGGCAATGGAGGAGCCTTGCGCAGCACAACCCAGACATTGAGATCCTCGGGTGCCGAATTTACAAATTGACGATACTGGGTAAGTATGTGCTTTGCCTGGTTGAACGGAAAAACGATCAAGCCGGCCACTATTTCGGGACCCACGGGAAAAAGTTGGAATTCGAACTGGGTGACCACGCCAAAATTTCCTCCGCCTCCGCGAATCGCCCAGAAAAGATCTGTATTGTCGTTTTCACTTGCGCGTATTTTCTTGCCCTCCGCGGTGATCATGTCGACAGAGACGAGATTGTCGATAGTCATGCCGTATTTTCGAGTCAACCAGCCGAAGCCGCCGCCAAGCGTTAGACCGGCTATGCCGGTGGTGGAATTAATCCCTACCGGCGTGGCTAGACCGTGCGTTTGGGCCGCTTCATCCAAGTCCGCCAGTGTCGCGCCAGGTTCAACGTAGGCGCGCCTTCTTCCGGCATCGACACGGACCTTTTTCATTCTTGAAAAATCGATTGTGACGCCGTTGTCGCACAGGGCACTTCCAGCGATATTATGACCGGCGCCGCGGATTGAAAGCTCAAGTCCGCTTTCTCGCGCAAAACTGATTACCGGTGGGACATCGTCGGCTTGCATGCATTGCACGATTGCCGCGGGCCGCCGATCGATCATGGCATTCCATATCTGGCGAGCTTCCTCGTAACCGGGATCGTCGGAAACAAGCACGTTCCCCTTGATGAGGCCCTTGAGTTCTTCTCTCGCCTTCGTTGTTTGCGTTGACATTGCTTTTCTCCGTTTCGTTTGGCCACCCAGCAATGGGTCGGGTCAGGTTAATGGTCGGAACTTTTCAATCACTGCCGATTTTTCACCGTTGGAAAAGATCAGTGGCTCCGTTCCCTTTTGAATCGTCGATTCATCCCGGATTTCGCAGTTAAACTGAGGAGCCTGGAAGCGAGGTTGCACACTGGGAGTAGCGAAGGCGTCCAGCTGTGAAATTTCAAAACCATCTCGCGCTTACGCACCTCGCTGTCACGAGCTTTAACGTGCCATCCAAGCACCGCTGATCGATGTTTACTCAGAGACAGAAACCCATCGACTTTGCTATGGAAGGGTTCAGCCTCGCACTTCCTGCTGAGCGCAACTGCGGAATTCGGGTTCATCTTTCGTTGGCCGCTCATGGGTACAGATCATCAGGCGGCAATTTCTAAGAGTGTCCATACGAAATGACAACATAAATAAGCACGAGAGCGAAAAGTATAAAGCCGTCCATGGTAATATCTCTTCGGTTTTACAGTTTACGTTGTTTCGTCGACCAAAATATTGCTGCCAGGGGTTACAAGCCAAAAATTCGTTCACTTTCCGTTCACGGGAACGGGAGCCTGCTGCGAACCCTGCGAACCCCGTGGGCAGACCCACCGTTCCCCGCGCTTGCTCGTACTTCTCCTTTTCTCGGTTCTGAACATCAGCAAAACATCGGCGCCATCTCTTCGATCTGCCGGCGCGCCTCGGGCTGGATTTCTTCAACGGTTGCCAGGAAATTCGGATGCGTCATGCCGGTGCCGAGATAAGTCCAGCGCATCCCTTTGAGGACCGCATCGTTCATCTGCGCGCGCTCGCTGCTGGAAAGTTTTCTGCCGGTGGCTTTCTCAAAGCTTTCGAGCTCGAACTCTGCTTGCTGCTTTATGCCATTGTCGATAAACATGCCGATTTCCGCATACTCCTCGAAGGCCTGATCGATATCCTTCGGCGTGGCACCCGCGACCACAGACTCGACGATCAAAGTGTCGAGCTTGGTGTGCTGCGACTCTTCCAGCCAATGATGTTTCAGCAAACTCTTGAACTGGGGGTCGAGATTGTGGTTGTCGCGCACGCCCTCGATGTAGTGTCGCAAGGTGATCCACTCGATATGGAGAATCGCTACGCCGACTCCCAGGGGACTGTGCGACAGCACGAACCGGCTCACGTCTTCGGCAGGGCCGATGAAGGCGCACTTGCTGCCGAATCCGTCCTCGAACTCCTGTCGGAAGCGCTTGAAGAGATGAATGTGCTTGGCCTCTTCGCCGGCGAACTGGAGCAGCGCCCGCACCCGGTAGTCATCTCCGGAAAGTTGCGGACGGGTATGCTCCACGACGTAGGGAAGAATGAATTCTTCGACCAGACCGAACATGGCAAGATACTCATGGCCGCGAATCTGATTCAAAGCCAGCTGTTCCTCGGCCGTGAGAAACGAAAGCTGTTTCACCTGCGCCAGAGATTCCGGCATGAACGGCTTGGTGAAATCCAGTTTCTTGTCGCCGCCGATCAAGTCTTCGATCTTCCAACCGATACGCTCGGAAGCCGCCAGCGCTGACTGGTATGAATAATTGTGCTGCATTTTGTTTCCCTCCATTTGAGTATCGACGCTGGGGAAGGACTAAAGCAGCTTATGTGCCACTTTGGTTCAAACAGATTTTTTCATGAGAAATTGAGGGCTTAGCAGGCCGTATGACGGATCGGATCAGTGGTGAGATTTCGTAAATCGCGAAATCTAACAACTGAAGTCGTGAAATCTCGCGAGCGAGGATTGGATTGCCGGGACGATAAATTATCTCGGCCGCTCGATTTTCAAGACTCGAACGCGGGAGTTGAGAGTCGATGGATTCATTCCTAACAACGCAGCGGCACCGTCTTTTCCGGCAACACGCCAGTTGCTGGCTTCGAGCGCACGCAGGATATTCTCCCGCTCCAATTCCTGCAATTCCTGAAGCTTCAAGATGTGGGATTGTGATGGCTCAGCACTGGCTTCGGGCATGTTTCTCGGCGCCATATCGCTAATCGGCAATGCACGGTCGAGGTTCAGTTCGCCATCTTGCGCCGTAATCACGGCCCGCTCGATGACATTCTGCAATTCACGAACGTTACCAGGCCACAGGTAAGCCATGAGCCGTCGCTGGCATGCCTCGGAAAGAGGCTGCAACTGTTTGCCAATACGCCGGCTGAATTTGGCGGCGAACTCGGAGGCAAGAAGCGGAATGTCATCGCGCCGTTGTCGCAACGGCGGAACGCTAATCGGAAAAACATTGAGGCGATAATACAGATCTTCACGAAACCTACCCTCGCCAATCGCATGGCTGAGATCTCGATTCGTGGCGGCGATCACTCGCACGTCTACTTTACGAAGCTGCGTAGCGCCGAGGGGCGTGAATTCGCCTTCCTGGAGTACGCGCAGGAGTTTCGCTTGTAGATCCAGAGATAGCTCGCCGATTTCGTCGAGAAAAATCGTTCCGTGGTCGGCCAGAGCAAAGCAGCCCTCGCGTTTCTGGGTGGCGCCGGTAAAGGCACCCTTTTCATGGCCGAAAAATTCGCTTTCCATGAGCGCAGCCGGAATGGCGGCGCAATTGACCGTAATCAAGGGCTTGTTCTGGCGCCGGCTTGCCGCGTGAATCGCCCGCGCGATCAGTTCTTTGCCGGTTCCTGTTTCGCCAAGAATCAGCACGGTGGTATCGGTGCCGGACACTTGATTGACATCGCGGAGGACTTCTTTGAGCGTCGCGCTCTGGCCGATAATCTGATCGAACCCTCCGAGCGCTTTGACGCTATCGCGCAAATATTCCGCTTCGGCTGTCAGGGAATGAATTTTTCTTTCGGCTTCCAGCCGGTCGTTCACGTTTCTGAGAATGACGGTATAATATACTCGACGCTCGATCTCGAAGCGCGACAACGTTGCTTCCGCCGGAAACACCTTTCCTTTCATCGGCACCGCCTCAAGACCGCCCGCAATCCAAAGCGACCGGCGGCCGTCTCGCCCGGCATCGAGGTTGCCCATGAGAGCAACGATCTTTTCGCGGCTCTTCTCGGAAAGGAAGTCGGTGAAATTCCCGCCCAGCATTTCCGGAGTGCTGCGGTGGAAGGCTTTTTCAGCGGCCGGGTTGACGCGGGTGACCTTGAACTGCTGGTCGAACTCGATGATCGCATCCATGGCGCTGTCGAACAACCTTCGTAGTTTTTCCTCGCGTTCTTGTAGCCGTTGCTCGGCGCGCAGCCGCTGAAGCTCGGCCGCGGCGCGCGCCGCGAAGATCCGAAACAATGCCAGCAGGCGTGGTTCCTCGGGCATCGGCCGCGTGTCGAGGACAGCAAGGTGGCCGAGGATCTGGCCGTCAAGGTCTAACAAAGGGACGCCCATGTAGCTGACGGCGCCGATGGCGCCAAGATCGGGATCGTTGGGGTACAAATCAACGACACGGTCGGCCACATGAACCAGGCGGCCGTCTTTAAATACCGGCTCGCAGGGCGTGCCCGCCAAATCGTATTCGAAATCCTCGACGAATCGGCCGCCCAGCCAGAAAGCCACCGCTCGCAAGCGCCTCTCACCACGCCAAATGGTCACCCACGCGCCGTAGGTGCCCAGCACTTTAGCAAGGTTTTCAACCAGCGCCGTAAAGAAACGCTCCCCTGTTTCTTTCGCCGTACCCTCCAAGATCTCACGCAGCACTGCCCCCTCGTTGGCATCTTGCAAGGGAGTCTCAGAGAGGATTTCTTCGGTTTCCAGCAATGGCATTGCTTATCGCGTAACGGAGTACATTCAAGTCACTTTAAGTGGACAGTTCATGCTGGGCTAAAGCCACGGTCGTGCGATCAGACATCGAACTCGAACAATGACCCTTCTCGCCCCTTCTAATCTCCGTTTCTTAGTTTTTGGATGCTCAGAGCGCGAATGCGCGAGTTCAGGGTCGAAGGATTGATGCCGAGAAGCTCGGCGGCGCCATTTTTACCTGCCACGCGCCAGCCCGATGCTTCCAGAGCTCGGAGGATGTTGGTGCGCTCCAATTGTTGAAGCTCATGGACTTGCACAACGGCTTTGGACAACCTCTGACGGGTCGAGCTGGCTGGCCCTGCGCCGCTGATGATAGCGGAGCGGCTCTCGGGCAACGCTTTGTCCAGGTTCAGACAACCGTTGCGGGAGGTAATGACCGCCCGCTCGATGACATTGCGCAACTCTCGGACATTACCCGGCCAGCTGTAGGTCATCAGCCGCTGTTGACATTCCGCCGAAAGCGGCTCGATTTGCCGTCCCATGCGCTGAGCGAATGCTTGGGCAAATGCGATGGCAAGCGGCGCGATATCCTCCCGTCGGTTCCTCAAAGGGGGAAGCCCAATGGGAAACACGTTGAGTCGATAATAAAGATCTTCTCTAAACTTTCCATCCTGTATGGCCTGATCGAGGCGGCGATTCGTGGCGGCAATCACCCGAACATCGACCTTATGAACCTCGGAACTGCCGACGGGGGCGAATTCGCCTTCCTGCAGCACTCGCAAAAGCTTGGCTTGCACATCCAGCGATAGTTCGCCGACTTCATCGAGGAAGATCGTGCCTTGATCGGCTAATGCAAAGCGTCCCTCCCGTCTTTGAGTCGCTCCCGTAAACGCGCCTTTTTCATGACCGAAGAACTCGCTTTCCATGAGCGGCGCGGGAATGGCGGCACAGTTAATCGTTATAAGGGGGCGGTTCGCTCTGCGGCTTCGTTCATGGATCGTTCGCGCGATCAATTCTTTGCCGGTTCCAGTCTCACCGAGAATCAGGACCGTCGTATCGGTCACCGCGACTTGGGCGACGTCTTCCAAGACAGTTTTTAGAGCGGGGCTTTGCCCGACAAGCCGGTCAAAGCCACCGAGCGAACTGATGGTTTCACGCAAATATTCGGTTTCGGCTTTGAGAGAGTGAATTTTTTGCTCCGCTTCCAAGCGCTCATTGACGTTTCTCAAAATCAAGGTGTAATAAACCTCGCCTTGCGTCTCCGCTCGGGAAAGGGTCGCTTCGGCGGTAAATTCCTTGCCATCGGCGGGCAAGGCTTGAAGCCCACCGGGGATCCACAACGACCGAGCTTCCGGGTGGCGGCGGCCGGCAATCTCGTCGATTAGACGCTTGAGTCGTTGGCGACTTTGGTTCGCAAAGAACCGATCGAAGCTCTTCCCCACGGCATCGCAGGCCTGGCATCGGAAAGCTTCCTCTGCGGAGGGGTTCATGCGCGTTACTTCGAAATTGGCATCGAACTCAACTATGGCATCCATGGCGCTGTCAAAAAGCCCGCGAAGTTTTTCTTCACGCTCCCGCACTTGAGCCTGAATGCGCATGCGCCGTAGTTCAGCGGCCGCGCGTGCCGCAAAAATACGAAATAGAGCAAGCACACGCGGTTCCGGTGGCATCGGTCGCCGGTCGACCACCGCAACGTGTCCCAGGATCTTCTGGTCGTTGTCGAGCAAAGGCATACCCATGTAACTCGCCAATCCGCTTTCTTTCACCTCAGGTCGATCCGGGAAAAGTTGAATAAGCCGGTCCGGAAAATGCACCAATCGCGCGTGGTCGATGACTTGTTCGCAAGGTGACCCCGTGATGTCGACTTCATAGTCCTTGATCCAACCTCCGTCCATCCAAAAGGCAAGCGCTCGAAGTCGCCTGGATTCAGGAAAATATTCAGTGACCCAAGCACCATCGGTTTTAAGGACTTTGGCAAGGTTTTCCACCAACGCGGCGAAGAAGCGTTCGCCCGTTTCGCTGGCGGTTCCCTCGAGAAGCCGGCGCAGGGCGACTTCTTCGTCGAGACCGCTCATGGGTATATTGTTTGGAAACGGCTCTCCCATTGAATTGCCAGACGTGATTTACGCCGTCGAGATTTTAAGCACGATTCGCACCTCAATACTATCCAAACGCTCCTCGCCTATGTCAAGCCCCGGAGGCGCGCGCTGACAATGAATCTCTGGCGAGAGTACCGAATTCGCCGCGACGAAAACGAGGGCGACCGGCGGCTCTATACGGCAGTAAAGCGCCATCCAAAACGGTGCAAATAACCAATGCTCGAGCTCACCGACGGGTAATGAGCACGACACCCGCGACCATTAAGCTCGCTCCAAGAATAATGCGCGAGTTGACGGTTTCGAATTTGCGCAAAAACAGCGCGCTAAGAAAGACGGTAAAAAGCGGTGTGGTGTTAAGCAAGGGAATGATGACCGATAGCTGGCCGCGCCCCAGAGCGACGAAGTTGGCGATCTGGGCCAACACCGCGATCAGGGCGGCAACGAAAAAGAATAAGAAGCTTTTGCGTTCAATGCGCAATTGCTCCGTCCTACCGGTGGTGAAAACGAATGCCAGCAACAATATGAGTGATACCGTCGTCACCGTCGCGGCGGCGACAAACGGATCAGGAGTGATCGCCAGCGCTTGTTTGCGCAGGGTTTGCGAAATAGTGGAAATCAGCGCGGCGCCAATGGGATACGCGCTATCTATGAGCCGCCATTTGGTGTCACCCGCTTGCCTGCCAGAAATCAGCCATAGGCTGCCGACGATCAAAGTCGTGCCGAGATAAACCAACCATCCGGGTCGCTCGTTTAAAATAGTCACGGCAACCAACGCCGCAAAAAACGGCTCTACGCCGCGCAGGGGGCCGGCGCGGGCGACGCCGATGCGGGTAATGCCTTCGTAATAGAGCGCCCGGGCGAGGAGCGGCTGTATGCAGCCGCTGATCACGTAGTAGATCATTGCCGGTGACTCCAGGAAATCCAGGGGGGTGGTCGCGATGAGATAGCTCCAGACGCAGGTGATGGACACGACATAGCTCACGAGCATCGCGGCAAAAATATTGGACCGCCGAAGTCCGAATCGGACCAACACAGAATCTCCCGCCCAGCCCACGGCGGAACAGATAGCGACGATTTCAGCGAACAACGGTGACGGCTTTCTACGAACTGTCGGAAGATTCAAATAAGCCGAGCGAGCGCTATTTTGCAACAGCAAGCGATAACGCTGCCTGTGCGATGTCTCGCCTGCGCGCGATACTGTCTTGCAGTCTACTTGATTATAGAAACCGCTTTAAGCCAAAGAACTCGGCGGCGGTGCCGCCGAGGAGGTTGTCGATATCATGCGGCGTAAGACCCTCCCGGGTTTGTAACAATGAAGTGGTGTTGGGATATGTGCCGTCGGGATGGGGATAGTCACTGCCGATCATGAGTCGGCTGGTGCCGATACGCTTCACCACATCCGGGAGCGTTGAGTCGTCGGCGCCGAGAGAAAAGTAAAAATTCGTAAAATATTCCTTGGGGCGCCGTTTGGCGTTTGCTCTGGCCGCCGGGCGGGCGTCATAGGTGGTCTCGAGCCGGTCCATGAGCCACGGGATGAAACCGACGCCGACTTCGAAGAAGCCCCAACGCAGCCTGGGGAACCGGTCGATGGTCCCGCTGTAAATCAACGAAGCTATTGCAGTAAAAACTTCGAAGGGGAAACCGAGGCAGACATCGAGGTTAAACCGAGCGTAGCGCTCTACGCCAAGCAATGGGCCGCTGTCAACGCCGTGCACCAACAGCGGCACATCGAGACGCTCGACACATTCGTAAAACGGCCACAAGAATTCACTGTCGAGGTCTTTGCCGTTGACGTTCTGGTAGATGATAACGGCATGGAGGCCAAGTTCTTTTATGGCGTACTCGGTCTCGGCAACGGCGCGCTTGATATCTTGCAGCGGCGCGGTGGCAACACCGATGAACTTGTTGGGATAGCACCGCATTACCCGTGAGATTGCCCGGTTGAAAGAGCGGCTCACGCTGGCGCCCATCTCCGCATCGACGTCATAATAGAATGGCGCGTTGTTGGGGATGAGCACTTGCAAGTCAAAGCCGTCTCTGGCCATCGCTTCGAGCCTCGGCGGCACCTCCAAGTCTGAGGGCTCGTGGCCCTTCACGCGCAGAGGCTTGATATGCTCCGGCACAAATGGCTCCCGCGCGGGATATACGAAGCGGTAACGGCCCTCCGGCAGTTTAACAAGACGGGGGCCGATTTCGGCATACTTTGCGTCGACTTCGGCAAACGCGTCGAGCGGGGTGAAGTGAGTGTCGGAATCGATTCTGACCATGGTCGCACCTCATTCTTACTGAAACACGGTAAGGAGTGAACCTTAAAAAATTATTTCATTTCGTTCTCTCGTGTCAAATCGGATGGTAGCGCTACGTTTTGCCGAGGGTTTGCAGCGCAGCGCGTATGATTCGATTTTTTTCGGGAACGAAATTTCTTTCAAGCGCCGGGCTCGCCGGAATCGGCGCAAAAGGCGCGGCGACGCGCTGGATGGGGCTATCGAGGTAAAAGAAAGCGGATTGCTGCGCCTGGGCGATGATCTCTCCGGCAATACCGCCCTGCTCCACGGCTTCGTGGACGACGACCAGCCGCCCGGTTTTTTTAACGGAGCCGGCAATCGCCTCGATATCGAGAGGAGATAGGCTGCGCGGGTCGATGATCTCCACCGATACGCCGGTGCCGGCGAGTTCATCGGCTGCCGCCAAGGCGGCGCCGAGCATGTTAGCCATCGCGACGATGGTTACATCATGTCCGTGGCGGGTCACCGAAGCTGCGCCGATGGTTACGACATGTTCGCCGTCCGGCACCTGACCTTTAGTCCAGTACAGCCCGCGGTGCTCGATAAACACGACGGGGTTGTCATCACGAATGGCGGACTTCAAGAGGCCTTTGGCATCGGCAGGATTAGAAGGCATCACCACTTTCAACCCCGGAACATGCGCCAACCATGCCTCTAAACTCTGCGAGTGGTGCGCGCCCATGGCGCCGCTGATGCCGCACTGGACCCTGACGGTGAGCGGAATTTTCAACTGCCCGCCGGACATGTAGTGAAGCTTCGCCGCGTGATTGACTAATTGGTCCAGTGCCAGGGTAATGAAATCGATGAACATGATCTCGACGACAGGCCTGAGGCCGGCGGTGGCCGCGCCGATGGCGACGCCCATGACGGTGGCCTCACTGATGGGTGTATTCACCACACGGTTGGCGCCGAATTTTTCGGCAAGCCCTTTGGTCACGCCGAACGGACCGCCTAGGGCCACGTCTTCACCGAAGAGGTAAACCGATCCATCGAGGTTCATTTCTTCAGCTAGTCCGGCGCCGATGGCGTCTAGAAAAGTCTGTTCTGACATAACTGCTTTGGTTCCGAACGTCCCAATCGTTCAAGTCGTTCCAATCGTTGGAGAAAAGAGCTGCTAACTGTGGTCTTCCGTTTCACCCTTCGTCTCTCCGGATCGGAGCCTCATCTGAAGAAACGATCACTGCTCAATTAGCGGTAACTTGAGTCGCAACTTCATTATTCGCCGGCCACGGAGCGGAAAGGGAATACTCGGCGGCCTTTTCGGCGCGGGCGCGCGCTTCGCTTTCGAGAGCTGAAAGCTCTTTGTCGGATATGATTTTTTTTCTCTTTAACAGCCGAGTTACGCGCGCGATGGGATCTTTCTTTTTCCACTCCGCGAGTTGAGAAAGCTCGCGATACTTCGCCGGATCGCCTTCGTAGTGACCGCGCATGCGATGCGTGAGGCATTCGACGAACACCGGTCCTTGACCTTTTCGACAATGCTCGACCGCATTGCTCATCGCCTGGCGCACCGCCAGCAGATCATTTCCGTCCACCGTGCTGGCAGGGATGCCGTAGGTCTTGGCGTGCTGCGCCAAGCGCTCGATTTTCGTATGGGCTGAGAGCGGCGTGAATTCGGCGTAGCCGTTGTTCTCGCAGACGAAAATGACGGGAAGCTGCCAGAGGCTGGCGATGTTAAGGGACTCGTGAAAAGGTCCTACTTGACCGGCGCCGTCGCCGAAGAAAACCGCGGCGACTTGTTGTTGTTTCTTTTCCTTGGCGGCGAATGCCGCGCCAAGAGCCAGCGGAATCGTGCCGCCAACGACGCCGGTAGCCGTGACGAAACCCGCTTCGGCCGCAACGATATGCATCGAGCCGCCTTTGCCGCCGCAGTAACCATTGGCGCGGCCGGCGATCTCGGCCATCAGGCGATTGATGTCGGCCCCTTTAGCGATGGCGTGGCCGTGGGAACGGTGACCGCCAAAGACGTAATCATCCTTGCGCAAGAAGCTGCAGGTTCCTACCGCTACGGCTTCCTGGCCTATGCCCAGATGGAGCAGGCCGACGATTTCGCGCGCGGCGTAGAGCTCCGAGACTTTCTCTTCAAAAGCGCGGATCAGCCACATGCGGCGCAACAGCTCGACGAGTTCTCTTAGTGTTTGCTTCTTGCCCGTCATGGAAACTCGCTCAGATCATTCACAAGATATGTCTAAACTAAACCTGGATCGAGTTTTGTTTAGCGCCTGATCGGCGTTTAGAATACGAGTTACAGGCCGGTCAAAAGGGTCTCAGTTGCGCGGCGACGATCGAGCGCAACAATGCAAATGAGACATTTTCAACGGCCTGTCAAGCTACCGCCGAGCGGATTGCTGCCGTGATGCGCGCCTCGGTGGGCCCGATATACTCTTCCAGCGGCGGGCTATAGGGCACCGGCACATCCAGCGTCGAGACGCGCCGGATCGCGGTTTTTAACTTATCGAAACCAGACTCGGCGATGCGCGCGGCGATTTCAGCTGCGACGCCGCAACTCTGATGCGTTTCATCCGCAATGACCACGCGGCCGGTTTTTTCCACGGAAGATAATACCGTCGCGAGGTCGAATGGCACCAGGGTGCGCGGATCGACGACTTCGACCGCGATTTTTTCCTTGGCCAGCTGTTCGGCGACTTTCAGACACACCTGAACCGTGTACGACGTCGCAATCACCGTGACATCGCCGCCCGGTCGTTTCACATCCGCCACGCCGAAGGGAATCGGTTTATCGTTTTTCGGCACATCGCCGCGG
This sequence comes from Binatia bacterium, assembly GCA_036555515.1. GTDB lineage: Bacteria > Desulfobacterota > Binatia > UBA9968 > UBA9968 > DATACQ01. Next base: position 17,775 of record DATBLC010000127.1, read on the forward strand.
ATATCCAATAATTTCGTGTGATCGACGAAGATGGTCGGATTGTCGCTGGCAACGGCTGTCTTGAGCAGACCTTTGACATCGCGCGGCGAGGATGGGATGGCGATTTCCAGCCCTGGGCAGTTCCAGAGCATGGCTTGAGGGCTGCCCGAGTGCTGCGCCGCGCCGCCGCCGCGAAGACCGTGAAATAAATGAAAGACGACGGGAACGCGAGTCTGTCCGCCGGACATGGAATAAGCGTTGGCCGCTTCGTTGGCGACCTGGGGCCAAGCCTCGTAGATAAAACTGCCGGTACTGAGATCGACGACGGGACGCAGTCCCGCCATCGCCGCGCCCGTCGCCAGGCCGCAGAAACCGAGTTCGGAGATCGGCGGCGCGATCATGCGCTCGCCGTATTTCTTTAATAGGTTTTGGTAAATATGGCGATGGGGGCTCAAACTTAGAAACGTACCGTTGATCAGATGCACGCGTTGGTCGGCGGCCATGATTTCGTCCAACGCCTCGAATTTGGCTTCGTAGTATGCAAGTTCTCTCATAGAGAATCCTCAGGGTTCCTGGTTTCAAGTTTCTGGTTTCTAGTTGGAACTCTTGAGTCTTGGTCTTGATAACGAGAAACTAGTAACCAGAAACTAGAAACTTTAGTCAAGCGAAATAATCCCGTTCCGCTTCTTCGACTTTCGGATAAGGACTGTTGACCGCGAACTCGACGGCTGCGGCAATCTGGGATCTCACTTGGCCCTCGACGCCGGCGATTTCGTCCCTGGTCGCTTGCTCGGTTTCTACCAATTCGCGTATAAAGATCAGCAGCGGGTCGCAGGTGCGATACCACTCGCGGGCTTTTTCCGGAACGCGGCTCACGTCCCATGCGAGCGATGTATCCGTCGGCTGCGGCACCGTCGGCCAATTAGTCTCGCTGCCGGGATAACGCACGGTTTGCGCTTCGACAAACTGCGGCCCCTCGCCGCGCCGTATTTTCTCCACCGCCTCACTGATAATCGCGTGCACCAGGCCGGCATCCATGCCGTCGATCTGCTGGGCTGGAATTTTGTACGCTTTCGGCAAATCGGTCAACGGAAACGCCGCCATCGACGATGACTGCGCCGCCGCGACGGCGCGGCCGGCGCCGTATTTGCCGTTGTTCTCGCAGAGAAACAACACGGGCAGTTGGTAGAGCGAAGCGAGATTAAACGCTTCCGGCGCGGCCCCTTCTTCCAGTGAGCCGTCGCCGAACAGGCAAACGGTGATGCGCCCGTTTTTCTGCACTTTGGAGGCGTAAGCCGTGCCGGTGGAGAGCGGAATGATTCCCGCTACGACGCCGGAGCTGTGCAGAAAACCCAGTGATGGCGCGACTGAATGGAATGAACCGCCTTTTCCCTTGTTCAAACCGTCGGCGCGCCCCAGGATTTCGGCATAGAGTTTTTTTGGCTCGACTCCGCGGGCGAGGAGATGACCATGATTTCTGTGCGTTGTGAAGAGATAATCATCGGAGCGCAGACAAGAGAGCGCCGGCACGCCCGTTCCCTCTTGCCCGATGTACAGGTGGTAGTGGCCGCCAAATATACCTTTGTCATGAAGCGGCACCAAGTTCTCTTCAAAGTGGCGAATGACGAACATCCGGCGGCACATTTCCAACAACTGTCCTTGCGGAACTTTGGGCATCATAATGACCAGTGCATATTTCAAAAAGCGGGAGTTTGTCAACGACCCCAGCGGCGAACTGACAATCTTCCGGCGCGGAAGCTACAGTGCATTCGACGGCTCGTCCGATAACAAGATAACGCGACCATGAATTCAGATGAGTACATAAAAAGTCGGGTTGATGACCAAATAGATTAGTACAATAAAAAGAGTAGTCTTAACCAGAATTGGGTTCGCCGACTGCGTATGATCGAGATTGTGGCCGCCGCTTTAATTCCGGTGCTCGTGGCCTATGCTGATTGGAATCCGCTGAAGGTCTCGTTGCGGCGTTGGGATTAGTGATCGCCGTGATTGCCGGCATCCTCGGGCTGTTCCAGTTTCAAGAGAACTGGACATCTTATCGAAGCACCTGCGAAGCTCTAAAACAGGAGAAATTTCTCTTCCTCACGGAAACTGAGCCGTACGATCATAACGAGCCTTTTCCGCTGTTTGTGCAGCGTGTCGAGGGACTCATGGCCAAGGAACATTCCGCATGGGCCCAATCCGTTCGCGCCGCGGTCAAGGACAAGAATCAAGAATGAGATGGGGACAAGAGATTTTCCGTCCGGGGACTAGTTCTCGTTCGGGGCTGTGACCAACACCGCCGCGCCTTGGATTTGTCCGGCGCGTAATCTCGTCAAAACTTCATTGGCCGCTTCCAGAGGAAAAGCTTGAACCTCGGTCCGTACCGGGACTTTTGGCGCGAGGGCCATAAATTCCTCGCCGTCGCGGCGCGTCAAGTTGGCGACTGAACGGATGGAACGTTCTTCCCACAAAATCGCATAGGGGAAAGACGGGATGTCGCTCATATGGATGCCACCGCAAACGACGGCGCCACCTTTACCCAGCGCGCGCAAGGCGCGCGGCACAAGCTCGCCGGCCGGCGCGAATATAATCGCCGCGTCGAGTTTCGCCGGCGGGGTTTCGTCCGAACCACCGGCCCAGGCGGCGCCAAGACTTAGAGCAAAACGCTTCGCATCTTCGTCTCCCGGTCGGGTAAACGCGTAAACCTCGCGCTGCTGGTATCTCGCCACCTGAGCGACAATGTGTGCGGCAGCGCCAAAGCCGTAAATTCCGAGGCGCTTTCCATCTCCGGCATTGACCAGGCTTCGATAGCCGATCAATCCGGCACACAAAAGCGGCGCCGCTTCGGCGGCACTGTAAGATTCTGGAATAGGAAAACAAAAACGCTGATCGGCAACGGTGTATTCGGCGTAGCCGCCGTCCAGCGTATAGCCGGTAAATTTAGCGCCATCGCACAGATTTTCACGCCCCGATTGGCAATATGCGCACTCGCCGCATGTCCAGCCCAGCCATGGCACGCCAACCCGGTCGCCGATCTTGAATCGATCTGCTCTGTCTCCCAACTGTTCGACCGTCCCAACTATCTCATGTCCAGGAATGAGCGGCAGTTTGGGCTTTGTCAGTTCCCCATCGACGACGTGCAAATCAGTTCGGCATACCGCACAAGCGTGCACGCGAATCAAAACCTGGTCCGCACCTGGCTTCCGAGTTGGCAGATCCGCTATCCGCAACGGCTGTCCGGCTTTCTCGAACAGCATCACGCGCATATTCATAATCATTCCTATCGGCGTTACTTATGTAGCCGATACATCGTCAGGGGCCCGTGAGTAACAGCTTAGGTTACGAGGTCGAGTTTCGCGACGAAGACCGAGTGACGTACGCCGAGCTAGCTTTGCGCGCTGACAGCTGAGACCACTCTATGACCACTGATAATTGCTGAAGATGGCCGTGTAACACTCGCCTTAGTCCAGGTCGATATCTTTGAGCGGCTTGGTGATCGGCTCTTCCTTGGCTTTCTTAAACAGCTCTTGGAATTTTGCTTCGAGGACTTTTGATTTGTTTTTTTCCGCTTCGACGAGCTTCTGATACTTCTCGTCGCGGCGGCTGGCTTCCTCTCTGACTAGTTTTACGGCGTCCTTCAGTTCGACCGCCATTTGGGGCTTGACCGGCAGCTTGTGGTCCAAGACTACCGCCAGTTTCGGGTCAATGGTCAGAATCGCGTCGCAGCAGGGACAGGTGACTTGGATAGTACCGGATTGGTTCTCAGACATGAGAATGATCTCCTATCATTGAGTTTCTAGTTTCTGTTCTTTAGTTCCTCGTTCTTCGGATCCCGACTAGAAACCAGAAACTGGAAAGTAGAAACTCCATTATCCCCTTAACTCAATCTGTTCCCCGTCCGGGCCGCCGAAGACGACGCGGCGCCATCCTTTTTCCCTGGGCTCGCGCGCGGTAGTGTCATGGGGAGCGCGGATCAATTTTACGCCGTCTTTCTGAAGTTGGTCCACAGTCTCGTCGAAGCTATCTGTCTCCAAACAAAAATGAAAACCTTGCATTGCGCCGTCGGAATGGTGGGTAAGTTCGAGCACCGTGTCGCCGAGTCTGAGGTAAGCGATCTGCAGTCCACCGCTGGCGGTTTGTTGAAAATAATGTTTGAAACCAAAGTGCCTTTCATAGAAGGCGACGGAGCGGTTGAGATCGCTTACATGAATGGCCACGTGATCAATGCGTTTGAACATGATTGCTACCTCGATGGTCCAATTTACAGAATAGTCCGCGGGGGTGCGGTTTTGCAAGTAGCTGGCGAAATGTGAAATAGAGAAAGACGGCGGTAAGCTACCGTGGTGGACCGGTTGCAGCATGCCCATCTATCGTTTGATCAAAGAAGTGATATTCCCGCCGCCTGAAGAGGCTGACCCCAGCGGTCTCTTGGCGGTGGGCGGCGATCTATCCAGCGAGCGCTTGCTGGAGGCCTATCGTCTGGGCATTTTCCCCTGGTACTCCGATGACGAGCCCATTCTCTGGTGGTCGCCCAATCCGCGCCTTGTACTCGATCTCGGCGATTTCAAGATCTCGCGGAGCCTGCGCAAAACCCTCAACAAAAAAATCTTTCAAGTGACCTTCGATCAGGCGTTCGCCGACGTTATGCGCGCCTGCGCCTTAGCGCCGCGCGACGGGCAACGCGGCACCTGGATCACTGATGATATGCGGGAGGCCTATGCGCGGCTTCACAAGCTTGGCTATGCTCACTCCGTGGAATCATGGTTCGACGGCGAGCTGGCCGGCGGCCTGTACGGCGTTTCACTGGGCAAGGTATTTTTCGGCGAATCCATGTTTCACCGGCGTGCCGACGCTTCAAAGGTGGCGCTGGCCGCCCTGGTGGAGCGTCTCAAGTCCTGGAATTTTCATTTCATCGACGCGCAAATGACCACTGCACATTTGCTGCGCTTCGGCGCGAAGGAATTGCCCAGGCGAGTTTTCCTCAAGCGTCTCAGCGAGGCGTTGAAGAGCCCAAGCAAGAAAGGCACGTGGGCTGCTTGAAGCTTGGTCAGCCTCTCTATTCGACCGTGAGTAGCACAGAGTGCAGATTCCGCGCCGTGGGAAACTCGAGTGCGAGCAGGGTCAAACTCAGCGCCGACAGGGCATACTGGTCAACAAAAAAACGGCCCACGATCGCAAGCACCAAGCCGTATACCGCGAGAGCTTCGATGATAGCATACAGGACAATCTTGCGCGTTATATAAGTCGATACGACCAGCGCAGCTTCTTTTTCATGGAGACCATCGTAGCTGTCTAGAGCACGCAGCATTTTGGTTTTCGACGATCCGGCGGCGATGGCAGCGGTCGTGAGATAGCGTTTTTTCCAGTAGACGTAGTAGCCCAAGTCTACGATCGCCAGTCCCCAGAAGATCATTCTCGCGGTATCGGCAAACCACAGACCGCGGGAATATTTAGGATTGGCGAGCACATTTTGGGCAATCACGATATATATCACGATGAACATGACGAAGGCGCTCCAGAGAATGACTGCCGCCCCGCGCTGGTCCATTAACAGTTTGCGAAATTCAGGTCGAATCATTGTCGCTTCATAGCACATTTCAGTCCCGCCTGCCGCATGGCAAGCATGTTGGTCCTGAGTCTCGGGCAGGTCATCAAACAGGTTCAAAACGTTCAAGTCGTTCAAGCCGTTCAAAACGATTGGAACTCTAGAACATCGGCTTGGGCGCCGCCCTGCTGCCCGCCGCCGTTCAACTTGTCGAGTCTGGAGCCGGGTGGTATAGGAGCAGCAGCGACTCACATTGCGGGAGGTAATCATGGCCGACTTCGATATCGTCATTCACGGCGGCAGACTGATCGACGGGACAGGCAACCCCTGGTTCTACAGTGACGTGGGCGTCAAGGACGGCAGGATCGTCAGCATCGGCAGAATCAACCCTGGATCGGGTCAGCGAGCAATCTCGGCAAAGGGCATGGTTGTCACTCCCGGTTACATCGATATGCACACGCACAGCGATCAGCCAATCATCAATGACGGCAACGCCGAGAGCAAAGTGCGCCAGGGAGTAACGCTGGACATCATCGGCGAAAGCCAGACGGTGGCGCCTTTGGAAGGCGCGATTTTAGAGGAATACCGGCTGGAGCACCGAAAGCGCAACGGTATCGAAACCGACTGGAAGACCTTCAGCGAATATTTCGATCGAGTGCTGAAAGGCGGCGTGTCAATCAATATTGCTTCGGGCGTGTCGCCCCAGCAGGTCAAGCGGGTCGTTTGCGGTTTCGACGAACGGCCGGCCAGCGCACCGGAGCAGGAGCGGATGAATCGTCTGGTGACTCAAGCGATGGAAGAAGGCGCCCTGGGCCTGACGGCTGCCTGGCATGCCAAGGGTCCCGAATATCCCGATGAAGTGGTCGAGATGGCCAAAGTCGCCAGGCGCTACGGCGGTTATTACGGCGTTCACATAGGCAGCGAGGGTTTCGATATTTTCGAAGAGCTCGCCAAGACGTTGCGTATCGCGAGGGAATCCGGGATACCCATTCACGTCTATCACCTCAAGATGCGCGCCAAGAGCAACTGGGGGCGCGTACGGGAAGTGGTCGAGCAGATCGAGGAGGCTCGGCGCGAAGGGCTAGAGATCACGGCGAACCAATATCCGTACACGGCGATGCAACATCCCTGGCGCCGCCTCTTCCCCCGCTGGGTGCAGGACGCGCCGGTCGATGAGACCATCGCGCAGTTCAAGAGCGCGAGTTTCCGTGAGCGGGTGACGAAAGATCCCGAGTTCAATCAATACGTCAACGAGCATGGCGGCTGGGAAGGCGTGGTCGCAGCGCGCCTGGACACAGCCGGCTTGAAGAAATTCGAAGGCATGACGATCGCCGAGATCGCCCAAATCCGGGAACAAGACCCGATTAGTACATGCTTTGATTTGATTTATGAAGAAGGAGCGTTCATTCACGGCGTGCACCACACGATGAACGAAGAAGACGTGAAAGCCGTGATGCGTGTGCCCTGGGTGTCCATCGGCTCCGACGGCAGCGCCTTGAACCTCAAGTATCCGGGCAGGCCGCACCCGCGCAGTTTCGGCACCAATCCCCGTGTCTTGGGCAAGTACACCCGGGAGGAACATGTGCTGCAACTGGAAGACGCCGTGCGCAAGATGACTTCGATGCCGGCCCAGGTGCTGGGGCTCAAGGATCGCGGCTTGCTGCGCGAAGGCTATTGGGGCGACGTAGTTGTCTTGGACCCGGATACGGTGGCGGATACGGCGACCTACGATAATCCCAAACAATATCCGAAGGGCATCCCTTACGTGCTGGTGAACGGCACCGTGGTTATCGATAACGGCCACCACACTGGCGCGCGACCCGGACGAGTGGTGTACGGGCCTGGTTATCGCCACGCTTGACTCGCGCAGCGCATGCAAATTTAAAGTCCGAATGGCTGGCTTGGAAATCGCGTTAGCCGAAGCAACGAGGCGCCGAAGCACCGCGTGGGTTTGGGAGCAGCCAGCTAGTTTTTCAAAAAGATCTGGGTGAACTCTTTTCCCACGCGGTCGAGGATAGGCCCGAGAAAGTCGACATCCACGAGAAACGGATCTTTCTCCATCAACTCGGGGAACCTCTGCTTCACGCTTTTTCTTGCGACGACGCGGCCGAATGAGGTGATAATCGCCTGTGCTTCCTCGGAAAGCGCCCAGTCAATAAACAACTGCGCCGCGTGGGGATGGGGCGCATGGCGAGCGAGCATGAGCTTGTTGGCTTGCGCGAAATAGGGATCGAGAGTTACGAGACTGATCGGCGCCCCGGAGGCACGCAGGTCCAATACGGTATGGCCGGAAAGAACGACACCGATGGGCCGCTCGCCGGCGACGATGAGTTGTGTTTGCGCGGTACGTCCCCGGGTGAGCCGGATGTCTTGCTTGACGAAGCTCTTCATGTACGCGAGAGCTTTTTCTCTGCCGAGATGTTTCTCCATGACGGCAAGCCATTCGTAAGCTTCGTTGTCCAAAAACATCTGTCCTTTCCATTTTGGATCGAGCAAGGCCTCGTAATTCTTAGGAGCGTCGTTGGCTTTTAACAAATTCGTATTGTACCCCAACACCAGCGGAATAATATAAAGCGAAGTGAAATATCCCTCCTTGTTTTCGCCGGGGTAGAACGCCCGCTGCGGCGAATCATAGGGATCCAGTACCCCGATTTGGCGCATAGCGAAGGCCTGTTCCGCCGATCCGTTCGTAACATCAAAGAGATTTCTTCCGGCGTTCAGCTCGGCTTGAATTTTGAGTACCTGTTTGTTGCCAGAGACACGATAACTATTTACTTTGATGAAAGGATATTTGCTTCTGAAATCTCGAATAAAAGGTTCGATCTGCTGCGCCTGCAGTGAGCTGTAGAACGCGACTTCGCCTTCCGCCTTAGCTTTTTCTACCAGGATCTTTTGTCGCTGCTCGGCGGGCAGTTTGTTGAGTTTAGCCAAGATCGGTCCGGCGGTCTCCGCGGCCCCGCTGCACGACTCATCGGTGGCAAAGAGGACGATAACGAACACCGCCAGGATAATCGGCATTGCTTGTTTCATTGGGGTTTTCTCCGTCAATTCCTTTGTTAAAGAACCCTGATTTGCAGTAGGTCATTTTCCAGTGACGAAATGTAGCATATCCCTACTACGCCTACTTGTGTCAAATGCTAATCGGCTCTTGAAAATGGTCTATGCAACCTGAATCTGCCCAGCGCCTCCCGGCATCGCCATTTCCAATCGACCGCCGGTGTCGGCCGATTAGCGAGGCGTTTAGTCAAGTGAAAAGACTACCGGATCGGCGGGCCAAGGCGGTACAAGACGAGAGTTACTAATGAGTTCGTTATTTAGAGACTATGTCGCTAGTGTGCGACCGAGAGGCGAGCCCTTCCGATCGCGGTCAATGGTTCTCTGCCTTGCCGGCCACCACCCCGTCCTCTCCATAGGTGGAAATGCCCGCCGGCA
>DATBLC010000128.1:0-3733 GCA_036555515.1 Binatia bacterium
TGTCATTCCGAGCGGAAGCGAGGAATCTTTCTCCTCTCTGAGACTCGTGCAAACTCAAACTGCGCCACAACCAACCGTCCAGTTACTGCGTTTGGTGGTTTTGGTACATTTTTTGTGCGTTCGGAGGAAAAGTATATGTCCGTAGCACAAATTACCCCCAAGGGCCAGATTCTGGTCCCGAGAGCCTAAGGCGAAAAACTGGGACTCAAGCCCAGTGGTAAGGTCCACATGGCCGAGCACGACGGACGTTTGATCCTCACGCCGGTTGCAGACCCATCGTGAGGCCGAGGTCTTGAACAATTCGCTAGACGATCGAGTGCACGTCGACGACGCGGCATCGCATCAAGACTCAGAAGGTGCTCCGTCCTTCCACGATCTCCATCCAGATTTATCGAAAGTTCGTTTTGGTGTACTCCGCTATTTTCTCCGCTGCTTTGTCCACGGCTTCCGACAACGCGCCACCAAAAAATCCACTGCCAATCCGACCTTCGGCGTTTATTGTGGCAACCTCCTTGTTGGCGGGATTAAAGTATTTTGCTTCAACCGTAAGGGAGGCTTCGCCGGCGTTGCCAATGCCGCCCCAAAACCACCGCGTGAATTGACTTCCGGGCTCGTACTGAATGAAACGATAGTTGATCGTTAGTTCTGGTCCCCTTTGAAAACCATCTTCTCCATGGAGATAGTGATTCAGTTTATTCATAAAGTCAGCCTTCACCTCCGGCGGAACTGCCACCGGAGAGTTTCCCTCTTTTACCTGAACGAAAACCACTCTTAATTGTTCATCGGGCGGCTTGATCACCATCGCTCTTCCCACGCCGCAACCCGCTAGCATCAATCCAGAAATTAAAAGCACAGCGACGGATCTCAAAGCTTGACGTGCGCGCCGCCCTATGAGGCGTTTCCGTTGCAGTTTCATAAACTCGTTCTCCTTTCTCGTTTGAAAGAGCCGCCATCCCCCCGGGTCTTGGTGCCCAACAATTCTCCTCGCACGAGGCGTGCCACGAAAGAAATAATTGTCATTCCGCTACTTGCACGTCGGAAGCCGATCGATTTTCCCCGCCCTGAGACGCGCGCTCTGCGCTCCTTTGCGTCAGTGAACGTTTTGCGGACGGCTTAAAGGATAGAGAATATCACCCGCCGGCGATGAGTAACTCACGACCAGGAACACGATCCGAGATCCGCTGTACTGCCAGCAGCGACTATCTGGTCACCTAAAATTCCTGTTGTGATGAATAATCACGAAGCGGCTTTGGTGACCTGAAAGCTCGAGCGCGTTTTGTCGAAAATCGCGAGGTCCTTGGCAAAGTAATGCTGGGCCGGAGCCTCATATAGAATGTAATAGAGCCAAGGCCCTACCAAGGCTCCGTAAAAAAGTCCTTCGAGCTTCAATTCGTCGGACCGGTAAGTGTAATGCAGCTTAAAGCCGGAGTGGCCGCCCACGGCGGCCGGCAGGTTTTCGAGGATCTCCTGATGAGTCACATTAGAGTTGGAACGAAATTCGTCGCTGATGACTTCCGCGAGCTCCGACGGCAGCATCTGCTCGGCCAGCTTTCGCTTGGTGTTCGCCATCTCCGCGCTAAGGGGGATTCTCCCGATGCAGATTTGTTGCAGCAACAAGCCGTCGCGGGTCAGTCGGATTACGTCCCAACTGAGTTTGCGGCGTTTTTCCAGCAGCGCCGTGAAACCTCTGAGAGGGTCGGCCGAAATATTATGCTGCCTCCAGCCCTCCGGCAGATCCACCGTGAAATTCTCTTCAGACGAGATGTGCCTTTCGCTTACCAGTGAATAGGGAACCCCGCAGGCGTTCAGAACAAGCAGAGCAACAACCAGCGCCCACGCAACTGCAAATACTCTTCTCTTCATGGCCCGCCCCTTCCCGTCTCAATTTCCCGCAAATAGTGTTCGATATAAGCGCGATCCTTTGCGGCGGGGTTGAGCTCCAGGTATTTTGCGAAATGCCGCTTGGCCAAATCGCTGGCTCCCTTCTTGTAGTTGAGAAGCCCGATTCCCTTGTGCGGCTCGGCAAAACGCGGCTCAAGATCAATGGCTGCTTGGTATTCCTTTTCCGCTCTCGCCTGGTCTCCCTCCAGCGCACGTTGCCGAAACAGTTCCCCTAACAAATAGTGGGCGCGAGCGTTTTTCGACTCCACGGCAAAGGATTTCTCGATGGCCTCGTGTGCCAATGCGTAGCGGCCTCTGGCCATTTCAAGGAGAGCGTTGTCGAGAAACACATCAGCCATCTTCGCTGTGAAGTCCGCTTTTCCCTGGAGCCCCCCTCGGTCCTTGTACTGAGTGTCAACGAGCTGCCGATAACTCGCCTGTCTCTCCCCCAGACGCGGATGGGTGGAGAAAAAGAACGGTTCCTTGATCTCTTCTTGCTCGACATATCGCATGACGTTCTCGATAACCTTCACCGCCTCTCCAGGGTCATAGCCGGCATTCACCATGAGCCGCAGGCCTTCCGCATCCGCATCCTCTTCCAATGATTGCGAATATCCTGAGATAGCGGCCAACGCGCCAACGGTCCCCAGCAGAATAACTCCTGCACCCGGGAGGCCCGCGGGCGCGCCGATCACCGCCAGCGTCGAGGCAACCGCCGCGGCTTGTTTAACGTTGCGAAACGTCTGCAGTGCATGGCGATGTATGATGTGGCTGATCTCGTGAGCAAGCACCGCGGCCAATTGAGCCTCGTTATCCATTCGAGCGAGAAAACCGGAGTGAACATAAACGGCGCCATGAGGCAGCGCAAATGCGTTGGGAGCCGGATGTTTCATCACTTTGACTCGAACCTCGATCGCCCGTTTTACTTCTCCAGGCACGATTTTGGACGCCACCTGGTTTACGTAACCCGACACGTCTTCGTCGATCAGAGCGCTCCGGTCGAGGCGCGATTGAAGCTCCCGCGCCTCGCGCCATATGCGTCCTTCGTCCTCCGCCGTTTGGAGGCCTTCTGTCCCGATGGGCGTTACCCGGCCAGCGCCGCAAGCCGTCAAATTCAGCACAGCCGCGCATAACAAAGCCCCAAGGCTAACGCTCCTCTGTCTTCCCCAATTCGTGACCATCTGACGCCGGAAAATCCTTAAGCAGCTCGCTGATCATCGATGTTACGCTGGCCGGATCTCGAAGATCTTTGCCTGCTCCCGAGCCCATCGCATTGATCCAGAGAATGTCTCCGCTCCTGCTGTCAACCAGCGCCGCTCTAACGGCGGTGCCTCCAGCGAGCTGGGGGATGATCACTACCCCGGTTGCGACTCCCGCCCCTACGCCTAAGATAACTCCTAAGGCCTGCAACGCCTGGCGCCCTCCGGTCCAGACGTGATCCTCAGCGTCGAGCAGGAGCAGCCCCTCCGCTTGTTTTGCCAGCGTGCTCACCTCGCTTCCAAGGGAATAGTCAAAATTCTTTAACTTCTCCTCAAAGAAATAGGTCGGAACATTAGGATTGGGATACGTGTGGAGCAAAATCATGGCCGAGACCGCCTTGTAGAGCGCTCGTGTTTCTTCCCACACTTTATCTTCTGCCAGCGATTCTTCGCTTACAGATTCCACCCTCGCTTGCATCCTCGTGCGCAGCTCTGCTTCCAGGGCAGAAACGATGTTATTGCGCGCCTGGGACGACCATGCTTCGATTTCTTCGCGGACGCCGCCGGCATCTATTTGATAGACTTTGATCCTCGGAGGCAGAAGCGCGATGGTGCGCATCTGACGGGATTGCTCCGCGAAACGAGGATTGGAG
>DATBLC010000129.1:0-11052 GCA_036555515.1 Binatia bacterium
ATAAGCGCCGGCGTCGCTGCCGGAGCAAGCCACCGTGCGGCCATGGTTTTTGGCCAGCGGCTTGTTCCAGCCGATGGCTTTGGCCGCTGTTTCCAAGTCTTCCTTCAACGTGCCATCGAATGGGCGCATGCCGGGAAAAAACTCCTCGCCGGGCTTGGCCGCGTTGGCGAGACGGAATTCATATGGATCTTTACCGATCTTCGCCGCCAGTTCGTCGATCTGCGACTCCCCGGGCAGGGTCACCTGCGCGCAGCCGAAACCGCGATAAGAACTCGCCGGCACCGTGTTGGTATAGAGCGACATGTTTTCAATCAAGACATTGGGAATCGCATAGGGTCCGACGCAACGATTCGTCGACTTCTCGACGACCAGCGGGCTGTTTTCGGCATAGGCGCCGGTGTTCATCATAATTTTCGCCTGGCGGGCGATGATCTTGCCGTTGGCGTCTACCGCTGTGCGCATCCAGGTATAGGCGTCGTCGCTGCGCGTCGTGAGCATCGCTTCTTCGATGCTGAGCTGCAGTTTCACCGGCCGCTTGGCTTTCCAGGCGCACGCGGCCACCAGCGGTTCGATCTTGGTGTACGATTTGCTGCCGTAGCCGCCGCCAACGAAAGGCACGATCAAACGAACGGAGCTGACGGGCAAATTGAAGACTGATTTCAAATCATGGCGCACCATGAACGGGTGCTGGGCCGACGAGTAGATCGTCACATCCTGAGCGTTGACCTCGGCGATGGCAACGTAGGCTTCCATCGCGTAGGCGTAGGTCATTGGGAAATAATATTCGCCCTCGATGACGGCCGCAGCGTGCTTGAATGCTTCCTCGACGTTGCCCCATTTGATTTGATGCTTCTGGCAGATATTCGTCCCTTGGCCGGCGCTGACTTCGCCTTCAAAACCGCGCAGCGCGCCGGCCTCGAATTGCCTCTGGTGCAACAATGGGGCGTCGGGAGCCAGCGCTTCTTGAGGCGTAAAAACCGCTTTGAGCTCCTCGTACTTTACGTCGATGAATTCCAACGCTTCGAAGGCCGTCCGTTCGTCGACGGCGACGACCGCGGCCACCGGCTCCCCGGCGTAGCGAACTTTGTCGATGGCAAGGAGCGGATGGTCCTTTACTGCATGGCCGTAGTAAGGATTAAGCCCATCGAGATCATATCCGGTCACGACGCAGTAGACGCCCGGGCGAGCTTCCGCTTTGGACTTGTCGATGGAAAGAATTCTGGCGTGGGCGTACGGGCTGCGCAAAACCTTGGCGTAGGCCATGCCGATGAGCTTCACGTCGCTCACGTAGGTGGCTTTTCCCGTGACTTTGACCCGGCCATCGCGGCGCGGAATCGAATGGTTGACGATCTGAAAATCGGGTTTCTTTTCCGCGCTCACTTTTTGTTCTCCTTGGCCATGACCTCGGACGCGCGCTGAATCGCCGCGACAATCGGCACGTAACCGGTGCAGCGGCAGATATTGCCGTCCATGTGATGGATGATTTCGTCGCGGCTGGGTTTCGGGATTTCATCGAGCAGAGCTTTGGCGCTCATGATCATGCCCGGCGTGCAATAGCCGCATTGAAAAGCGAACTCATCGATGAAGGCTTGCTGAAGCGGATGGAGAGTGCCGTCGTTTTGCTCCAATCCCTCGATGGTAGTGACGGTTTTGCCCCGCGCTTCGTAGGCGAGGTAGGTGCAAGCGCTCACTGGAAGATTTTCCACGAGCACGGTGCACGCACCGCAGACCTGAACCTCGCAGGAGACCTTAGTGCCATTCAAGTTGAGTTGATTGCGCAACACTTCGGCGAGGGTGTCCGCCGGCTCACAGTCAATTTCAATTGCGCGACCGTTCAAGGTGAATTGAATATTCAAGAACTTCTCCCTGAAAAATTTCTAGTTCCTGGTTTCTGGTTATCTGAAAACTAGAAACTAGAAACCGGGAACTAGAAACTTATCTTAATTGTAATGCGGCAGAATCGATTCGGCCCAGAGGGTCATCTGCCGTTCCAGGCTGTCCATCGTCGGATAGATGACTTTCAACTCGAAATGCTGGACACCGTTTTCGATGAATTCATCGACGCGGCGGCGCACGTCGTCTACCGAGCCGAATATGTGACGGTCGAGGGCGAATTGCATGCTGTCGATGTCGCGCTCGTAGCTTTCGCTGCTTGTTTTGAGGGTCGGCATCGCGAGATTCAAGCCTTCTTCGCGGGTCTTGGCGATGGTCGCAAGTTTTTCGACGGCAATGGTGATCTTCTTCGGATCGCGCCCGTTCTCTTCCGCCGTCTTCGCAAGGATATCGCAGCCGACTTTCATTTCCTTGGGCGAGAGCCAGCCAGGAATCCAGCCTTCGCCGTATTTGCCCGCGCGTTTTGCGGCGAGCTTCATCCAGCCTCCGACCCAAACGGGCGGATGCGGTTTCTGCACCGGCTTCGGATAGACTTCCGCGTTTTTGAACTCGATGAAATCACCTTTGTATGACGCTAAGGGCTGCGTCCAGATGGCTTTCATCGCTTCGATATATTGATCCGTGCGGTCGCCGCGCCGTTCATAGGGCACGCCGAATACGCCGAATTCATCCGATTCGCGAGTCGCTTTCGAGCCGAGACCGACCCCGATCAGCAGACGACCGTTGGCGAGGTGGTCTAATGTCGAGTATTGTTTGGCGGCGTAGATCGGATTGCGGCAGGGCATAACCAAACACGCCACTCCCAAAGTAATCTGCTTGGTCTCCGCAGCCAGGTACGACAAGATGGTAGTGGCCTCATAGAAATTCGCTTCCTGGGCATCGGTTATCGCTTCGAAGGCGCCCGAAGATATGTGATGCCGGTGCATCTCCGTGCTCCACACCACATGGTCGTGGACCCAAATTGCGTCGAACCCCAATTCTTCGGCTTTCTTGGTGGCTTTTACGATATTTTCAATGCTGGAGAGCGGGCCGGAATTCGGCACCCGCACGCCAAAGGAAATGTTATGCTGCATGATAGCTCCTACTTTTTCTCGGTGACTTCGACTTTGTGGTACTTCAAGTGGCGGTTGTACCAATCCACGACGTTGGCGGCCACGTCGTCGAAGTAATCGTTATAGATACCGTAGTGGGTGGTCTTTTTGTATAAGACCAGCTTTTTCGGCTCGCCTGCTTTCTCGTACAAATCGAAGGACTGCTGTTCCGGCGTCACCGCGTCGCCTTCCACGGCGATGAACAGCACGCCGCGAGGTGAAATCTTATGGACGACATCGATCGGGCTGTATTCCAAGATCGCCTCAGCGCAGGCGAGTGGCATGGCGTCGGGAATTTTATCCGCAACCTCTTTTTTGATTGTGGTTGCCTGGCGTTCCGGCGTTTGCACCATGATGCCGCCTTCGCGGGCGCTGACCACGGCGCCGGAACCGGTGGTGACGCGTTTCTTGCGGTCTTCGTCGATGCTTTTGAGGTAGTCGACCCATTCGTACTCGCGCCGCATGGAGTGCAGCCATTCGCGGCCGCTGCTGACGCCGAGATAGCTGATACAGCATTTAACTCGAGGATCGATGGCGGCGACGTAGACGGCATTGCCGCCGCCGGTGCCGCCGGAACCGTAAGTCGCGATGCGGTCGGCATCGATTTCAGGCCGGGTCTGCATGAAGGTGATGGCGTTGCGGATATCTTCCGCTTGCCAATTTGGCATAACCCAGCCGCGGTCGTTGCCTTCGCTGGCACCCCAGCCACGGTAGTCGAAGCAGAGGCAAGCATACCCTGCGGCGCAGAGCTTCTCGAACATCATGATGTAGTGCTTGGCGTCTTGGAGTCCGAGGAAGCCGGGGCCTTGAACGACTCCCGGAAACGGTTTGCCCTGTTCCGAGTCCGGCAAATAAAGCACGCCGGAAAGCTTGATGCCTTCGCTGTAAAAACTAACTTTTTCCGTGCGCATATCAACTCCCAATGGTTTCTAGCTCCTTGTTTCTGGTTAACTTGAAACGAGGAACTTGAAACTAAGAACTATTTATCAGGCGCGCACCGCCGGCAGAACTTCTTGGCCCAACAAGTCGATCTGTTGGTACCAATCGGCGTAGCGGAAGCGCAGATCGAAAACGATATGATTAAGACCCGCTTCTTCGTATCGTTTAGTATCGCGGGCGATATCCGCCGGGGTTCCGGCCATGAGCAGCCCTTCGATATCTTCGACTTTGGAGAATGTGCCGGATGCCGGTTTGACCCACGTTTTCTTGCTAGGGGCGTTGCCTTCGTTGATCAGACCTTTGACGTTAACCTTGCTGAGCGCGACGTCTCTGTTCTTATCGATACTGGTGATGGGGATCGCGCCGGTGGTGACCATGGGTCGTCCCGCCAGCTTGCACTGCTCTTCGAGATACTTGACCATTTTGTTAAAAGTGGCCGTGGGAATGCGTCCAGGCATCCAGCCGTCGCAGTAATCTGCCGCGCGGCGGACGGACGCGGGCGTGCCGCCGCCGTACCAAATGGGAATTTTTTTCTTCGGCGTCGGCCTGAGCTCGACGTCTTTGAAGTCGTAATAATCGTCTTTGTAGGTGATCTTTTCGCCGGCCCAGAATCGCCGGCAGAGCTCGGCGTTGACTTTCGCTATGTTGGCGCGATCTTGCAAAGTAACCTTCTTATAACCCGCTGCTTCGAACTCGTGGGGAAAGGTGCCAAGGCCCAGACCCATAATGATATCGGTGTTGCAAAGCGTACTGAGTCCCGCCATGGCTTGCGCCAAATGAATCGGATGCCGGTGCGAGATAATTGTGCCGGTGCCGAGGGTTAGTTTCTTGCAAACCGTTGCGACGGCCGCGAGGATCAGCAGCCCCTCGATATGGCTATTGTCTTCACCTTCCATGCCATGGGGTTCAAAAACCAAATGGTCTCTGACCCAGACCGAGTCAAATCCGTAAGCCTCAGCCTTTTTGGCGCCCTCGATGCAGCTTTCGGCCGAGGCATATTCGCAAAAGTGCGGCAAAAGTAGCCCAAATTTTAACTTTGTCGCCATTCTATTTCTCCTTATTTTTCCCCCTCTGAGTTTAAAAAAATTCCTTATCAGTAATTCCTTCCCTTGTCCACGAGCCCGTACTCGGTAACTAAAGCGGATTGCCGAAAGGCCTCATAGCAGGCTGCGAAAAAAATCTGACATCCGAAAAGCTGCTCTTCAACGACTTGAACTACTGGAACATTTTGAACGATTTGAACACTTTAGCGAAGCGAGGCGATTGAGCGCAGCTCGGAACTAAAGGCTGTCGAGGGGCCTCTCCTGAGGCCCCCTCGAAGGATCGAAGGGCTCTTAAAGAGTTTTCACACAATCTGACGAACCCTATGGGGCTTTTTCAGCCTGCTATCGAAGCCGGATAAGCCGGCGCGCGTCTCGGTCAGTACCCTATTCATTAGCGCGCCGCCGCCCAGGCGCACGAGCACGGGCTTGATGGCGGGATATTTTTTGTTGAAGGCGTTCATGAGCGGCTGGCTCTGATCGACGCTCATCGAGGTGTACCAGATGATCTCGCCTTCTTTCTTCGCGGCCTCGATGATTTTTGGATCCGTTGACTGGGAATAGGAAACGGCCGGCAAGAGGAAGAAAGAAATCAACGACGTGGCTAACATCGCTCTTGTTTCCATTTTTCACCTCCTTGGGTCGCTTCAGATCGTGGAAAAAGGAATTAGTATCCGTCTTTTACTTGGTTCATAGGAGAATTTGTATCTAACAGTTTTTGTCCTCGACAAAATCCCCCCTCGATCCCCCTTTTACAAAAATTTTACAAAGGGGGGAAGTTAAATCGATTCACGCATCTTACCGACAGCTAAGCTTACACCGCACAATTTCACGATGATTACCCCTCTTTGAAAAAGGGGTAGGGGAGATTTTCCGTGTGAACTTTTCAAACACCGTCATGCGCAAGAGAATTTGAAATATCTTGCTTTTGGCCTTTGCTCAGAGCCTCGTGAAATCGCTTTGCTCGTACAACAGTTGTGGTCGGACAGTCAAGAGGCGTTGAGTAACGCGCTGTTGACAGGCCTTCCTCCAGCGGGTTAACGTCCGATAAGAATACGTTCTCGGAGGTTGTCGCCATGGCCGGACCGACAAAAGAATTCGAAGTTCATCCTTATGTGCAATTCATGATGGACAAATACAGCCCCTACAAAAAGTGGATCGAGTCGGAGGGGGTGCCGATCGTCGGAGGGGCGTTCGTGCAAGACGTGCGCACGGAAAAGCTGGCTTATTGGAAACGCAAGGATTGCAAAGGGGCCATCTGTACCTTTTCCGATCAAATGGTCGCCGATGCCTATATCGCCGAGATAGATCCGGGAAAAAGCATGAAGCCGCAGCGCCAGCTTTACGAAGAAATCATCACCGTCGCCGCGGGGCGCGGGGCAACGACCATCTGGTACGACGGGACGCCCAAGCGGACATTTGAGTGGGAAAGGGGAAGCACTTTTGCGATTCCCCTAAACTCTTGGCACCAGCACTTCAACGCGAGCGGCACGGAGCCCTGCCGCTACTTCGCGCTCACCAGCCAGCCCGTCGCCTTCGAGCTGTTCCGCGATCCGGAGTTTGTCTACAACACCAACTACATGTTCAAAGACCGCTTCGATCCCGGCGATTCCGAGTTTTTCTCCAAAGAAGGTAAATATTTTACCGAATACTACGGCGGCATCCTGCACTCCAACTTCATTCCCGACATCCGTAAGATTAACCTCGTGCCGCGGGAAAAGCGCGGCAAAGGCACGCGCAATATGTACATTCACATGTCGGGCAGCGCCATGCTCGCCCATGTGTCGCAATTTCCCGTGGGCCGCTACAAGAAGGCGCACCGTCATGGCCCCGGTGCCCATGTGTTCTTGCTCGACTCCACCGGTTACACGCTCATGTGGAACGAAGGGGAGAAGCCCGAGCGCTACGACTGGCACGAGGGCACATGCATCTCGCCGCCCGCCGGTACCTGGCACCAACACTACAATACCGGCAACCAGCCCTGTAAATTCGTCGCGCTCCACGCCAACACCGCGGTGCAGAAGGAAGAAAAGGGCATCGAGCAGATCGAGTTCGAGGACGAAGACGATTCTATGCGCAGGATGTACGAAGAAGAGTGCGCCAAAAACGGCGTCAAGGTGGATATGGGGTAATTTTTATTTTGGATTTTAGGTTGCCGATTTTGGATTGTCGGAGCGAAAATATAGAGTTTGGAGCCAAGACTTTTCGTTGTTGAGTTTTGACTCCGACAATCCGAGTTATCTTCCTACGCCTATCGAATTACTCGATCAGCTCTAGCCAAGACGTTCGAAGGAATCGCCCCACGATTTTGGATTTTCGATTAAGAGTCATCGGATCACTCGGTCGGCTCTAACTAATACGTTGGGTGGAATGTCAATCCCGATCTGCTTGGCGGCTTTCAGGTTGATGATGAGTTCAAACTTCGTCGGCTGCTCCACCGGTAGATCGGCGGGCTCCTCTCAGGATCTTGTGTACGTAGACCGCGGCCCGTTTGAAACTTTCAGCATCGTTGGTTGAGTAGGACATGAGACCCCCGGCCTCTACGTACTGACTCTGCTCGTACATTGAAGGCAGTCGGTTCTTTATGGCGAGGTCCGCAATCCGCTTTGGGTAACGATTGAGCACGGCAGCCCTGACCGTAATTACCGCGTTAACACGCTCCTTGACGGCAGCTTGGAAAACACCCTCCAAGTCCGGGTTCGGACCTCGCACCTCTAGGGATTGAAGCTGTATCTTCAAAGCACGCGCCGTATCTCCGTACTCCTTAAAGCCACTTTTTGGCCCTGGTGCGTTCGCATCCCAAAGGACTCCGACTCGGGATATTCTCGGGACTGCTTCCTTAAGCAATTCCAGCCGTTTTCCGCTTAACTCTCGATTGAGTGTGGAAACCCCGGTGATATTGCCGCCCGGACGCGCCAAGCTATCGACTATCCCAGTCGCAACCGGATCTAGAACAACCACCATGACAATGGGGACTGTCTTGGTCGCCTGCTTGGCTGCGAGGATGGCTGGTCCGTTTGGTGAGACAAGCACGTCGACCTTAAGGTGCACGAGTTCGGCCACAAGGCTTGGGATACGGTCCATCTTTCCCTCAGCGTAGCGATACTCAACCACCATATTTTTTCCTTCGACATAACCGATATCCCGCAAACCTTGCCGGAATGCTTCGACCTGAGGTCCGGGGGTGTTGGGATCGCCGCTTCCTGACACCCATCCTATCCGTGGGATCTTCTTCGTCTGCTGCGCCTGTGCGGAAATGCAAAGCGCAAAGAGCATAGCGCCAAGAGTAAGGGCAAGCATTCCTTTAATCATAGGTTTTTCTCGCTAGAAATCTTATCAACCCCTGAAAAGCCGCGTACCTTGACTTGAAAACAGTCTGTACCCTGTAGTGATCGAGGGTAAAAAGCTGTTCACTGCAGAGGCGAATGACATGGATAAAGACGATCTCTGGATTGTCGAGCATTTCAGCGAGCTGGTAACCAAATACGCCGGCAAATACCTCGCGGTTGTGAACGAGCAACTAGTGGCTGTTGGGGATTCCCGTCGGGATGTGGAAACCAAAGCACGAGAAGTCGAACCCAAGAAGATCCCGTCAGTGCTGAAGGTCCCTAGAGAAGAGGATATGGTGTGCCTGCTATCGAATTTCCGTACACGTTTCACAAAGGCTATTTGATGCCGATCATCCCGATCACGATCCAGAATCATAAGGTGTGGGTTTATGTCGATTCCGGCGCCACCTTCAGTACGATTAGCGCCTCTGAAGCCAGAGATATGGGCTTCGAGTGGCAAAGCGATAGGCAGCAGATGGTGGTCGTCGGCGACGGTAGTTTCATTCCGGTCTTCATTCATGATGTTCCGGTGGAAATCGGCAGCAGGCCGATTACCATCCCGATTGGTTTTTCTGAGCGCCTCGGTGTCGGGTTCAATCTTCTCGGCCGCACGGGAGTGTTCAACCAGTTCGAAGTTTGCTTCAACGATCACATGAGGAGGGTTACCTTCCAAGAGATCCCATCCGGCGCGATCTGATCGAAGCTCGATCATTTTCTCATCCCAATTCTAAGTGTTTTTTCGCTTCGCCGCTCACGATTTACCCCTGACCCTTGACGCTTCACCGAATTACTCTGTCCGCCCGATACAGCACCGACTGCGGTATCAATAGGCCGATCTGCTTGGCCGTTTTCAGATTGATCACAACTCAAACTTCGTCATCTGCTCAACCGGTAGATCGGCGGGCGTAGTGCCTTTGAGGATCTTGTCCACATAGGTAGCGGCACGGCGAAAGACATCGATCTCATTGGTCGAGTAGGACATCAGTCCACCAGCCTCGACCCATGGTCTCGCAGCTCAGCGAAATCGCTGAAGTCCTCACAAGGCCCCGATTGGCCCGTCGCTTCCAATACCCTCTCCAAGACGTAGAGACATTTGTTCGATTGATCGCAGCTGGGCAACTATCGTGCAAATTTCCGGTGAGCTGAAAATATGCCGCGACCCTGACGATGACGAAATCTTCGAAGCGGCTATCGTCGGAAAAACGCAGTATCTATATAGTAAGTCGGGACGACGATCTCAAGCGCGATCTCGAACTGATCAAGGTGGTTCGACGCCATCGAGTTCGGGTCGTTTCCGTGAGGCAGTTTCTGCGCCGGCTCTCGCGTCGAAAAAAGGCTTGAGGATTCTCTTCAAGATTTCCGATTTTAGATTGTCCTTTGTCCATTATCTGTTGCCTCACGACTTTCGCCTCATGCCTGTATTCACCGAATCACCCGATCCGCCCGCGCTAGCACATTCGGCGGGATCGTCAAGCCGATCTGCTTGGCGGCTTTGAGATTGATGACAAATTCGAACTTCGTGGGCTGCTCGACCGGAAGGTCGGCAGGCTTCGCACCCTTGAGAATCTTGTCGACCATCACGGCGACGCGCCTGTAGTGTTCGGTCTCCTCCGCCCCATACGACATCAAGCCACCAGCGGCCACAAAACTTCCCTGATGGTAGATCGCCGGCATCCGATTCTTTGCCGCCCAGTCCGCGATCCGTTTTTGATGAGCATTGACAAACGCACTCGATGTCGTCGCGAGAGCTGCGCTCCGTGTCTGACTTGCTTCTTTGAACGCGCCGTCTAACTGTTCAGGGTTGCTTGCCTCCATAGATCGCAGTTGCAGACCTAATTCTCGTGCGGCCGTTTGGCTTTCTTTCCACTGTCGGGCAGACCCTGGATCCTGCGGATTCCACAGGAGTGCGACGCGGGATAGATTGGCGACGGTCTCCTTGAGCAACTCCAGCCGTTTGCCGACCAACACATCCGCGATAGGGGTGAACCCTGTGACATTTCCACCGGGCCGGGCCAGGCTGTCAAGCAATCCATCGGCGACGGGATCCAACAGGCTCTGGCCGACAATGGGAATCGTTCTAGTAGCGTTCCTAGCCGCGCGGGTGTCATTGCGGCCACCGGCAACGATGACGTCAGGCTTGAGACGGACTAGCTCCTCGGCCAGGGAGGGTAACCGGTCGAGCCGGTTTTCGCTATAGCGAGACTCGATCGTAATGTTCTTTCCCTCGACAAAGCCGAGTTCGCGGAGCGCCGCCCGCAATCTCGTGGTCCAATGCGAAGGACCGGGAAATGCCCCCGACAAAAAACCTACCCGGTGGGTTTTGTCCGGCTGCTGTACCTGAGCAGAAACGTCGAACGCGAAGAGCACGGCGCAAAGCGCAAGACGGGTGATCTCCTTTTTCATAAGTGTTCTCCGGTTTCTTACCCTTGGCTCTTTGCCCCATGCGCTTTGCTAGCTGTCATCTCATCACCTTGTCCGCTCGTGCCAGCACGTTAGGTGGTATTGTTAATCCGATCTGTTTGGCGGTCTTCAAATTGACGATGAACTCGAATTTCGTTGGTTGCTCGACAGGCAGGTCAGCGGGTTTGGCGCCTTTGAGAATCTTGTCGACGTAGACTACGGCGCGGCGGTACTGCAGCAGGGGGTCCGGATCGTAGGACATGAGCCCTCCGGCTTCTACAGCTTCTCTACGAGCGAAAAGCGACGGAAAACGACTCTTTAATGCAAAGTCGACGATCCGCTTATTGTTCGCATTCATGA
>DATBLC010000130.1:0-8318 GCA_036555515.1 Binatia bacterium
AGGCCACGCCAAAACCATCGCCATTGAGCGGGTCCCGCTCCTCGGCGTCAAAGCTCTGGTTGACGAGAGAATTGACCGGCTTGAAAAGCAGGGTTTCGAGAACAACGGGCTCCCCCAGATAAAGCACGAAGCGGCACATGAATATCCCCGGATCGCTCGTTTGACTATTTCATCTCTAGCCCAATCGACCTGTTTGCCCACAAAACGAGGAAGATTATACTCTTAGCCATCCGTGTTCCGCAAGAATCTTTTGGTCGGGGGTTAGTCCTTCGGTGGATTCCACTTTTTCATAAACTCCAACTGTTGACGCTGAATTTCGCGTAGTTCATGAATCTCGGATGCCCGCAAATCATCCAACTTCACGTGCAGGTTTTGAATTTGTAGCTCGGCTTTCAAATTCACTTGATAGTCAAGATCGGCGCGCAACCGATCAATCTGCGCGTCGCGATTTTGGCTCATCATAATCACCGGAGCTTGCAAGGCCGCGAGTACCGCAAGAACCAAATTTAGGAAGACAAACGGGAATGGATCGAAGGGTGCAAACCAAAGATGAAAAGTATTGAAGGCCGTCCAAACGGCGAGAACTATAAAAAAACCGCATATGAACCACCAACTTCCACCGCAGCGCGCGATTCGATCCGCTACCCGCTCCGCCAGGCTCGAGTGCTTTTCCGCCTCTTGATTCACGTTCCGGGAAGCGCGGTGCTGGATCAGCTCGTTGGTAGCGCGAAGCCGCCGGGCCATGACTCCCATGATCGAAATAGCAACGTCGGGCTTCGACCGCAGTAGCTTGAAAAAATCATCAGCGCCGATCTCGATCAACTCCACCGCTTCGACCGCCTTCGCCGTGGCAGTCCTGTGCGAACCGTCGAGGAGAGACGTCTCGCCGAAAAAATCTCCTTCGCCTAAGACAGCAAAGACCAATTCCTCGTTTTCCATCGTCCAGACAGAGATGGCGACCCTGCCTGAACGAATTACGTACATGGCAACGGCAGGATCGCCCTCTCTAAAGATAATTTGGCCCGTGTTGCGAGTGATAGTTTTAGTTAGAACCGGCAGGCTCGCCAAATCCTCTGGCGCGAGGGAAGTGAAGATGCTGACTTGCGAAACAAAAGAGTCCGCGCTTGCCATCGGGAATTATCAATAAATGTCGTTTTTTGCCGGACTAATGCTATTGCTGGATTTTACCTTTGTATTGGTTCCGGTTGGGTAGCAATGGATCGAGCGCCGCGAGTTTTTTTCCGTCGCTATTGGCGGCAAACTTCTGCACCGCCCTGGCTACTTCGTCGGCGGCCTTGATGAGCTCCGCTTCGTTTTTCAGTTTCAATTGCGCCTGTTCGGCCGTGGCGATCATTTGCTCTACTTCGGCGATGCGCACCAGCCCATTGATTTTTTTCAGGTTCTCGCGCGCGGCCACGACACGCTTAGCCATCTCGGTGGCAAAGGTTGCCTTCTCCGTGGCTTTGGATACGCCCCGTAAATTCGCTTCGAGGGCGAGGCCTTGCCCCACGACGTACATGATGCGCTTGCGTTCGGGCGGCGACTCGGGATTGTTATCGCCTCTTTTGAAATTATGTCTGACCTCGCCTTGACTCCAGGCCACAAGTTCGAACTCGCTGCCAGGCTTATGGCCGCCGACGTTGACCAAACGCTCATTGGGCACCGTGTGGCATTGGAAGCATCGCCCGGCCACGGCAAAGATCATGTCGGGCCGAAGCATGCCTTTTGCCGTGCTTTGGTCCAAGCGTTGTTTTCTGTGCGCCGGCGTTTCGTTCTCGCGTGTGACATTTTTACCGCCGTAGTCGCCGTGGATATCGATCCAATCTTTGCCCGCGCCGTGACAGGACTCGCAGGAAATCCCGGCGATTGCTTCCTTCCCAGAACCCTTCGCTCTCTCGGTATAGTGGCAATTCACGCACAGGCTTTCGCGCTTGATCGTGCTAATCCCCAGTTTCGTGGCGATTTCCTGCGCCTTGGGTCTTCGATGGAGCGAATTGACCGTGTCGTAGTGTCGCGTCCCTTTCCACGCGTCGACCTCCGCAGTATGACATTCACCGCAAGCCTCAGGGCCTTTGACTTTGGCCGGATCCGGCGGCTGCGCCATCGCCGCTGACCAGGCGCTCGAAAATAACACGGCAGAAATCGTAAATTGCAACAGGGCTTGCTTCGTAACGACAAGACGCCAATACATAGGTTTAACCTCGGCAGCTATTGATTAGAATTTTACGACCAGCTCGGTGCGCCCGCCATAACCCGGCCCGCGGTTTCGTCCGCCGGCGACAAAGGCGTCGAGTTGCAGCAGCAAATGGCGCCAAATAGCCTGCTGGACGCGGGCGCCAAGAGCCAAGGCATCCTGGCGCGTTCCTTTAGTATCTTTCCTCGCGCCAACTTCGACGAGCAGCTGGCGGCGAAATTCCGAAAAAAATATTTGGTAGCCGAGCGCCAGTCCGGCGGAATTCTCTGCTTGATTGCCCAGCGCTGAGCCGTAGCGCCCGATGCCGATGGCGCTAAACAGTAGCCCGGTGCGCCCTAACGGACCGCCCTCTTCCGGTCCTCGGGCGGCTGAAGAAAATTTGTCGATGGCCCAGAAAGCATTCAGATATAGCCAGTCCAGCGTGCCCAGCGGCGTCACCCCGATCTGGGTGAACAACAATGCGCCGTTGTTCGTCTGCGGCGTCGATTTATTGAGAGCGCTGGAACCGAGCACTCTGAAGGTGGTATTTAGGGTAGTGTCGAACAAGACAAGCCTTTGGATCGCGCCGACGCCACCGTAGAAACCGTCGCCCGTTTTGCCGCCCGCCGGAACATAGACAACGTCAAGGTCCATGGTCGACCAATAAAAATCCGCAGAGGTGCTCAGTCCGACCAACTGGGCGGAGTCATCTACCTTGTTATCGTTGCGATGGACATTGTTCCAGCCGTAGTAAAAATTGAGGCGCCAACCGGATGTCCATGGCGTGTGCAGGCTGTTGCGCACGATGCCAATGGAATCGATCGTATCGTTGAGCAACATGCCGTCCTGCAATAGCAGCGGCTGCCGGCCGACGGAAAATCCGTAATCTAAGGATTGCCGGTCGTAAAGATCTAGGTTGGGAAACATCTCGCCGATGTCGCCTTCAAAAAAGAGCATTGCGAGATTGCCATCGAGACGCCTTTTGAACCCCGCATTGGAATCAAACTGATACCCGAAGTAGCGTCCATCGCGGTCCAGTGGGCGCAATCCCAACAGCACGCGTTCCGTACCGGTCAATTGCAGGTTAGCAAAGATGTCCAATCGATTCGCCCATTCAGAGAATTGCTTCTTACCGTCGCTGAAGGTCTGCACGGCGCTGCGGTAATCGCCAAACAAAACCAAAGAGGGCTGCCAGACGGCGCCCCCCGGCAGAGTGAAGCCTTTCTGCAGATTACCGGTGCCAAGGAACGGATCGCCCAGCTCCACCAGAGGCGGCGGTCTTTCGAGAGTCTTATCGAGCGGTATCGGTTTGTCGGATAGGCGGCTACCCGCAGAGCTCGATGCTTCTTGCCCGCGCGCTGGTGGAACACTCCATGAAACGTTGACCAAGGCGATCAGCAAGCATAATAGTAGTCTAATCTTCATTGTTCGCGTCAAGTGTTTGCTCCCTCCCATGCGAGTCCTACTTGTTGTTGGTGACCTGCAATGGGACGTCCCGCTCCCATAACACTTGATAGCCGGCGATAACCCCCTCGCCAACCTCGCGCGGGCTCATGGAAAAGTCGAAGCCGACGATTTGAATCACGTTCAATAGATTGATCGGAATCATTCCAGCGATCAGCTTGACGTTGGCTTTGTACGGCCCGACGCTGCCCTTGAGGTCCGCTGCCGAGACGCGATAGGCAGCCGAGCGCGCGCCAAGCGGCGGAAGACCGCGCTTGTGTTTGCGCGAAGTCGCCGGTCGTCCCGTCAAAATAGCCGGACGCCGCTCGGGCCGAACAAACGGCAAGGCATCGACGGAAATGTTGATCGGCGATACCTGCTCCCGGTCGCCGCCGTGCACCATGCTGACGATGAACTTAGAGCGCAGACTGAACACCTGCGGGTCGAGCGGAACGTCGCCACTGTTGACATAGGTCGAGTGCTGGTCTCTGACGTCGCCGTTCGGGTCGCGGTCGCCGGAGCGAAAAACGACTTTTCCCTGGCTGTCGGTAACCGTCACTTCGAGGTAGACCATGCGCTCGTTGTCCAGCCCCGTGGGCGCGTTATGGCCGTCGGTACCGTTCTGCACGCTGACCTTGAAACGCAGGCCGCCGGTGTCGGCGCGCTCGACGACGATATCGCCCAACGTGTAGCCGACTTGCAGGAATTTTTTTCGCGCTTCGGCCATTTCACTGAGCATTTTCAAGTTCTCATCGATGATCGCCCGAGCGTCGAAGCGGTCGTCGAGCAAATTCCAGCGCGGCGGGAATTTGTAATCCTTGCTCACGCTCTTCTCGAAGGCCTCCGTTCCCCACCCCGCTTTGTAATCGAAAGTCAGCCATTCGCGTATCGTGGCGAGTTCTTGCGCTTTGGTGTTGTGCGGAAAGACTCCGGGGTGGATTACCGAGTGATCGGGACCCACGAAGCGATGGTCGGCCCTTTTGCGCGGCGTCGTCGGCACGCTGCCAACCATCGCCGCCGGACCGGTAGCGTAGCCCGACGGCTTGCCCGGCTCCTTGCTCATATGGCAATCCTGACAGGTCGTTCCGCGTTTACCGGCCGGCGAATTCTTCCATTCGCTAAACGCTTCCTCTAAACGCAAGTTGTCCGCCAGTGTCACGTCGTGGCAGGTACCGCAGAATGCTGAAGTTGAAATGGCCGGGAGTCGCTCTACGTCGGTGTGAATGCCTCTCCCTTGCTGTTTTGGGTCCGTGACGACTCTGTATCGGTCGCGATTCTCTAGCACGCGCTTGAGTTCGACGTTTCCGGTGGGGCCATAAACCGGGGAAAAAAGATTGCCCTCGACGATCGCCAACCTGCCGCTGATTTTGCCGTAGTTTTTGTCGAGGCGGTGGCACACGACGCATGTCACGCCCTCACGCGAGGTTGGGTGACGATCAATACTGCTCATGAACAAAGGTTCGCCCAGGTTCATTCCCACCGGATTATGGCAACGAATGCAAAAGTCGCCGTTGCTGCCATTGGTCAATTTAAGGATCAGGCCCTGCATGGCTTGCAATACCGGACTGAGCTGCGCGTAGGCGTGTTGCGACATGGCCCATTCCCGGTACTGGTCCGGATGACAGGTCCGGCATACGGTCGCCGATGGAAAAGTGTTTTCGACGAACAGTTGTTTATGCGCTTTGGCGGCTTCCTGTTCGACTGCATCTTGATCTTTGGTGGCGCTGGTCTGCTCGGCGGTTTTGGCAGGAACGGGAGCGAGAAGCTCTTTGGGATCCGCTCCCAAAATGTCGTCGCCGACCGCGCCAGACGTCTTGACCGCCGGCGCAGCCGGCTTGGCAGGCTCACCAGCGAGCGGAGCAACACGAGACGGCATTGTTACCGCTAACAACAGCGTTCCGAGAATCAACAGCTGCTTGACCTGAACCCAGAGGCTTTGGTCGCGGTTCATTGTAGACATAGTAGCTTCTCCCCAATGTCAACCGAAATTCGTTAGCTTTGGCGATTGCCGCATTCGATCTGCGCCCGTGAACGTCGATTCAAGGTTGCTTCAAGCGAAAGAGCCTGAGATGAATAGCATAAGGGAACGGCGAAAATTTTGCCAGCAGCGTGAGCTTTCCATGACGGGACAAAAATGGACAACATCGCCTAGTAGGTCGGAGCCTTATCCCACGAGCAAGTGTTTTCTATCTAAAGGACAGTTGAAATAAAGTCAAATAATTGTGAGTACTCGGCGACTCGGTTGGTCTTATTGGGCGGTATCGGCGGCCCTTGGAAATTTTGAAGCTTGACACCATCGCAGTTCCAGGATAGCTTCGCCGGGTTTGAATTATCGTATCGGATGCAATGAGTAGCGCGGCGTTAGATCTTGCCTTGGCCAATCCGGCGCGAGTGTTGGAGAAACAGCAATGGACCTGAAACTTGTGCGTGATCACTTCGAGCAGGAAGCAATGGAATATGACAGTTCCATCCTTCGGCTTGTGCCGCATTATCATGAACAGCACGAAATCATCCTTCAGCTGCTGCCGTTCGAAACAGAACTGCCCTTGCAGATTCTCGATTTAGGGTGTGGAACGGGTGTGCTCTCGCATGTCTTATTGAGAGCGTTTCCCAAAGCCAAAGTCGTGGCTTGCGATCTAGCGGCGAATATGTTGGAAACCACGCGAAAAAATCTTGCCGCGTATCACGATCGAGTAGAATTACGCCAAGCCGACTTCGGTAAAGCCGACCTTGGCTCCGGCTATGATTTGATCGTCTCCGGTTTGGCCATCCATCACCTCGATGATGCAGGAAAGAGAAGTCTCTACCATCGTCTTTTTAACGCGCTGAAGCCGGCTGGGATGTTTCTGAATAGGGAGATCGTCATCGGCGCAACCCCGTCATTGACAAAAGTCTACGAGCAGTGGTGGCGTGACTTCGTCAAAGCGAACGGCGAGAGCGATGAGACGTGGTTTCAGAAGTATTTCGAAGAAGATCTTCCAGCGTCGGTCGAAGACCAGCTGAAATGGCTCAGTGACGCAGGTTTTATCGATGTCGCATGCCACTGGCGATACATTAACTTTGCGATCTTCGGCGGCAAAAAGCCCGGTTGAATAAGTCGGCTCGAGACTGCCGGCAACGAAGCTACTTCAACCCATCGACCAGTGTCGCTTGCAGCTAGGCACCTCCTTGAAGCTGTTTGACCTGCTGCTCGTAGGCATAAAAAATCAACGGGCGCAGTTTATCAAGATCTGCGGGACTCGCGAAGTACACGCGGCTTGTGCCGAACACTTCGGGCGACGGTTCAACCTGATAACCCGGCGACAGCATGGCGGCGCGCTCCACGGGGAGGCGGGTCACAAGGGAATGCTTGCGGCTATCGCAGAATGCCCGTACAAACCACTGCTCCGGCGATCCGATGTTGATGCCAAAATAGTAAACCGCATCCTTGTACTGCACCGGATATGAAGCGGCAAACGGAGAGGCGGCGCACAAGTCCTTGATAGTCTCATAAACATAGAACTCTTCGCCCGTGGTCACGAGAGATGCGCTGCCGATATAATCAAATAAAGTGTAAATCATTTGACCGATCTCGCCGGCCAGATCGACCGCAGCGCTCCATTCTTGAGGTGAACGACAGAGGTTAAACAGAGCAGTGCGCAACTGTTCTGCATGTTCGACATCTGCGCCGGAATGAAGAACCCAATAATATTCGCTCTCCGAAGAAAGCTTAAGATGCCGTAATCCCGCTAGAATAACGTCGCAAATCGGAGCGAACAGGAGCTCAATCGCATACAACGCCGCTAGTGCGCGATAGTCGGGCCCTTCACGGCAAATCTCCGTAACCCGCCGAGCGGTCTGGACCCCGGGCGACGCTTCGTCGAGATCGAGCGCTGCCGGCTCCACTCCCACTCCCTGCATGAATGTCTTGAATAGCCTCGGGTGAAATCGTTCCAAATCCAAGTTGCCGTGTTCTTCGTATAAATTGCTGACCAGCAGCAGACGCGACTTGTCGTCTCGAATGTGGCTGATGGCCGCCGCCAGGAAGAGCGGAAACTCGAAGCAAAACGGTTGAAATTCTCGGGCAAGGGATAGCGCGATGGACTGATTTGGCGCGTTTCCTGTCGCAAATTGCTGCAGCGCCATGCTCTTTGATACCGCGTATGCCAAAATGACGCGGTCGATATCTGCTCGTTTTACCAGGCCCTCCGCTTCTTCGGGCGTTGGCCGGCCTTCGAAGGCGATCGCGCCGTTAAAAAAAATTGACGGGGTCGCGCGAAGCCCGAGGGATTCAATTTCCTTCGAATCCATAACGCTGACTCGACGTTCCACGATCCGTATCGGAGTTTCTTTACTTGCCTCATCCATGCGCGCCAGCGCGCTTTGAGAAAGGTAAGTCCCGTCGCTCAAAATTACTATTTCGTTTGGGTTAATCGGCTCGGCTATCGCCATCCGGCATCCTCTCACGCGATCCAATTATGATCGACGTAGCTGACAGCTAGTACGAAGCCACACGAACGAGTCGCCTCGATTCTGCGAGAGGAACCTGCAATGGGCGAAAGGATATCCGGTGGTCCTCCGCCACCAAAATCATGCTATTGGGCTCAAGGGATTCCCATCCCGGATCGTCGCTCAAAGGCTCGGAGGCAATGATGACCGTGTCGCTTCGGACGTCGAAATCAAGCATCTGGCAAGCGCCGTTTTCGTGCACGTAGCAGCGGCC
>DATBLC010000131.1:0-6344 GCA_036555515.1 Binatia bacterium
CTGAGTTCAGTATCGCCTCAGCGTCGGCCGCAATCCGAGCCCTGGTTTCCTGGAGGGATTTTAAGGCCTGCTCACTCCGAGGGATGATTTCCGCCGCCGGTATTGCAACCGGCGCCTTCGCAGGTTGCTTCGTCTCGATGGATAAGGGCGGAGTCTTCGGCTGCTCTGCGGCCCGAGTCTCGGCGCAGCCGACCCACACCAAATAGACGAAGCAGCACCCAACCATGCCGACAAATGACTGCACGAGTCTGACTGCTCTCCTAGCCTGCGGGGATATGCCAATCTTCCTGCAACTTCCCGTTGGAAACTCGCATTAAAATCTTGCAAACAATCTCTTTAGAGGAGCGCTGGCGGCATTGTTAAGCGCACTGCAACGCTGAACGGCCGGTTGGCGAAAAGAGATAAACGAGCAAAATGATCGGGATCACCGACCAGGCAATCCCTTCGACCACAAGCCCTCCCTGGGCTACGGCACCCATGACGATCAGGAGATTGATTATCGCCGCTGTGACACCGACCCACCATGCCCAGCTTTTCCCAAGCAGCGCGCCGCTCACAAACAGCACGTAGAGGAGCGCCACGGCCACGATGAACAACCCACGCATAACCGCCACCGCGCCGACCATGGGCAACAGCAAGAGTCCCTGGCCATAAAGGTCACTGCCCACCTTCACCCAATTAAACCCTCGCAGCACGCCAGCTATGCCTTGCACGAGCGCCAATACCAGGATGATTTTGAACCTCAACGATTTACCCATGACGCCCTCCGCTATTGTCGATCTCCTGTGACTGCCATAGTTTTATGACTGGTCGTCTCGCATTCACTTGGTGATGTCCTGATCTCGCGGACTCCCGCTCGGAGCAAATAGCCTCATCGTCCCGAGCGGTACTTTGAGAATTCTCAATGGGATATTTAACAGCTCGGCGCCAACATCTGCAGGTGAGAGGTATGTGACGTCGGGTCGCTCAATTGATCCGCTAACCCGGACGGGAATCCCAACCAGAGACCCGCCTACAATAGAGCTAATGACCGGTATCCGACTGATCACCTCGTCTATTGGTTTGAGGAC
The DNA here is from genome assembly GCA_036555515.1 of Binatia bacterium. GTDB lineage: Bacteria > Desulfobacterota > Binatia > UBA9968 > UBA9968 > DATACQ01. The sequence goes on from DATBLC010000131.1 coordinate 1,071, forward strand.
GGCGATTAGGGCTTTGCCGTCGATCTGCTTATTCTGCAGGTCGACTTTACCCTGGCCGCTCAGGTTGAGCAGGGACGAGTTAACAGTGACTTCATCGCCAATAAGCGTGTTCCCTTCCATCCTCCCCTTGATGGCGACAAACTGGTACGGAAATCTTTCTTTGTCTAGATCGGGAAATGCTACTTTGAAATCCCCGGTTCCGTTAAGGTAATCGAATGTGGCGTCAATCCCGGGCGAACGAACGAACTCACCGTTCTGCGCCGTCAGCTGAAAATCGCCCTTGAGCGCCGGCCGCAACTGCTCTCGGTCACCGCGACCAGCGATGCGTGCCGCTAGAGAGTAGGTGCCCGTAACGTCATTGCGCTGTTCCATTAGACAGATCATGGTCGGTTCGAGTTGGGCGTTCGCCGCGGAGAGTTGCAGATCCAACCGGACTTCTTTGGCCGCGAACTCGATCCGTCCGGTTGTATGGATGCCACAGACAATTCCGCGATTAATTTCTGTACTGATTGCAACCGGTGAGATCGCGACTGTTGTTTCAATTGGGCTCACGTTGAAACGTTCATACATGAAGCTGTCTGCCTTAAGACGGATCGTGCCTTCGACATCAGGAATCGAGATACCTCCGCTTCTTTTTTGTCGCCCCGGCGCGCCTTCACTGCCGAGCCACCGCTCAAGCTCTTCCCAATGAAGCTGGTCACCGGTCACATCCAAGTCCAACCGCAAAACCTCTTTTGCGCCTGTAAGCTTCCCGGCAAGCGTGAGGCGGCTCTTACCCAAGCGAAGGTCGGCCGATCGAACCAGCAGACTCGGTCCGGCCGCCTCGATGCTAAACCTTTCGAACAGAGCTTTCTCCGTTCCAAACGGTATCCATAGATTGCTCCCGATTAATCGCCCCTGGGCAGAGACCTGGATGGGATCCACCAAAGTAGAACTTAGCTGAATGTCGCCGCGTAGCGAGCTCCCTTTCATCGGAGAGGATGAAAATATCTTGTCGATCGTCTGTTGCGTTAACTCGCCGCTGAAAGACAACTCGAGATTGTCGTTGGCAAGTTGCAAGGTCATTCGGCTGCGCCGGTCGCCATCGTCAATCGCAAAATTTCGCAGGGTGAGCCCGTGCGGTTGCTTCACCGCATCGATCGTAAGCTGCGGACCACCCGCGAAGGTCACCCGTCCGCGAAAGGAGATATCGCCGCCGGCGCGCCACGCAAGACGCTCTGTGTTGATCTTCAACGGTGAACGCAACTGCAATTCCTCCGGCAATGCGATGAAATGGCTGAGCCACTGAACGATTTGCGCATCTAAGGTTCCGGTCCCGCTCATCGTTATCTGGAGAGGTTCGCTTTTCTTGTATTCAAAGGTTGCGCCTGTTTGTAAAGACGCATCTAGCATAGCCGCGGACGTCTCAGAAAATACAATTCGCCCTTGAGACGCAGTGACTTGTCCGCGCGCCAAAGTGATCCTGCCGGGAAGATCTTCGTGTATGATCTCTACCTGATCCAGTCTGCCGGTGCTTGCGAACGTCCAGCCCGCAGGATCGTCATAGGGACCTTCAAGGGTAAGATTCTCTAAGTCGATTCGGCCGCCCACGGACTGCGACTTTGCAAGGTATGGTCGCAAACCCGTAAAGCTGCGAAGCAAAGTATCAGTTTCCTGTAAGTCTAATAACATTCGCCCCGAGTCAATTTTGATTTGACGACTGCCGTCACGACGGAAGGCGACTTCGAGACCCCTAACACTGGAGCGTCCCACTGATCCGTCCGCGTTTTCGACTCTAATTAACCTTTGGTCGTAACTGAGACGACCGCCACGAATAGCGATTGGAAAGGGTATGGCTGCGTAAGTACCGCTAATGTCTGCTTTAGAAATTGCGACGACCGGCGAGATCGCATCGAGTGCCTCCCCAAGAGTCAAGCTGGCAGACAGTTCGCCTGCAAGGTTTTGCACCTTCATCAGTTCCGCGCGAAACGCTTTATCGCGCGCAAGCTTTAGCAGCACAGTGTGAAGGTCAGACGCAAGGGCCCGCACCAGGATGTCGAGATGAAACGGGGCTGTTTGCCCCTCAAGCCCGAGCCGGAGCTTGCCCGCCGAACCTTTTATCGTGCCAAGGTTCGCCGTTATATCTTTCGCCTCCAAGATGCTATCGGCTAGACGGACTGATCCGGTTAAGTTCTGCAATTCAAGCTCCGGGCCAGGGAAAAAGATGCTAGCATCACTTATCGAACCGGAGATGACGATATTTTTGCCCGACGCCATTTCAGCAACTGAGCGTCCACTGCTGTGAAAATTCATTTCGGCAATTGTTCCTGATCGAAGGTATTGGAATGTCCTTCTAACAACTTCGATGTCATCAACGAGTTGCGCCAGTTGGCGCATCTCTCCAACGGCGATATCGCGAACATTAAAGCGGGCGGACAACCCGCTCAGATTGATTTTAAATTCCCCTGAAGCGTTAAGCCTTGGCGATCCGAGGTCCAGCTGTTGTACATCAACTTGCAAGGCCCCGTCTGCATAGGTAACGCCGGCTTTTAATCTCTTTGCCACGACCGTGGCGCTACCTCCGTACCGTGCAAAAACAAGCGGTCCCGTCGATCCGTCGATCGACGCTTTGACTTGCCGTAGGCCAACGGATGCAATGTTTACATCTAAGCTTGCATCGCCTTGTTGCATATATTCTGAAAACTGCGGCGGAAGAAAACCAAGGGATTCCTTGATCTTCAGCCGGCGTGCCCTGATTTGTAGGTGGGCTGCGAGAGTTTCCGGAGCTATCTGGCTTTCAACGCTCAACCGCTCACAAAGATTCGAGCGCGCGTTGAGCTCAATACGCAGCTCCGCAGGCGAAGCAACGGTTTGAGCCTCAACACTTTCGAGAATGATCGGTGGCTTATCCCCTATTCTGATTTTAGCGGATCCGCCAGACACGTTGAGACGCGGCGCTGGTAGCTCTTGCGTGAGATGAACCAACAGAGAACGGACCTGTTGCTCCAGCTCTTCGAGGCCGAACGGTTCTTCCGAACTCTCCGGCAGTCGAATGCTTACCCTGGGCTCCAGCAAAAACGCTCGGCGCACCACCAATCGACCGGTGAAGAGATAGAAGGTCGATGGATAAATTTTCGCATTTCGGACGGACGCCTGGATGTCGCTGTCGAAGGACATCTCGACATTCTCAATCACTACATAAGGACGTGGAAACCATAGCAGGACGATTTTACCCACTTTAAAAATCCCGCCAGTTTTTTTTGCTACTTCCGCGCTCAGCGTATCCCGAACCATTTGACTATCGATAAGCCGGGGGAGTAGCAGTGCACCGAAGAGGACTATGAGCAAAACGACCGCCGCAAGGGCGCCAAGGACGAGAACCCGCCGCGACAACTTCATAGAACGATCCGTAGGCGCCAATAAACTTTCACGGCGACTTTCAAAGAAAGCTTCAAGGCATTCTTACCACCTTGGCTTTGTCGAATGACAACTACCGTAGCCGATCGATCAAGAATTTTCAGGATTCTTGCAACCGTACGCCGACGCCCCTGCAGTGATGAGGTGTCGCGATTTTTCTTTTATGATTTGCCGGCTAGTTTCTTCGAGGATGTTTCGTATGAGGCTTCTCTTCTTGTTTCGGTCGTAACTTTGATCGCCTCCGTATGACTTGATGAAAAAAAGCCGTTCGGTCCGGCTCAGGTAGTTTCCCAATGTCCGATTGAGTTGAGCCAAATTCTTGATTCTGCGACGCTTGCTAACGTGAAAACACTTTTTGACACCTTGCAGGTCGATCAAACTGAACACGACGTCGGTAGACGTTCCTTTGTCGCGAACCAGAATATTGGAGGCTTTAAGATCATTGTGGTAGATCCCTTTTGCATGAAGCGACTTGAGTAAACCGGCCAGCGCTCGCAACACAGTCCACCTTTTCAGATGGCGTTCCATGCCCTTTAGCGAAAGAACATGCTCCCGCCAATAATTCGTGATCGTCCTCGCTCCGGCGATTTCCTCTGCAAGATAAAAACTCTTGACCAATATACCACGGCGGCGGTACTCCACTGCGGCGATCGGGCGCGCGGTAGCATAACCTTCTTGCAGCAACGTGGCCGCTCCGGAAAGCGCGCGAAGCGCAGCGGAAGCACAAAACAGCGACCCCAGACGATGGCGGAAAAATAGCGCGTTGTGCTGTTTGACATAAACGGACGTGATCGTCCGGCCGATGCGCAAAGGCAGGCGGACGACCTTGACCTTTTTCTCCGATTTTATCGTCTTGCATGCGGGGTGAAGCAACAGCTCGGGCAACCTCATGAGCGTTTCGGCTAGCTCTGGATTTCCGACGCAGTAGATCCTCAAACTGTGCTCTTCGATCTTTACGCGACCACGGACCAGACTGGGGTGCGTGCGTCGTTCTGCATAGAGCGAAAGAACTCCTTGTTTGACGGCTCGTTCCATCAACCTGCTCCTATGACGAAAAATCCACGTCGATAGCCAATTCGCCGGCGTTGCGGCGACTCGATTTATCGCGTTTTTGACAAAACTCAGGATGGGCTAGGCGGATATGGCCCAATGGACTTTTGGAATATAGAAAACTCCGAGTATTGGTTTTGCAGTCATCAATTCATCTTCCCCCGGGCTGGGCTTGCATTCAGCTATTCCGGGAGTCCGTTTAGCAGGTACATGGCCTGAATCGCCTGGCTGGGCTTGCCGAACGCGCCGAACCAACGGTCATACACAGCGGCGACTTCGCCGGATCGGTAAAGCTCGGCCAAGGCGCGGTTCACCGCCAGCCGGAACGCAGCGTCGTTGCGGCGCACCATGAACCCATACGGTTCGTAAGAGAATAGCACTGGCGGCAGCGCGAACAGGTTGGGGTCTTTGGAAGTCACCACGAGGCCGATGAGGATCCCCCGGTCGGATGCAAATGCGTCGGCCGTTCCCTTCTCGAGCGCCGCTAGTCCCTCTACATGATTTTTGACTTGGACCGTTTGCACGCTGATAAATTCTTCTTTGAGAGCCTTGGCCAATGCGGTCTCGGTGGTTGTCCCGGGAATCACTGCAATCTTCTTGTCCGTCAGATCAGCCACGCTTCGAAGGTTGAAATCTTTCTTCGTCAGCAGCCCTCCGCCGTCCACGAAAGTCATCAGGCTGAAATCCACCCGCTCCTGTCGCGAAAGACTCGCCGTGCTGGTACCGCATTCGATATCCACTTTACCGGATGCGACCATGTCGAGCCGGTTCTCCGTGGTCACTGGAACCCAGTTCAGCTTGAGATTGGTACCCAGCTGATTCTGAATC
>DATBLC010000132.1:0-3365 GCA_036555515.1 Binatia bacterium
CGGTTCACCTTGCTGGGGCGTTGCCGCTGAGTGCCTGTGATGGTAAAGTCCAGCGCATGGGAATAACAGAAGTAACTGTAGAGGTCAGCAATCCACGCGACCAAACTCATTGGCAGAAGCTTGACCTTATTGCGGATACAGGCGCCATTTTCAGCGTGATTCCAAAGAGCACTCTCGATCAGCTCGGGATCAGCCCATATGCAGAGGAGACTTTTACTCTTGCCGACGGTAGCGAGATCCGACGCCTCACGGGCGATGTTTTTATCCGCATCGACGGGAAGGCCAGGACCGTGCCTACCATATTTGGTGAAACTACCGACACGCCATTGCTCGGAGTCACGGCACTCGAAATACTCGGTTACGCAGTTGATCCGCGCACCCGCAAGCTCGAACCAACCAAAATGCTCTTGCTTTAACCCCAGGGGATACCTTCCCGTCTTGGAAATAGGGTGACTTTCCCTTCTCCTCACCCCTCGCCCCCCCACGCCTTATCGAATGACTTGATTTGCCCGCCCCAGCACCTTCTGCGGAATTGTGAGACCGATCTGCTTCGCCGTCTTGAGATTGATCACCAGCTCAAACTTAGTCGGCTGCTCAACCGGGAGATCGGCGGGCTTCGCTCCCTTCAGGATTTTGTCCACGTAATATGCGACGCGCCGGTAGCTGGCCGGGAGATCCGCCCCGTAGTACATGAGCCCACCGGCATCTACAGCTTCTCTGAAGGAATACGTCGACGGTAACCGGCTCTTTAACGCAAAACCGACAATCCGTTTTTGGTTAATACTCATAAGCGCGCTCCCAGAAACGTAGAGTCCATCCGGGCGCTCTTTGCTTAGCGCAGCGAATACCTTCTCGAAACCGTCCGTAGCTCGTATTTCCCAAGGCTGAATAGTCAACCCCAGCGCGCGGGCTGCGACTGGGAGAACCTCTTTCACCTCGCGTGCACTGGGCCCAATGGCCGGATCGTAGACAACCGCGACACGAGCAAGTTTGGGAACGGCTTCTTTGAGCAGCTCCAGCCGCTTTCCGGCTAGTTCTCTGGAAAGGCTTGAAAGGCCGGTGACGTGGCCGCCGGGACGGGCAAGGCTTTCAACCAGGCCTACCTCGACAGGATCGGCCGGAAGCCCCACCATAACGATGGGAATCGTCTTGGTCGCATTCTTGGCCACCTGGACTCCCGGCCCCCCTGCTACCACGATGATATCAACCTTGAGATGCACCAACTCGGCCGCAAGCTCAGGGAACCGATCGAGCTTCCCTTCCGCATATCGGTACTCGATCGCGACGTTCTGTCCTTCTATGTAGCCTAGCTCGCGCAGAGCCAGCCGAATTCCCTCGGCACGAGTGGAGTCACGAGCTGAATCACCCGACGATAGATACCCTATCCGCGGGATTTTCGTTGGCTGCTGCGCCAACGCAGACGGGCAAAGCGCCAAGAGCATGGCGCAGAGAGCGAGGCAGACGACGCTCTTGCTGACTACTGACCACTGACAACTGACTACTTTCACTTGATCACTTGGTTCGCCCGTTCCAGTACTCTCACTGGAATCGTCAATCCGATCTGCTTTGCCGTTTTGAGGTTGATGATGAATTCAAACTTCGTTGCCTGTTGCACCGGCAAATCAGCCGGTTTGGCGCCTTTCAAGATCTTGTCGACGTAACCAGCGGCGCGTCGATAGTTGTCAGACCCGTCGATCCCATAAGACATGAGACCGCCCTCATCGACAAATTCCTTCAGTGGGTAAATAGCCGGCAGGCGGTATTTGCCGGCAAGATCAACGATCCGATTTCTCTGGGCGAAAAAGCGGTTGCCGGGAAGTGTCATAATCGCGCCTACCTGCTTCTGTTTTGCGGTTTGAAAGGCGCTCTCTAAACCCGTGGCGTCAGGTTCAGTTAAGATCTCCTCCAATCTTATCTTCAATGCCTGAGCCGCTGGCGGGAGATATTTCACTTGCAAATTTCCTGATATTGATATGGCGGTTCCTGGCTGCCGCAGAAGCCCAACTCGTGAGAGTCTGAGGATGGCGTCCTTGAGTATCTCTAGTCTTTAGGTATTTAATTCGGGCGATGATCCTGTAAACCCTGTGAAATTACCTCCCGGCCGCGCCATAGTGGCAATCAAACCTTCGCCCACAGGGTCCACGAAGTTTGTCATCACGATTGGAATGGTGCTCGTCGCTTTCTTCAACGCTAATGGTGTCGCTCCTCCTGAGGTCACGATCAGATCGACCTTTAAACGAACCAAGTCCGCCACGAGCTCGGGTAGCCGGTGAGGCTTTTGCTCAGCAAATCGGTACTCGATAGTGATATTTTTCCCCTCGATCCATCCGAGCTTGCCCAGCTCTTGCCGGAACGTGTCCAATAGAGTTGCCCTACCGGAAGCCGTGCTTGGATCCAGATAACCAATGCGGAAGATTTTCCCCGCCTGCTGCGCCTCGGCCACAGCTCCACACATCGCGAATGCGATAACGAGAGCGACAATCCCCACCACCAACTTTCGATTTTTGATCCTTCGGCAAAGCTCAGAACAGGCTTTGGACTTTAGATTGTCGGACGAAGAATCCAATCGCGTCCAAGATCGCTCAATCATGCTTGTCTCCGCCAATTGAAAATCGGCAATCGCAAATCTAAAACTTGCCCTGAACGAATGTGAAGGATCTTGATTCATTTGATGACCCTATCTGCCCGCGCCACCACATTTGGCGGAATTGTAAGGCCGATCTGCTTGGCGGTTTTAAGATTGATGAAGAATTCAAACTTCGTCGGCTGCTCGACCGGTAAATCCGCAGGCTTTGCGCCTTTCAAGATCTTGTCGACGTAGGTAGCGGCGCGGTAGAACAACTCGGTAAGGTTTGCGCTGTAAGCCATTAATCCGCCAGCTTCCACAAATTGGCTGTTGTGGTACATCACGGGGAGCCGGTTCTTTTCTGCAAGTTCTATAAGCCGTGCTCGATGAGTACTGAGTCTTCTGCTTGTTAGAGTGAGAACTGCGTCTGCTCGCGCCTCGCTTGCGGCTCGGAATGCAGCCTCAATATCCTTAACCCCGAGCACGTCTAGGTATTGAAGTTGTACCTTTAATACTTTTGCGGCAAGCTCCATCTCTCTCATTGCTGGTGCGTTGCCGGGGAAGCTTGGATTCCCGAGGACGCCTACGCTCGCGAGCTTAGGGACGACCTCTCTCAAAATCTCCATTCGTTTGCCGCCGAGTTCCGGCGCGAAGGTGGATAGTCCTGTGATGTTTCCGCCAGGCCGCGCCAGGTTGACAACGAAACCGTCGGCGACGGGATCGTTATCCTGCGCCATGACGATGGGAATTGCAGACGTTGTTGCCTTGGCGACACGCGTTGGTCCCGGACCGGCTGTGA
>DATBLC010000133.1:0-17968 GCA_036555515.1 Binatia bacterium
AGAGGCGAGCCCTTCCGATCGCGGTCAATGGTTCTCTGCCTTGCCGGCCACCACCCCGTCCTCTCCATAGGTGGAAATGCCCGCCGGCAGGGCCTGAAAACAACTTTTGCGCTCCTGTGCCCGCGCTCTCCAGGTCTCACCCCTCGGTCGCTGTTTGGTTACTTAATTGTGGACTCCTTAATAACCAGGAACCAGAAACATGAAACTGGAAGCTTAGATATTCTCAACGCTTTCGCTAAATCTCAACGCTGGTGCCAACCTTCTGCTGCAGTGCTTTGTGATAAACGAGATGTGCCGTGGCCACGTCCTGCACGGCGATGCCGACGGACTTGTAGAGCGTGATCTCTTCGGCGCTGGTTCTGCCGCTCTTGATTCCCGCCAAGACTTCGCCGATCTCGGCATGAATGTCGTGCTCTTTGAACGAATTCTCTTTTATGGCGAGCAAAATATCACCGCACTCCGCCATAATCGCCGCCCGGGAATCGACGACTACTCGGGAGCGCGACAATGTCGCGCCGTCGATTTCGCGCAGGTCCGGGCGGTGGGAGCCGACCGCGTTGATATGGGCGCCGGGTTTAAGCCACTCCGCCTTGAGGACAGGATCCTTGGCGGTCGATACGGTAAGGACCAGGTCTGAATCGCGCACTGTCGCTTCGGCATTGCTCGTGAGGTCAATCCTGATCCCCGTCTCTGTTTCTAACTCGTTCTTGATCTTCAGCCCGCTCTTGCCCGAGGGGCTGTAGATTTTGATTTGACTTAATTTGCGCACGCGGCGCAGCGCCCTAATATGAGCTCGTGCCTGAATCCCGGCGCCAATGATACCCATCACCTGCGCATCTGCTGGGGCCAAGATTTTGGTCGCCAGCGCCGAAGCGCAGGCCGTGCGGATGGTCGTGATGTAGGTACCATCCATAGCCGCAATCATCTTTCCGGTCTCGGCGCTAAAGAGCATGATCGTCGCCAGGATCGCAGGTAGCCCATGCTTGGAATTGTCTTGAAAATAAGTGACGACCTTCATGCCCAGGGCTTGGTCCTCGTTCAAAAATCCCGGCATACTGGTGATTCGGCCCTGAATCTGTGGCAAGGGAACCACCAGCCTGACCGGCATGACCGCGTTACCGGTGGAGTACTGGATATGGGCGCGCCCCAGGACGGCGATCAATTCGTCAATGTCAATTAGGCTCTGAACTTCGCCCTCGGATAGTAGCAGCATGCTCCAACTGATAACATGAAGCAGGCGGCCAATGGTAGGCTCAGCTCTTAAATCACAGGCCTTGCCAACAGGGACTACACGGTGAACCCCGTAGCCGTGGCTGGCCTTCGTCATAGTACCAGTAGGATTATTTCAGTTCCTTCTCAATGGTCTGCAGCGCCGCTTTGGTTTTTTCTTCGCTCTGTTTCAGCATATCCTCAGCGCCTTCAAGAGTTTTGAAATCCTGGGTCACGACGTCCTTTACACCTTCGCGAACTTTTTCCACCGGCTTAGCAGTCGTGGCTTCGTCCTTCGAGCCGCAGCCGCCGGTAAGTAAGATAACGACCAGCAACGCCGAGATCAGGATCATTATATTACATTGCCTTTCCCAAGCACCTGCTCCAATGCGGCGGCGGTGACGTCGCCTGCGCGTATAATTCTCAACCGCTCGCCCTGGACCTCGGCGACGGTGGAGCCGGTACCTGACGTCAGAATTCCACCGTCGATAAAGATGTTCAACTTGCCGGTGAAATAGATTTGAGCTTCCAATAGTGTCCGGGCGGGATTTTTGCCCGATGGGTTAGCGCTGGTGGCGGTCAAAGGCCGGCCCAGCGCTTGAATCAGTTGCGTCGCGACGGGTTGGCTGGAAATTCTCACGCCGATACCGCCGGTGTCGTTTATCAGCGGCTTGGGAACATTCGCGCGTGCCATCAGGACGAGAGTTAACGGACCGGGCCAGAAGCGTTGCATGAGCTGTCGCGCCAGCGGCGGGATAGCATCGACCAGTTGGCTAAGCATCGCTTCGTTCGCTACAAGCACCGGAATCGGCGTGTCTGGCTTTCGGCCCTTGAGGCGAAAGACCCTCTCCACTGCCGCTTCATTGAGCGCGTCTGCGCCGAGACCATACAAGGTCTCGGTAGGAAAGACGATGACCTCGCCACGCTTCAGGGCGGCGACGGCGGCAGCGGTGCGTGCCGCCTCCTTTGTCTTTGAAATGGTTCGATTTTGAGGGCTCTGGCTGGCCAAAATTCCGACACCGTGAAGACTTATGATGTCAGCGCTCTGCGCGCGATGTCTTTGCGATAGTGCATACCGTCCCATGAAATCTCACCGACAGCGCGATAAGCTTCGTTCACCGCCTCAGCGACGCTTTTTCCTCGCGCCGTAATTCCGAGAACGCGTCCGCCGGAAGTCAGCCAGCGACGGTCCTCCTTCGTCGTTCCCGCGTGAAAGACGAAACCGTTGGACCAATTCCGCAGTCTCTCCAGGCCGAAAATTTCTTTGCCTTTGTCATAGGTCCCCGGGTAACCGGCGGCGGTGAGCACCACGCACACCGCGGCATCGTTGTGCCACTCGGCTTTGCTTTCATTAAGCTTTCCGTTGATTGTCGCTTCCATCAGCTGCACGAGATCGCTCTTCAAGCGCATCATGATCGGCTGGCATTCGGGATCGCCGAAACGCGCGTTAAACTCCAGAACCTTCGGCCCCTCTCGAGTAATCATCAAACCGACGTAGATCACGCCGCGATAGCGAATGTCTTTCTCCTTTAAACCGACGAGCAGGGGGGCGAGTATCTCGTTCAATATCCGGCGATGCACATCAGGGGTTACCACCGGCGCCGGGGAATAGGCACCCATGCCGCCGGTGTTGGGGCCCTCGTCGTTATCAAAAACGCGCTTGTGGTCCTGGCACGAGGCAAGTGGGAGGACGTGCGCACCATCGGTCAGGACCATAAAGGAGGCTTCTTCGCCGACGAGCAATTTCTCGATGACCACCTTTTCACCGGCGGCGCCGAAGGCTCTTTTTACCAGAATCTCGTCAACGGCGGCATCCGCCTCAGCTCGCGACGCGCAGATGAGGACCCCCTTGCCGGCCGCAAGGCCGTCGGCTTTGACGACTATAGGAGTCTTTTGCTGGGCGATAAAATTCTTTGCCAACACCGCATCCGTGAAGGTGCCAAAAGCGGCCGTCGGTATGCCATGGTCACGGAGAATCCCCTTGGCAAAGGCTTTACTGCCTTCCAACCGCGCGGCTTCACGGTTCGGTCCGAAGATCCGTAGCCCGCGTGTCTCAAATAAATCAGTGATGCCGAGAGTGAGGGGCAGTTCCGGCCCAACGACGGTGAGGTCTATTTTTTCCTTGGCAGCGAATTCCGCGAGTCTGTCGATCTGATCCGTACCGATGGCTACAGGCTCGGCAAATTCACCGATGGCATCGCTCCCCGGCGCGCAGTAAATTTTTTTGACTTTCGGGCTCTGGCTGATTTTCCAAACTAGCGCATGCTCGCGCCCGCCGCCGCCTATGACCAGAATCTTCATCTTATATCAAGAAAAACTACGACCGATGATGGATGATTGAGGATGGAGGATCGCGATCTTCGATTATCAGTCGTCAATTCTCAACTAATGTCTGAAATGCCTCATACCCGTTAAAATCATCGCGATGCCATGCTCGTTGGCGGCGGCGATGACTTCGTCGTCCTTGATCGAGCCACCGGGCTGAATGACCGATTTGGCGCCGGCGTTGGCCGCTTCGTCCAAGCCGTCGCGGAAGGGGTAAAAGGCATCCGACGCCACCGCTGAACCTTTGAGATCCAAGCCATGCGTGGCGGCGCGCAAAACGGCAATCTTGGTAGAGTCGATACGGCTCATCTGGCCGGCGCCGACGCCGAGCACCTGATCGGGAGAGGCAAAGACGATGGTATTCGATTTCACGTGGCGGCAGACGCGCCAGGCGAAATCCAGCGCTTGATATTCCGTTTCCGTCGGCGTTCTTTCGGTGGCTACTTTGCAGGCGCGCACGTCCACCGATCCTGTGTCCCAATCTTGCATCAACATGCCGCCGCGCACCCGGCGCACATCATAGCCGCCGCTCTGGGCCTCGCTCATGTCCAATTCCAGGAGTCTGATGTTGAGCAGCCGCTTGGCCGAGGAAAGCACGGCTTTAGCCTCTGCGGTAAAACTCGGCGCGATGACGATTTCGAGAAATATCTCCTTTAATTCTTTTGCCGTTTCTTCGTCGACGGAGCGGTTAAAGGCGATGACCCCGCCGAAAATTGAAACCGGATCGCAGGCTTTGGCTTTACGGAAGGAGTCGGCGAGGGAGGTCTTCGACAACGCGACGCCGCAGGGATTGTTGTGCTTGACGGCCACCGTCGCGATATCGGAAAATTCCAGCACCGTGCTCAACGCGGCGTCGGCGTCGAGGATATTATTGAAGGATAATTCCTTGCCCTGAAATTGCCTGGCCCGCGCGATGGACGGCCCGGTCTCGCCCGTGGTGCCGTAGAAGGCCGCGCTCTGGTGCGGGTTTTCGCCGTAGCGCATGTCCTGAAGTTTCGTCACTTGAATGTTGACCGTTCCGCCCCAGCGCACAGGCTCCTTGGTTTCATCTAAAGAAGAAAGGTAATTTGAAATCGCGCCATCGTAATACGCGGTGTGCTGGAAGGCTTTGCGGAACAGACGAAAGCGCGTGGCGTCAGATAAAGCGCAGCGATTCTCCTTCAATTCGGCAATGATAGTCTTGTAGTCCTCCGGATCAACGACAACGCCGACGTGACGGTGGTTTTTCGCCGCGGCGCGCACCATGCTGGGGCCGCCGATATCGATGTTCTCGACGACTTCCTCAAAGGCGGCGCCCCGGGCGACGGTGGCTTCAAACGGATAAAGATTGACTACAACCAGATCGATGGGGGCGATGCCATGCTCTTGCATCGTGGCGACATGCTCCGGATTGTCCCTGAGAGCTAGAATGCCGCCGTGAATTTTCGGGTGCAGGGTTTTGACGCGGCCATCCATCATTTCGGGAAATCCGGTAAGCTCCGCGACATCCTTGACCGGTATTTTGTTGTCGCGCAACAGCGACGCCGTGCCGCCAGTGGAATAGATCTCGATGTCCAACTCATTGAGGGCAAGGGAAAATTCGACAATGCCGTTTTTGTTAGAAACGCTAACCAGGGCCCGTTGAATCCTGCCCACTGCCAGTGATCCTCCTGGGAATTTTAATGTATGCGGGGAACCCGCGCGCTGATGGAAGTGAAAATCTCGTATGAGATCGTATTGGCCCAGTTAGCCATCTCGTCGGCGGTGATGGCCGCATCGCCTTGACGGCCGAGCAGAACAACCTCATCTCCCGGTTGCACATTTGCTATATCCGTAACATCGATCATAGTCAAATCCATGCACACTCTGCCCGCCACCGGCACCCGTTGGCCTTTGACTAAAACTTGAGCCCGGTTTGACAACAGCCGCTGATAACCGTCGGCATAGCCGATGGGCAGCGTCGCGATGAGACTCTCGCGTCGGGTTATAAAGGTCTGGCCGTAACTGATGCTCGTTCCGCTGGGCAGTCTCTTGAGCTGCATGATTCGAGTCGTCCATGTCAAAACCGGTTTTAACTCGATCCGGTTCATCATCGCCGGCGACGGATAGGCGCCATAGAGCATGATACCGGGGCGCACCATGTCGAAGTAAGCTTCGGGCAATGTGATCGTCGCAGCGCTGTTGGCGAGATGCGCAAGCGGCAGCGCGATCCCCTCTGAGCGAAGCCGCGCCACGACGTCTTGAAAGATGCGCAACTGTTTCTGGGTATAATCGCCCTGGACGCTTTCCGCCTGTGAAAAATGGGAGAAAACGCCTTCAATCTTGAGCGCTTTGAGGTTTCTTAATGACGGCAACCATGAATCGATCTCGGTGGGCAGAAATCCCAGCCTGCCCATGCCGGTGTCGATTTTTACATGAACGTTCAACGCCGCGCCGCGCAGTTGCGCGGCCTGATCAAGGCGTTGCAGCGCTTCGAGGTCATGGGCCACCGCCGTAATCCGGTTGTCGATAAACCGCCCCAATTGTTCCGGATAAACGCCCGTGACCACGAGGATTGGCTGGCGAATTCCGGCTTGGCGCAATTCGACGGCCTCCTCAAGCGTGGCGACGCCGAAGGCATAGCCGCCTTCATCAGCCAGGGCTTTGGCTACAGCCGGCGCGCCGTGGCCATAGGCGTTGGCTTTGACCATTGAGAGAATTTTCACCGTGGGGCCGACTTTAGACTTGATCTGGCGCAGGTTCCAGCGCAAAGCGCCCAGATCGATATGGCAGATCGTGGGTCGGCCCGGAGGCGTTTTGGACATCGGGATCCGGTATAGGGTTACGCCTGGCGTTCAAGATACTTTGGCGCCAGCCTGAACGATTTTTTCCGGGGTTAAAATTATTACGCGGCCATCGTCGGAGGCGGCAAGCAGCATCCCTTGGCTGTCGAGGCCGCGCAGTTTCGCGGTTTCGAGGTTGGCAACGACAACGATTTGCCTTCCTACTAATTCCTCCGGTGTGTAGTGATTTCGAATGCCGGCGCAGATCTGGCGCGCTTCCCCGCCAAGGTCGATTTGCAGAACCAAGAGCTTGTCGGCATTGGGATGGGGCTCAGCGCTCTTGATGGTGGCGACTCTGAGTTCGATTTTTCTGAAGTCGTCGATGGAGATCACGCAAGGGCCCTAGCTTACCGCGATTATAATAAAGTAGCAGAACTGGAGCGCCAAAAAAAGCCAGGGAGTGCCTTGACAGGGCCAGAAGCGAACTATATTAACAATAATAATTACTATTAAATAAGAGGAACTAACGTATGGCAAAAAGTCTGAACGGGACCAAGAGTCACGATAACCTGAAGCATGCCTTCGCCGGCGAGTCGCAGGCGAATCGCCGCTATCTCTACTTCGCGCGGATCGCGGATATCGAAGGTTATCCGGATGTCGGTGGCCTTTTTCGGGATACTTCGGAGGCCGAAACCGGACATGCCTTCGGTCATCTGGATTTTCTGAAGGAAGTCGGTGATCCATGCACCGGCGTCGCCATCGGTACGACGGAAAAGAATCTCAAGTCGGCCGTCGAAGGCGAGACCTACGAGTACACGGAAATGTATCCCGGTTTCGCCAAGACCGCGCGGAGCGAGGGCTTCTCGGAATTGGCCGAATGGTTCGAGACCCTGGCCAAGGCGGAAAAATCCCACGCGGGCCGGTTCTCGAAAGGGATCGACAGGATTGCCGGCAAAGAGCCGGCAGAGGCGGCCAGTTAAGTCTAGCGACTCTCAAACCGGTCAGGGCTGGGATCAGCAGCCGGCCCTGACCGGCGCACGACAGACCGGCAATATCCGGCCGGATGAAGCGAAGGCTTCTGGGCCGGCTCCGAAATCTGTCATCTTTAAGGATTGAAGATCATTTTTGCCAGAAAGCAACTCGTAGCCATAGGTCTCCGAGGTCAGGACAACCCATGAACAAAATTAATCTCGACGACATTATGGGGTTCGCAGCCTATGAAAAAGTGCGCGAGAGGTTTCGCCAGCGCGTCATCGAGCTAAAGAAAAAACGGCGCGTTGCCGTTGGCGACAAGGTTTCTCTCGTGTTCGAGAATCGGGACACGGTGATCTTTCAGATCCAGGAGATGATGCGGGCGGAAAAAATTACCGATCTGGACAAGATTCGTGAAGAGATCGAAGTCTACAACGGTTTGATTCCCCAGCCTGGAGAACTCAGCGCGACGCTATTTTTAGAGATCGAAGACCAGAGCCGCCTGCGCGACGACTTGCTGAAATTTTTGGGCGTTGACGAAGCGGTGTTTATCGAAGTAGGAGCGCGGAAGATTCAAGCGCGTTTTGAAGAAGGGCGGAGCAAGGAAGATAAAATCAGCGCCGTGCAGTACGTGAAATTTCCCTTTACCGCCGATGACCGCGCGGCTTTCGCGGGCTCGGCGGAAGCAACGCTCTCGATCGAACATCCCAATTATCAGGCCCGGGTGCGGCTCGAAGCCGAGACCCGCGAGTCCTTGCTCGCGGATCTCCAAGAGTGACGTCATCCTTTGGAAAAGCAGCGAAGAAATACCAGACAGTTGCAAGTGGTTTGGCAGGCCGTCAAGGATGAGACTTCTCATCCCACTGCGGATCAGATTTTTCTCAAGGTCCGCCGCCAACTACCAAGCGTCAGCTTGGCAACCGTCTACCGCAATCTCCAAAAACTTGTCCGTGAAGGTAAACTCCAGGTGTTGACTCTGGGGCGCGCGCAGCACTTCGATCCGCTCGTGCGGTCGCACCAGCATTTCATTTGCGAAAAATGCGAGCAGGTTTACGACGTCCTTCTTGATTCCAGAGAACGAAGGTTACTGAGCCGGCTGCCCGACGAGGGCTTCACCGTGACTTCGCACCAGCTGGCGTTTTTCGGGCACTGCAAACAGTGCGGCTAAGGATAGCGGGCGCGTCCCATCTTGCCATCGGCGTCTTAGTGGCGCTATAGTGCCGGCGATGTAACGGGAAAGTCATGAGCGAGATTGCTATCCCTCTGGAGTCCCAGAGCCGGCTTCTCCAACTGTCGCGGCGGACCCTCGAAGGCGTCGTGCGCGGCGCCGGCCGATGCGCCGAAGAGATTAGCGACCCTCACCTTAAAACGACGCATTACGGCGCATTCGTAAGTCTCCACGCAATCAACGAGTTGCGCGGCTGCATCGGCAGTTGCACGCCGGATCGTAGTTTGTATGAGACTGTTGTGGAGATGACCGAAGCTGCGGCTTCGCGGGATCCCCGGATGGCGCCGGTCCGCGCGGCGGAACTTGCGGCAATTAAGATTGATATTTCCGTCCTCTCGCCGCTCGAGCGTGTCGAAAATCCTCTGGCGCTCAAAGTGGGCAAGCATGGGCTGCACATCACATGCCGCGGCCGACGGGGCGTGCTCTTGCCGCAGGTGGCGGCGGAGTATCGCTGGGACATGCAGACTTTCCTTGAGCAAATCTGCCGCAAGGCAGGCTTGAAAAAAAATGCTTGGAAAGATCCGGAGACCATGATTTCCAGCTTCACCGCACTGGTGATCGAGGAGGAGCGATGAAACGGCGCGGGTTTGTCGTAATACTTGCGGGCGGATTCTTGTTCTTGCTACGGCAGATCGCCCAGGCAGTGTGTAATCCGTCGTTGGTCCGGCTCTTCGACCGCGGGCGACAGATGGTTCAGGCTCGACCGGGCAGAGGACTGGCGTTGGGCGACTACTTCATACAATGGTATGGCCATTCGAGCTTTTTGATTCACTCCGGGAGCAAAACTAAAGTCGTCGCCGACCCCAATTTCAACGTGACTCCGGGCATCCAAGCCGACGCCGTCACGGTCAGCAACGATCATTTCACGCACAACAATACCGGTGCCGTTACCGGTAACCCAGTCATTCTCCGCGGCATCACGTTTCGCCAGACTTGGAATCCCATCCGTACCAGCGTCAAAGACATTACCATTGTTAACATTCCGAGCCAGAGGGGAGCAGGATGGGGAGGGGTCGCCAATTCCATATTTATCTATGAAATGGGGAGTTTGTGTATCGCGCACCTGGGGAATATAGGCCACTTACTGACGCCAGAGCAGGAAAAGGTGTTACAGCGAGTCGATGTCATGATGATTCCCATCGACGCCATGACCAACCTCGGATTCGAAGATATCCTCAAAGTGATCGAGCAGGTTAAACCGCCCATTGTGATTCCCATGCATTACGATGTCGTGAACCAGGGAGAATTGTTTGCCGGCTTCGCCAAGGAACACTATCCCATTCGCAAAATCGGCGGCTCGCAGCTCACGTTGAGCCGCGGCGCATTGCCCAAGTCCACTGAAGTCTTCGTGCTCAAACATCCACGCAGCACGCTTTTCGGCGATTGAGCCGATTTCTTTTCCTTTTGGACGTAGGTCCAGGATCGACGATTTACTTGAACAGTTTGTGGTGTTAAGCTTTGGCGATACAGCACCGGGAGGCCAAGCCGTCCATGGAACAAAAAGACATCGAATTTTTTCGCAATCTTCTCAACCAGCGGGTTAAGGAGCTTCGTTCCGAAGCAGGTAAGACCGTGGAGAACATGGATGAGGACGAAAACTTTCCGGACCCGAGCGACCGCGCAACCATGGAATCAAATCGCAATTCCGAATTGCGCATTCGCGACCGGGAACGAAAACTGATCTTCAAGATTCAAGAGGCTTTGCGTCGGCTCGACGACGGAGAGTTCGGCATCTGTGAAAAGTGCGGGGAAGCGATCGGTATCGAACGGCTTAAAGCCCGTCCTGTGACTACTTTCTGTATCGAATGCAAATCAAGCCAGGAAGTCCAAGAAAGAAAAGCAAAGCGAGCGATCTAAATCGCATGAAAGTCAAAAAAGCCGTCATTCCTGTCGCCGGGTTAGGAACCCGCTTCCTGCCAGCGACGAAAACCGTGCCTAAAGAGATATTGCCCATCGTCGACATACCGTCGATTCAATATGTCGTCCAGGAAGCGGTGGACGCGGGCATCGAGGAGATTATTTTCGTCACAGGTCGGGGCAAGGACGCCATCGAAGACCATTTCGACGAGGCCCCGGAGCTGGAACAGATTCTAACCGACCGCGGCAACACCGAGATGGTCAAGACTTTGCGCAGGATCGCGGAAATGATCGAAGTGGTTTCGGTGCGCCAGAAGATACCGTTAGGCTTGGGACACGCGGTCCTCTGCGCGCGCGATCTGGTGGGGGGAGAACCCTTCGCCGTAATGTTGGCGGATGATCTGGTGGACAACGACGTGCCTTGCATCAAGCAGCTGGTGGATCTTTTCAATCGAAAGGAGGAATCGGTAGTCGCTTTGATGCAAGTTCCCCTCGAGGAAGTACATCAATACGGTGTCATCAAGGGCAAAGAAATCGAACCCCGAGTATATCAGATCGAAGCAACGGTAGAGAAACCTGTCTCAAGCGAAACCCCGTCGCGGATGGCAATTATCGGACGGTACGTTTTGCGCCCGGAAATTTTCGAGATACTTAAAAACCAACCGCCGGGACGGGGCGGCGAGATTCAACTGACGGACGGGCTGGACCAATTGGCGCGCCAGAGAAAAATGTTTGGTTGCGCGTTTGCCGGCGAGCGCTACGATATCGGCGACAAGTTCGGCTTCGTTCGCGCCACGGTTGCCTACGCGTTGAAAAGACCCGATCTAAAAGATAAGGTAACGGAGTATCTGAAGTCTTTGACCAACGGATCATAGGCTGTGGGGCCGTAGCTCAGTTGGGAGAGCGCTAGAATCGCACTCTAGAGGCCGTGGGTTCGACTCCCATCGGCTCCACCAATTGCAAAAGGGGCGGGTAGATTACCCGCCCTTTTTTATGGCCCATTGTGGCGGCATTGACATAGGTCGACGGCTGTGAAATTAGGAACGGGGATAAATCGCAAAAACTTCGATCTCACCTGGAGGAACGGATGAGCAATTGGCTCTGGATCGGCGCATCAACGATTCTTTGTCTGCAATGGATTATGATTCACCTCGCCGGCGGACATCCGCCGCCGCATTGGATGGCGTTAAGCTCCGGCATCGCGATTTTTGGCGCCGCTTTCCTGCTTTCGTGGGCGGCTGAGCTCGCGCAGAAAGACATACCACAAGCCTTAGCCATTGCGCTTCTAGCGCTCATTGCGGTTTTGCCCGAATATGCCGTGGACATGTATTTTGCATGGCAAGCCGGGAAGGATCCGAAGTACACGGCGTTTGCCATGGCCAATATGACCGGCGCCAACCGGCTATTAATCGGGGTGGGGTGGGCTGCCGTAGTGCTGACCTTTTGGCTCAAAACCGGCAGGAAAGCGATTCAGCTGGAGCCCGAGCATAAGATCGAAATCTTTTATCTTGGATTGGCGACCGTTTATTCTTTTGTTATTCCGTTCAAAGGGCGGCTCGATCTTACCGATGCGGCCGTATTCATCGGGATTTTTGCTTTTTACATGCGTGCCGCATCAAAGGCGTCTCATATCGAACCGGAGCTCGAAGGTCCACCGGCAATGATCGAAAATTGGGGAGAAGGGGCGCGCCGCGTCGTAACCGTGTTATTTTTTCTCTTTTCAGGGTTTACTATTTTTATCGCTGCTGAACCTTTTGCCGAGGGTCTCTTGGCCACGGGGCGCAGATATGGCATCGAAGAATTTATCTTGGTTCAATGGCTGGCGCCCTTGGCCTCCGAGTCGCCAGAGTTTATCGTTGCCATACTATTTGCGTTAAGGGCGCAACCGGGTACGAGCATGGGTGCGTTGCTCAGCTCAAAAGTCAATCAATGGACATTGCTGATCGGTATGCTGCCCGTCGTTTTCGCGATATCCGCGGGACGATTGGGTCCCATGGAAATGGATCAACGCCAGATTGAAGAGATGTTTTTGACCGCCGCGCAATCTCTGTTCGCCGTCGCGATTTTGGCCAATCTGTCCTTTAGTCTTGGCGAAGCCATTGTCATATTCGTGCTGTTTTCCACGCAATTGTTTTTTCCCGATCCACAATTCCGGTTCTATTATTCTTTTCTTTACGTCGCTCTTGCCCTAGGGATGGTGCTGCTGAAAAAAGATGCGCGGCATGGCATCGTGGGTCTGTTCGACAGGGCGCCAAGTTCACAGGCGGTCAAGAGCAGTGAGTGAGGCGCGCCGAAGCGGCGGGTGGCTGACAATCACCGCCGCAATGGTACCACCGGAAAGGTGAAGCATGCGACTGGCGCCGACAGGAATAGTCCGGCAGCTTGGCGTTAAGCGGCTCCTCCAATTTCTTTATCATCTGCCGAGGTTTCTGCAGCTATTCTCGCGATTGGTAAGTGATCCGCGCGTTGCTCTAAGGTCGAAGCTGGTTCCGTTGGGAATTTTGGCTTATTTGATCCTGCCCACCGACTTCCTGCCCGATGTATTCCTCGGTTTCGGACAGATCGACGATCTCGTCGTGATCCTGCTCGGGCTCAGATGGTTTCTCCGCTTGTGTCCGGCGGAAGTCGTGCAAGAGCATGTAAAGGCAGTCGCCGCCGGACGCTGAAGCCCGCGCACTGCAATAGCGATGATTGGTTCATGGACGTAGTGGCCCACGGACTTTGGGGCGGCGCCGCGTTATCCGCCCGCGGCAAGAAACAGTTCTGGTTGGGAATTCTCGTGGGGATGGCGCCGGACCTGCTATCCTTCGGGGTTTTTCATATCACGCGGCCGGGTTGGATCGTCAGCCGCTTGGCCGGCGAGATCTCGGGCCCGCCGGCGCTGTCAATTTTACCTGCGTATGTATTTCACGCTTACAACGTTACCCACAGCTTGATTGTTTGCGCAGCCGTAGTCGTGTTGCTCTGGCGGTGGCTCAGGCGACCGCCCTGGCTCGTGGTTCCCTGGGCGCTGCACATCGTCTGCGATATTCCCACCCACGCCACGAACTATTTCCCGACACCATTTCTCTGGCCGCTGGCGACGCCGTTCGTCGAGGGTATTCCGTGGGCGAGTCGCGAGTTTATGGCCGCGAATTACGGGGCCTTACTGATCGCCTATGGGATTTTGTTTTTCTATGTGATGAGAAGAAAACGCGCCTGATGCTTTAATTGCGCCGCGTCCAATTCCCGCGGCTGCCGCGGGTTACGTGATAGCTCAATGCTTGGCCGCGGCTTTTTCTTCTTTGATATTTTCGTGGATCAGGCGCGGGACGCCGCCGCAGCTAAAACAGCGGGGCGGTTCGTGCTTGGTTTCGCCCTCGGGATAGCGCATGAAGCGCTTATAGAAGGGTTTTTCTGTGCCGACGTAATCGTCGTAGTAAAAAGCCAGTTTGCCGCACTCGCTGCACTGCAAATATTTTGCCATGAAACTTCCTTACGGCGATCGGTTATTGATCGGCCTGCTGGTTCGTTGGCGGCCGCCATTCGCATAACCGCCCTCTTGGCGTGGAGAAAAGAATACTCAGGTTCTCCATCGAGGTCAACAACGAGACCGGGAGCGGTTGAGAATTCAGTAAATTTGGTGCATGGGATATTTACTGGTTCGGTAATCGCAGGTTTTCGACCGGTTCCCAATCACTGAGATAAAAGGATCGAAGGAGGAATAGAGCATGGCAATAAAGCTGTTTCAGTCTCAGACGTCGATGTTTTGCGAGAAGGTGCGGATCGTTTTTGCGATGAAAAAAGTACCCTATGACATCGTCGATGTACGCAAGGACGAGCGTAAATCGCTGATCGAATATACCGGGCAAAGAAAAGTGCCGTCCATGGACTATAACGGCAAGTGCGTCATTGACTCGACGATTATATCGGCCTTGCTTGAAAAAGATTATCCGGCGAACAGCATTTACCCCGAAGGCGCGGCCAACAAAGGGCTTTGCCTGGCCCTGGAAGACTGGTCAGACGAAGTTTTGATCCACGCCAACCACGCGATCCGCCGTGCCGACACTCCAGAAGCGCGCAAGAAAGCCGAGGAACAATGGGCCGCACATTTCAGCACCTTGGAGCAGACTTACACCGGCAAAAAGTTTATTTTCGAGCGCATGACCCTCGCCGATATTTCGATTTTCTCTCAGCTCCATTATCTTTACACCACGGCGCAATATGACATCCCCGCTGTATACAAAAACGTGCACGCTTTCATGGAAAACATGCGCCAGACCTTGAACCTCAAATCTCTCGCCGATAGCTTTGAGGCAAGGTCGCTCTAGGGCGCCCCGCGATGACGAAAGAAGTGACTGTCCCGCGCCTGGGGGTCGAGCGACGAAAGCGATGAAGTCAAAATACTTCGTTGGCTCAAGGCGCCGGGAGCCGGGGTGAAAAAAGGCGAGGGTTTGCTCGAAGTTGAGACCGATAAGGTCAACGTCGAGATCGAAGCGCCGGATGACGGTGTGCTGAAAGAGATCAAGGCGCAGGAAGGTGATTTCGTCAAGTTCAGCGCCGTGGTTGCGCTCATCGAAAAAGCAGACTGAAGAAAACTCAGCCCGTTTTGTCCCTGGAAAGATACGCGTCTTTGCCATTGACCGGATAAGAAGTTCATAAGTAGAAGTCATCGGGCGGCCACGAATGATTGCGCTAATCCATCAATAGACAGTAAAATGTGCTGTTGATAGCGCGATTGATAAGTGAAACCCGACGGGCAACGAATGAGAGCGGCTGAGGAGCGTTTCTCGCTTCTGCTATGGCGCACAAGTGTGACCGGTGTTCTGCTTGGCGTCGCCGGAACTCTATGTTTCTTTGCCGGGATTGCGGGTTACGTGGCAAACCCGCTGCCAAACCTGCTGGTTGCTGCCGCCCTCGTTGCTACGTTTCTTTTCTTCGTTCGCGAATTATTGCGCGCGTTTGGCGAAACCCCGTGGATCGGCCGGCTCCTCTGGCTGGCGGTTCTCATTATCATAATAGTCGAAACAGTCCTCTCACTGGTGCCGCCAACGGCGCGGGATGAACTGACGCATCATCTCAGCATCCCGCGCCTGTACGCGCGGTCGGGACGAATCATCGAAGTCCCAATGGCGCCTTACTCTTACTACCCCATGTTGCTCGACATGCTCTACACGCCGTGGGTTGTCTGGGGCTACGATTCCGTGCCGAAAATTGTTCATGCGCTCTTCGGCTATCTAACCGGCTTGCTGCTCTACGCATACCTGTCCCGCCGAATGAACAGCGTTTACGGACTTCTGGGCTTCTTGTTCTGGATCTCGATTCCTTCCGTGCTGCGGTTGAGCCACTGGGCCTACGTTGATCTCGGCATCACTTTTTTTACGACCGCAGCGCTCCTCTGTCTGCTTCGCTGGCGCGAAGAAAAAACAAATGGCTCGTGGCTCGTGCTGGCCGGACTTTCCGCCGGTTTCGCGGTCGCCACCAAGCCCAATGGTCTGGTGGCGTTGCTGTTGCTCGGTCTACTTTTCGCTTGGCAGCTCGCCGCGGAACCGAACCGGGGATTTAGAAAAATCGCCTCAGATCTCGCCTTATTCGGCGTCGCCAGCGCGCTGCCGTTTTTGCCGTGGTTGGCAAAAAACTGGTATCAAACTGGAAATCCGTTCTTTCCGCTGCTGGGCGGCTTGTTTTCGACGCGAGGTGGCGGCGGAGGCGGGGCAGGGTTTCATGTCAGCGTCGGTGTATTTGCCAAACGCGAGCTGCTTTACGGTGAGACCTGGTGGCAAATCGCTGCGCTCCCGCTGCGAATTTTCTTTGCCGGAAAAGACGATAACCCGCAATACTTCGATGGTATGCTGAGTCCGATACTTATCCTGCTTTTGCCGTGGGCCTTCAAAGGCAAGTGGCGCGAGGACAAAAATTTCTTGTTCGCCTTCGCGATTTTCTTTTTGCTTTATGCATTATTTCTTGTCGACATGCGTATTCGGTACATTCTGCTCATCGTGCCGCCGTTGGTGGCGCTATTCGTTTACGGTGTGTTTAACGTTTACCTGCGCATCAAACTGCCGGCTTATTTAATCTTGGGGCTTTTGCTCTTCGCTGGTTTTCACGGACTATATCTGTATCGTTATTTCCGCGAGGTGGAGCCGATCCCTCATTTGCTCGGCAACGAAAGCCGCGCAGACTATCTTACGCGCATGCTTCCTGAATACGCGACGTTCGAATTTATCAACCGCCACTTGTCTCCCCATTCGAAAATTTATCTTCTGTTTATCGGGAGAAGGGGTTATTATTGCGAGCGGGAGTATTTCCATGATAGCGGCGATTTGCCGGAACTTCTCAGGGCCGCTATCCAATCAGCGCGAGGACCCGCCGAAGTCGAGAGTGCGCTAAGACACAAAGGAATTACTCACCTGATGGTCCGAACGGACCTGCTGGCGCGTTATTTGCTTAACAACTTTCCGCCGGCCAAGATTAATCTGTGGAACGAATTCGCCACAAGCCGGCTTTCGCTGAGCTTTCAGGAGCGGGGATACGCTCTATACCAATTGCATGGCTGAACGTTATTACACCTCCATCGTCATTCCTGTTTTCAACGAAGCGGCGAATTTGGGGAAATTGTTGGCGAAAATCAACGATCTCAGGCTCCCCCGCGCAGAAATTATTGTTGTCGACGACGGTTCTACGGACGACAGCCCCATCGTGGCCGCGCAAGCCGGAGCGACTGTCGTTCGCCACCCCTATAACGTCGGCAATGGCGCCGCGATCAAGAGCGGCATTCGGGCGGCGCGGGGCAAGTTTCTTGTCTTTATGGATGGAGACGGACAGCACAAACCGGAAGACATCCCTAAACTTCTAAAGGAAGCGGAAAACTTCCATATGGTCGTGGGCGCGCGATCGAAGGGTTCCAATACGCGTTTTCACCGCAACGTCGCCAACTTGATTTACAACCTTCTGGCCACTTACGTCACACAATTTCCCGTCAAAGATTTGACATCGGGTTTTCGCGTTCTCGAACGGCTCGACGCGTTGCGTTTCATCGATTTGCTGCCCAACACGTTTTCATATCCGACGACGCTGACGCTGGCTTTCTTGCGGTCCGGTTTGACGCTGAAGTACTTGCCGATCCAGACGCTTTACCGGACCGGTCAGAGTAAAATCAGTCTCGTCACGGACGGTGTCCGCTTCTTACTGATCATTACCAAGATCGCGACCTTGTTTTCGCCATTTCGCGTGTTTCTCCCCGTGAGCTTTTTCTTTTTCCTGGCCGGTCTGACCAATTATCTTTACACCTATTTAAGTCAGGGCCGGTTGACAAATATGTCGGTTTTTATGTGGACGACTGCGGTGATAATTTTTATGCTTGGTTTGGTCTCGGAACAAATCGCCGCACTGAGAATGGAACGGCAACACGCCACGCCGAAAACCTGGATTGAACGGCCGGACGATTGAAGCCTGCCGCACGCGGCAAGGATTCCGATGGCGTGCCGTCTTGTTTCGGTACGGTTTTCAGACCGGCCGGGGACAGAGAACCCTACGATAAAGCGTTTCGAACTCGCCAGCTATTTTCCCCCAAGGGTATTTTTCTTTCACATAAACAAACGCGTTTTTTACGAGTCTGGCGCGCAAATCCGGATCGCCTTGGAGTCGTATGATGGCT
>DATBLC010000134.1:0-15001 GCA_036555515.1 Binatia bacterium
GTGACGTGTCGAATCCCGCATCGCGCGAGGGTACGCAATTGCACCTCAAGCACCGGATGGTCTGCGTCTACCGGCAGAAGGCATTTGGGAAGCTCGTCGGTGGTGGGTCGCAAACGACGCCCATAGCCTGCGTTCAGGACGATCGCTTTCATAACGAGCTTAGACTGATCGGCATCGTGTTATTCCATTTGGCATGAGCACTTCCCTTGCCTCTGTGGCAGGTGGCGCGATAGGGTGGATAGAATTGTCTAGGTAATAAGAGAAAACCACGACGGAATCAAGAAGAATCAACCGTTGAGGGGGAGAAAACAGATGCATTGCGGGATTTGAGCGGGAGATTCCTTGAGGTCGCGGACCGACCCGAACGTTTCTTCCGACCCTCGTGTTTTCAATATGCATAGTGGTGCTTGCTTTTCTCGGACAACCCGCCGACCCCACCCCGGCTTGAGCCATGATTGCGCAAGGCCGGACGTTAGCGTTATATTCAGCTGTACTCGCGCGTAATCGCATCGAAAGCAAGCAAGATAGAATAAGCATTTCTGTGCACCGATCACCGTGATTGAATTACTGGCACGCACCAAGCGACATTCCGGAGCGGCCGGGCCAAGATCACGGGACTATGGAAAGTCAGCACAGCCAAAAGCCAGCGCGACGTTCCTCAGTACTTTCATGTCGACCCTCGACCGATACGTCGCGGGAGATATATCCAAGCCCCTGCTGATTTTCTGCCCCGCTCTCTTATTTCTTTTCGCCAACTTTACGGCCATCCGTTACTTGGACCGGGTTGCCAGCGGTTTGCTGCCGGCCGGTGCTGTCCTCCCGCTGGTCCTGCTCAACTCGGCCACCGCCTTGGAGATCCTCCTGCCCATTAGCTTCCACATCTCGGTCGTCGTCGGTCTGGGCCGGCTCCATACGGATTCCGAAATGACGGCGTTTTTTGCCTGCGGCATAAGTCCCATGCGGATTTTCCGCGTCGTGGCCCTGGTATCGCTGCTGGTCGCGGTTCTTGTGGCTTGCCTTACGTTGTACGTGCGTCCTTGGGCAAACGGTTTGCGCTATTGGCTTGAGCATCAAGCCGTCGCCGAGTTCAACTTCGCCGACATGAAACCGGGGCATTTCTATGAAAGCGCGTCCGGAGATCGCGTCCTGTTTTTTCAAGCTATTGATCCGGACTCCCGCCGTATGCAGCGGGTCTTTATTAAAACGATTTCGGGCGACACTGTAACCATCGTGTCGGCGGACGAAGCCTTTCATCAGCCGGCCGACGACCCGCGTGCCGCGGGATTTTTAGCGTGTATTCGGGCGCGCTCCTACGACCTTTCACCGAGTCAGGATGGCATGTTGCAGACGGTCAGCGCAGAGCTTCTCGTCAAGCTGGATAATCCCAATGATGCGCCGATCGGCTATAAACGCAAAGCAGCGCCCACCTGGCAGCTGGCGCGTTCGCTCGCGTCCCCCGATATCGCAGAGCTGCAGTGGCGCCTGTCAACGCCGGTCTCCGCTTTTCTCTTGGGGTTGCTTGGGTTTCCGCTCAGCCGCGCAAGGCCGCGCGAAGGCAAATACGCCAAGTTGTTCATGTCGGCTCTGACTTTTGCGGCGTTTTACAACCTGCAGCTCGTCGCCAAAACCTGGGTGGAACAAGACGTCGTGAAGTCGATCCCAGGGCTGTGGTGGCCGCATCTCCTGCTTGCTCTCCTGATTGTCGGACTGATTTGGAACTGGCCCGGGCCAGCGCAGCAAAGGGCCACAACGCCCGTATCTCGGGGCTAGCGACGATCCATGCGTCTACTTGATCGGCACATCGCGAGAAGGGTTTTGAGAGGCTACGCACTGATCATGGTGATCCTCGCTTCCGGGTTCAGCCTGATCGCACTCGTACACGAACTGGACGATGTGGGCAAGGGGACGTACGAGATTTCCGATGCGGCGTTGTATGTCCTGTTGACGTTGCCGGGATGGATGGCTGAGCTGTCACCAGCGATGGCCCTCTTGGGGGCGATTGTCGGTTTGGGAGAATTAGCGGCCGGCCAAGAGCTTACCGCCATGCAAGCCCTCGGCGTCTCCCGGGCGCGCATCTCTTGGTCGGTGCTGAAAACCGGGCTCCTATTGATGCTCGCGGTTATGGGCTTGCAGGAGTTCGTGGCTCCGAAGTTGGACCAATTGGCTTTTGAGCGCCGCACTCAGGCGATTTCCGGCGTGGAATCCATGAGCACCCGGAGGGGATTCTGGTCGCGCAATGGCCAGCGTGTGGTGCATGTACGCCATGTGCTTTATGGTCGAATCCCCTCCGAAATCGAAATTTATCAGTTCGACGACAACGGACGGCTTCGTGTCGTGGCATGGGCGAAGCAGGCCGTTATTCAGGACTCAAAGCGGTGGGTGCTGCACGACGTGCGTCAGCAAATCATTTCGGAAAACAAGATCTTGACTGAGCATTTTGCTCGGTTACCCTGGGACTCCCCGTTTACGCCGGACCAAATCACTAAAATCGTCTTGCCGGTGGAGAAGCTTTCGCCTTCGGAGTTGTACGGATACGTACAATACCTCAAACAGGCCGGTCTTGCCGCCGAACGCCCTGAACTTACACTCTGGCAACGTATTAGTATGCCGCTGTCGGCGATGGCGATGGTGATTCTGGCCATTCCGTACGTGCTCGGCCCGATTCGCCAGGTAAGCGCCGGTAAACGCATGCTGCACGGAGGCTTAATCGGTGCCACTTTTCATTTCGGCAGTCAAATTATGATCCAGCTCGGATCCCTGCTTCATCTGCCTGCGCCGCTGACAACTCTGAGCCCCGTGGCAGTGATGCTTGGTATTGCGGTTTGGCTGTATCGGCGGCTGTGATGAAGCCGCAGCCTCGTAGCGGGTCATCCATTGATCCCCCGAACTTTGACTATGGACGCGTGAATGTAGTACACATAACCACCCGTGCCTATAATTTCTGCTTTGAATTTTTTAAGGCGTGCAGCATGATATTCTAGTCTTAGGGGTAAGCGTTTGAACATTCTGAATGCAATAGGAAATAGCGTCCAGGTGAATTCACCAACCAATCTCAAACGCGGCCGATCGCCTGCCACTCAGTCGGCGTCCCGGACTTTTTCACTCCGGGAGACGAAGGAGCTTATTCAGGATCTTTTCGTGCCTAAACCCTTGCTTTATTGGATTGACTTCTTGATCACGATATCCGTCGCCTATGGGTTTGCTGCTATGTATATGATGGCGCCGCCCTTTTCGCTGATTCAGGTCACCACATTTTTAGTGTCCGGAGCTGCCCTTTTCCGGGTGGGGACCTTCATCCATGAGATTGTTCACATGTCGGGGCGGACCATGGTAGGCTTTCGCGTTGCCTGGAATGTTGTTTGCGGGGTGCCTTTGCTCATGCATTCACTCCTTTACAGCAATCATCTTGATCACCACAATCCGCGCAAGCATGGAACTCCGGCTGATGGAGAATATCTGCCCTTGGCATCGG
Source organism: Binatia bacterium (assembly GCA_036555515.1). Classification (GTDB taxonomy): domain Bacteria; phylum Desulfobacterota; class Binatia; order UBA9968; family UBA9968; genus DATACQ01. The sequence continues at coordinate 3,473 of DATBLC010000134.1, forward strand.
CGCCTAGCCGAGAAACTGTGTTGTATCTTGCGCAGGTTCCTGTTCTGCCTCTCCTGTCAGTCTTCCGCTTCCTGGTCCTGGTACCGCTGTCTTTTCTCCATCCCTGCCTCAGGCGATGGCTGCTCGAGCGGTGGTCTTCGTATGCAATCAACCCATACTACCGCCGCGCCATCCCGCCTACGGAACCTCAGCGCCTCTGGATGGCACTGGACGTGGTCTGCTTCCTGTGGTTGGCCGTGATTCTTATTTTGGTTCTAAAGGGATTACTTACCTGGACCATGGTCGGACTTTTCTATTGCTTGTCGACCTATTCGCTCGCGCTGAATTGGGTTCGGAATCTGGCGGCGCACCGCTACGCGAATATGGGAAGCGAAATGACTTTTGCAGAGCAAGTTGAGGAATCGATTAACATCGTTCGCAGCTCATTGGTCACGCTGCTGCTGTTTCCGGTGGGGTTACGCTATCATGGCCTGCATCATCTCTTCCCGTCACTGCCCTATCACGCCCTCGGAGAGGCCCATCGGCGACTCATGAACGCGCTTCCCGAAGACGCGCCCTACCGGAGGACCTGCTGTCCGGGATTTTTTTCTGCGCTCCGCGATCTCCTGCGCGGCGCCCGCCTCGCGGAAAAGAGCGGTGATGATCCGATGCGATTGTGGCGCAGTGCAAATGCCAGAATATAGCCCCAAAGGCGCCTCCGCGGTGTAATTTCCATCCTGGTTTACCCCGTATCACAGAACGCCCGGTACGTAAGTGCGGGGATGAACCCCGTTTCAACTCTGCCACGAGGAAACGATGGGGTCGCTTTCCAGCGCGGTTGGAACGGGGTGAATGTTCCGAAAATCCCGAAGGGCAAGGCCCCAAAGTCACGGACGTAAGTCCGTGGTACGGGGTTTACACGGAAGCTCGAGAGCTAAATTTTTGTTAATAGAGGTCGCTGGACTGCAGGAAACCACGGTCGATTAAGTATTCTATGATTTGATGCGCGCTGGCCTCGGGACCAGCGCCGCTCGTGTTCAATCGAATCTCGGGATTGAGCGGCTCCTCGTAGGGATCATCTATCCCGGTAAAACCCTTGATCTCTCCACGCCGTGCCTTGGCATACATACCCTTGGTATCGCGCTGTTCGCAAACCTCGAGCGGAGTGTCCACGTAGATTTCAATAAAGTGATCTGTGCCGACCATAGTGCGACATTCGTTGCGCGCCGCCCGGTAAGGGCTCACCGCCGCGCAGATGACCGCACCATGGTGGCGGACGATCTCGGAGGCCACAAAGCCGATCCGAAGAATGTTCGTATCCCGGTCTTCCTTACTGAATCCCAACCCCTTCGATAGATGAGTCCGGACGACATCCCCATCAAGCACGGTGACCTGTCTGCCATGTTCCATTAGCAAGATCGCAATGATTTCCGCTATGGTGGACTTGCCTGCGCCGCTAAGCCCGGTAAACCAGAGGCAAAATCCCTGTTGATGGAGAGGCCGAGAAATTTTCGAGAGGATCGCGGCAGTTTCCGGGCGCGTGAACCAGTCCGGCAATGTCGCTCCCTTGCTTAGATAGTCCTCGCGGACTTGAGTTCCGGAAAGCGTTGCGACTCGAATTCCACGCGGCACCCGGTAGCGCTCTTCGAATCGCGCCTCATCAGGCAAATAGACGATTTCTTGAAAAGGGATCATCTTCACCCCAACCTCGGGCTCAAATTCCTGGAGCAAATTCTGCGCGTCGTACGGCCCATAGAACGAGCGGCCCGAAGAATCAACGCCGGGACCCGCATGATCTCTACCCACGATAAAATGGTTTGCGCCATAATTGCGCCGAATGATTGCATGCCAAACAGCTTCGCGGGGGCCCGCCATCCGCATGGCCAGCGGCAATAGGCTCAGCAGCGTCCTCTTTTTATCGTAGTAGCGTTCGACCAAGGCTTTGTAGGCACGGACGCGCGTGTAATGGTCGACATCCCCAGGCTTGGTCATGCCCACGACGGGATGGATCAGCAGAGCGCTTCTCACCTGCGCGGCGGCCCGCTTGGTCAGTTCTTCATGGGCTCGGTGGATGGGGTTTCGGGTCTGAAACGCAACGACATTGGTGTGGTCAAGGGTACGCATTGCGGAACGCACCTCAGACGGTGTTTTGCGAAGATCTACAAAATCGTAATGCTTAGGGAGATTAATGACGTTTAGCGGCCCAGAAACGCACGTCTTTCCCCAGGAAGCCATCTCGGCGACTAATGGATGACGGACGTCTGTGGTTCCCAAAACCAGGCCCGCTTCTTCGGGAAGGTTCCAATCAAACACCTCCTCTACAGTCATAATAGCCAATAGCTCATTTTTGGGACTCCGAAGCGCAACGTTTTTTCTTTCTTGGATGCAGTGAGCGGGTTCCACCGGGAGAGTAATCGGGACGGGAAACAAAGTACCGTTGGCTAGACGCATCTCCCGAAGAACCCGGGTGTAATCAGCCTTGCCCATGAAGCGATCCAATGGAGAGAACGCGCCAACAGATAAAAGCTCCAGATCGCACACGGAACGGGGAGATAGTTGTAAGGAGGGCAGCTTATTCGCACACTCGATTAATTCTCTGCGTTCTTCAGCGGCGACAAGCAGATTGACGAGCTCCCCACCATACGGCGTGATAAGCTCGACGAGATTATCTCGGCTTCTTGCCACGCTATAATCCTAAAAAAAGCGATTGACAGGCGCCAAAGCTGGTGTCGGAGGCGCTAGCACTCGCGGCACTTTAGATCGCGATGACGGCGCTTCGGTCCGACCCGGCCTCGATAGGATTCGATATCAGGGCTTGGCGCCGTATTAGTAGTCACGAAACTCTTTGCCTTTCAGGAATGATCGGGCGCGCTGCACCATTCGCCGTAGCCGGTCGTTGATGACTACGATAAAGATCTTGCGGTACTGCCCTTGCGGGCAGCGGATTTCGCGCACGCCGTGCCAGGAGTTGCCCTGGCGCTGGAAGAGTAGGCTATGATTGCCCAGATTTTCGCTCGCGATTATTCGTTCGAATGCTTCGAAGTCGGGCGCGGACCTTTGGTTGAAGCGCCCGCCGTCGTCCAAGATCAAGGTTTCGCCGCCCCACGCCGGGTCCCAGTCCTCGGCCGTGTTGAAATAGAAGATGTGGGAGCCGAGTTTTCGTTTGGCGTCGCAATGGGGCGACACAGAACAACCCGGCGGCGCGTAATGCCAGTGAAAGTTGAGCTGGATTCCGCCTCGGCCGAACAGACGCCGCAGGAACTGGCCGTAACGCTCGCCCCGAAGTTCGGCGACGAACTCGCGCCAGCACGGCTGCAGGGCAAGCTTATCACGGTACTCCAGAACGTAGCGGTCGTGCGGCTGCTGGCCATGAGAGCGCTTGATGCCGAACATCGGCTCGAACAGGGAGATATCGGGCAGGTTCGCCAACAGCCGCTGGTAGCCGCTTTCGGTCAGCACTCCAACGGGGTTGAGCCATGGATAGGGTTTGGCTTGCTGGAACTGCGCCGGGTCGATGGTTTCGAGCTTTTCGTAATCGAGGTAACTCATGAATCACGGTCTGTTGACGGTGACAAGAAGGTGTAAAAGGAATTCGGCCGCTCGTTGCCCCCTTCGCCCATGAGCCGACGTATTCTGGTCACAGTGCGCGCAAGGTCATCCGGCTTTGCGGGTTGCAGCGATTCCTTCTGACCGGGAGAGCCCAGCAGTCCACGTTTCATCAATTCGCGATGGAGCGCCTGAAAATCGCGTTTCGGTTTGATGATGCCCCAGTAGATTAATGCCTCTTCAAGCCGTTGGGATCCAGGAAACGCCCGAAACAGCCGCTTGGGTTGTCTGCGGGGCGTCCAATCGAACAACTCGACCGGACGACCGGTGGAGCAGGCTTCCGCGAGCATTGACGCGCTATCGGCGGTGACGATGAACCGGTCGGCGAGCGCGAGATAGGCGAGATACGCATTTTCGTCCTTGTTCGTGGGCTGCCACCGGTAGACGTAGGCAGGGCCTTGTACGGCCGCCAACAGCGCATCAGCGGCATCCGGCGGGGTGCGCGGGCTCGTGCTGATAAGAAGGCTCCCGCCGGTTTCACGCGCCGTGCGGCTGGTGAACTGCCCGAGCTCTCTCGCCGTGGACGGGTCCAGTCGGTAGCTGGAGCTATTGCCTCCTACCAGCACCGCGATCCAAGGTCGCGGCAGATGCTCCAGCCGCCTGCGCCATTGCGCCACGGACGACAGCAGAACTTCCGGCTGCGCGGCGTTCAAAGGTAACAGGTTGCGCAAGACGTTGGACCGCTCAGGCAGGCGGTATTGCGGCGTGGTCACGACCAAATCGAAATAATGCAAGGGCGCCTGAGCGTGCAGCAGATGCACCAACCGGCTCCGCCCGCCCGATTGCTTCTTGATCCAGCGCGCCAGCGGCGCAGCGCGGCGCGAGGCGCCGATCACCAGGTCCGGCCACGGTGGCGCCAATGGATCGGAGCGCCGAGTATCCACGGTGAGCTTCGAGGCACCTAGCAGCAGGTTCGGGCACCGATTGAGCCGGTTGTAGCGAATGCGCTTCGCTTCGAAGGGCCAGCCTAGCGCTTCGGCGAGCCGCAATAGTTGCGCGTTGTCGCCGGCGCCGTCGCCGAGGAGCACCCAAACCCGCACCCGCGCAGGGGCTTCGCTCGGCGGACCGAGCGCGTCGCCAACGCTCACGGCAATATTCACTGCCTTCCCGCTCTTCTTCAAGGGTATGGTGAAAAACTTTTCTTTGCTAACAAACCATGAGGAAAAATACCATCCCCGATTTTGAACGGCACGATCCAGGCCCTTGTTAAAAACAACGGCGCGCCTCGATCGGCCAAGTCTTAAATTGAAATCCGAAGCTCGAAATCCGAAATTCGAAACAAATTCAAATGACCAAAAGGAGAAAAATTCCAAACGAACAATCTTCGATGTTTAGATGATTTTGATGTTTGGGAATTTGTTGTCCCATCGTTTGTTTCGGATTTCGACATTCGGATTTCGGATTTTCTTTACTTCATCGCTAGGCAAACTTGGGCTCATTCTGTAACTGGCCGGAGAGGAGATCCAAATTACGGCCATCGCGGACTAGGATAGCCTCGCCGTTCTGTATCCGGTAAATTCTATCGGCGACTCCGACCACGGCGGGCTGGTGGGAGATGGCCAAGATGGTTAGCCGACCTCGAAGCCCTTGCAAGGTTCGGCAAATTTCCGCCTCGGTCTGCGGGTCGAGCGAGCTTGTGACCTCATCGAGGATCAGCAGCTTGGGGCGGCGCGCCAAGGCCCTCGCGATAGCGATACGCTGTCGCTGGCCGCCTGAGAGCGCCGTACCGCGTTCCGCAACCGAGCTGTGTATCTGCTGCGGCAGTTCGGCTACGAATTCCCATGCTCCGGCGGCGCGTAGCGCGGCTTTGACGTCGGCCTCGTTCACTTCCGGATCGCCAAGCGTCACGTTCCACAGGACCGTATCGTGCAGCAGGAAAGGTTCCTGCGGCACGTAGCCGATCATCCGGCGCCACTGCCTGAGGTCAACCTGCTCCAATGGCACGTTGTCAATCAGAATTTCGCCTTGCTGTGGACGGAGCAGGCCGATAAACAGATCGGCGATCGTGGTTTTCCCTGCCCCCGACGGCCCCATAATGGCAGTGAATGAACCCGCCGGGACGGTCAGCGACGCATTCCTAAGCACAGATATTTTTCCATAGCTGAAACTGACATTGTTCAGGCGAACCGAGTTCTCAAGGCGGGGAGAGGTTCCTTCAGGATTCGTTTCGCGGGCGCGCCTGGCCTCCTCAATGACCGCCTGCAACGACCAGAAGGCGCTTTCATCGGACCTCATCTTTTGATACTGCCGCTGGGTCTTTCCCAGAGATGCAATCGAGCGCGCAAGAACCAGAATCATGACGAGCACGGCGTTGAACGGCAGCTTCCACTGAATCAGGGCGACGTACAAACCGGAGGTGATGATCAGCCCCATCGTAAGATCCTGAGCCGCGCTCAGAGCCTCCGTGCTGATCACATTCCGACGCAGCGCGCGATTCAAGCGCTTATTTTCTGATCCGAGAAGAGAGCCGACCAGTTCTTCACGGGCCATCGCTTTCAGAGGTTTGACCGATTGAAGGCTGTCGGCCAAACGGGTCAAGAGAGACTTGAGCAGTTGAGTCTGGCGCATGCCGGCATGATGCGCCATACGGACGAGCCGGCGCAGCCCATAGAGGACCATCCCTCCCCCCGCAAGGGATAGCAGGGCGCCCTGCCATGTAACAAAAAAGGCCACGCCCGCGAAGACAATAGTTTGAATGAGAACTACCAGAGTCTTGGCGCCTTGAACATACGCCACTGACGCCCGGATCGCCTCGGTTCCGATGGCATTGGTCAGGCTGCCCACAGGTTGGCGCACGTAGAACTCCCACCGGGCAGCCAGGAGGGAGCGAAGCAGGGAGAGTCGCAAGTCGGTCGCGACATGGGCAACGGTGTAGCCGACCTGGAGGTTCGCCAGGAGCAAAAATACCGCCTTGAGTGAAAGACAGACGACGATGACGACCAACAACGCGCCGGCTGTCGGCGTTACGCCAATTGTTGAGAGCGCTTCCGTCAACATGTGTCCCAGCCCCGATAACCCATTGCCGGCAACTCGGGCGTCGTCGCCGGTTACGAGGTTGAGCAATGGAAGCAGGAAGAGCAGGCTGAGTCCCTCGGCGGCGCCGGCAAATAACAGCGAGACCAGCGTGAGCGCGCTCCGTCCGGGATACATCCGGGCAATCGTAATCAAAAACCGCATGCTTCTTTAATATTCTACCGCATGTCGTCCGAAGAGAACATCGCAGATTCGGAACCCTGATGTCCGGTAAGTCATCAATGCCGTCGCGGCTGGGTAGTCAGCTCAAGTTAATGCCCTCGCGGTAGCAAATGCTCTGCAGATTTGATCGATCTGGTCCGGCGTGTGCGCCGCAGTCGCGCTACACCGGAGCAGGCTGCCGCCGTCGGGGGCAGCCGGCGGCAAAATCATGTTGACATATACTCCTTGATCCAGGAGGGCGTTCCACAAGCCGATTGCTTCTTCGCGCTGCTCGAACCGGACTGCGACAATCGGACTAACCTCGGGACCCAGTCTGAATCCCATCTCCTGCAATGATTGATACAATCGCCGGGCATTGTTCCACAGCAGAACACGCAGTTCAGGCTCGATTCGGAGCCTGTTTAAAGCGGCTCTGGTCGACGCAACCACCGCCGGGGAGGGAGATGCGGTGAAAATATACGGGCGGCTCCCATATCGGATAAGCTCCGCCTCGTGATGATCCGAGACACAAAATCCGCCGGTGGCTCCCAGGCTTTTGCTGAACGTGCCGACGATAAAATCGACGCTGCTTTCGACATCACTCTCCTCCGAAAGTCCGCGGCCCCGCTCCCCCAGCACTCCAAGCGAATGGGCTTCGTCTACAAGCAAACAAGCGCCATGCTCTTGTTTTACCGCCGCGACTTCCGCCAGCGCCGCTCGATCTCCTAGCGTGCTATAGATGCCTTCCACGACGATCAGCGCGTTGGCACGACGCCCCGCAAAACGTCTCAGTCGCTTGTCGAGATCACCGACATCGTTGTGGCGGAACCGAATGACTTCTGCCCCGCTCATCCGGCAGCCGTCATAAATGCTTGCATGGCAATCGGCATCGATAAGGATCACATCTCCCGGCCCGGTGAGCGCCGAAATAAGGCCCAGATTGGCAACGTACCCGGTTGAGAACACGACACACCACCGGCGCCCGTAAAAGTCCGCCAGATCCTTCTCTAACGCAACGTGCCCGCTATAGCTGCCGTTAGCCATTCTGGATCCGGTAGTTCCCGTTCCTTCTTCTCGCACGGCTCGGACCGCCGCTTCTATACACTGAGTATCTAAGGTGAGACCAAGATAGTTGTTCGTTCCCGCGAGGATCATTGGACGGCCGTTCACAATGGCCTCAGTGGGCGACAGGATCCGTTCAATCGTCGCCCGGAAAGGGTCCTCGCCCAATCGCGCCAGCGCCTTACGGGCGTCGGCAAGTTGCCGGAATTTGTCAAGGAGAGCCATTACGTTCGGTCAACGAGTTGTTGGACGCACCGGGCGAAATGCCCAACGGTCCGCACGTCCGGGATGATGTTCAAAGGAATGGAAACATCGAACCGTTCTTCGGTATCGAGCAGGAGCTGCATGACCTTCATCGAATCGAGGCCTAGATCGGATATGAATTCCGTGTCTTCGGAAAGGCTCTGCCCGTCCGGCGTATACGGCCCTAAAATCTCATAGAGTTGGGAAAGTATCGACTCGTAGTGGCTCATCGTGCGGGAGGCCGCCCAGGTGATCCGTTTATCCGCGGGTACTTGAGTTGCTGTACTTTCCTCAGCGCCACCACCGCGTCACTTTCTATCATGGGTGCGGCCGTCTTGTAAAGTTTGCCGGCAAGTTATGCCACTTGCCATGAGGCCAAGAGTCGCCCGCAGGCCTTCTTCTAGACACATCGTGGGCGTCCAATTGGCCGCCTGGCAAAACATGGAGTTATCACACACCCAGTCGGGATGCCTGATCTCCCGTACTTTCCCTGGGGTAAACATTGGTGCATATCCTATTACCGATGCGGCGATTTGATTAAGCTTCGCGGCGACGTTCATGGGCAGCTCGGACACGGGCAAACGAAATGCCGGTTTTCCGCGAAGCCGCTCGAACGTTTCCGCGACCTCCGACCAACTATATCCCCTTGGGTGTCCGTCATCCAACTCGAACACGCGGCTCTCCCGGCACTCGCTGACCAGCCATTTTATCACCGCCTCTGCCAGGTCTTCGACATAGAGCAGAGAGAATCTGGCGTCATTTCGGCCCAGCAACGGGGTGATCCCGCGCCGCATAAGGCGGAACAAGGGAAGCATCGCACGGTCCCCGGGGCCATAGACAGCTGGCGGACGAAGCACGGTCCACGCGAAAGCGCCGGCCATTTGAGATAGGGCGATCTCCCCCATCCGCTTGCTGGCCGCATAGGCCGACAAATTTGGTTCGCGAGCCGCCAAAGATGAAATTAAAAGGAACCGGGGAGCGGGGTTCCTGATCGCGGCAATTTGCGCCAGCCGTGACACCGCCTCAACATTCACAGGGTAAAAATCGGCGTCGGTGATACCGCGCACCGCCCCTGCGCAGTGGACCACAGCATCCGCATCACCCACCAGGCTGTCGAGGTGCTCAATATCTTCGAGCGCGCCGTGAACCCACTGAATCGAGATTCCCTCAAGGCGCGCCCGCCGCAATGGCGCGCGGATGAGCGCGCGTACGCGCCACCCTTCTTTTACGAGTTTTCGAGCTATCGCGCTACCGATGAATCCGGTCGCCCCCGTCAACGCGATGACGCCGCGCATGGATTTGATTTTTCTGGCCGAGCCTCGGTGGACGCGCTTGGCCTGACCCATTTCCGTTGCAGAATAGCCGGACCATGCCGGCTCAGAAATTCTTCCCGTGCCTTTGAACGGGAGAGCTTTCCGGAGGACGTACGCGGCAGGGTGTGCGGAGGAACGATCTCAATGAAACAGTCCAGCCCGAGGCGCTCGCGGATCAGCCCCTGCAAGCGATGGACAAATTCTCCTTGCCTGGTAGCATTCCCCTCACGCCACTGCACGAGCATGACCGCCATTTCAATCCCATCAGGGTTTGGTACCGAAAACGCGCATGCCTCGCCCGTTCTCACCTCGGGCGATTCCTCAGCGAGATGCTCCAAATCTTGAGCCCAGATTTTTCGGCCATTGATAATGATGATATCTTTCTTCCGGCCAATGATCACAACCCGACCTTCGGCGAGATAGCCAATGTCTTGGGTGTCAAACCATCCGTCCGAGGACAAGACCTCACCAGTTTTCTCGGGATTGTCGAAGTACCCGGACATAATATTGGCGCCTCGCAAAAAAATTACGCCAGCGTGGCGATCCGGCAGAACTGTGCCTTGCTCGTCACGAATTTCGACTTGAATTCCCGGCAGAGGGACGCCGCAAATTACAAACGGCCTTGTATTCCAACTTTCCCCTTCTGAGCCTGGGTCACGCCCATTCAGTGTCAAAGCTATTCCACGCTCGGATAACACAGCCGGGTCAACTCGATCAACGGTAATGCCTTGGTGGAGGGGTGCGAAACTTACGGCGAGGGAGGCCTCTGCCATTCCGTAGCAGGCCGTAAATGCACTTGGCTTAAACCCGCTTGGCTCCAGAACTTTGGCAAACTCCGCCAAGGCGACGGACTGGATCGTTTCGGCCCCCACTCCGGCGACCCGCCACGCGGCGAGATCGAAAGTGCCGACGACATCCCGCCTGAGACGCTTCACGCACAATTGATAACCGAAAGACGGGCTAAAGGAAATGGTGGCTTTGGTGCGTGTCATCAAGGACAACCACAACAGTGGTCGCATGGCAAACATCCAGGTTTTTAAATAATCCACGGAGATCTGTGACACCATCGGCCCGAGCACGAATCCCACAAGCCCCATGTCGTGATAAAAAGGCAGCCAGGAGACGGCGCGGTCGCCGGGGCGGAGTTTGAGGCCATGAATTATGATTTCATTCAGATTGGCGAGGACAGCCTTTTGGGTAATAATGACTCCCCGGGGAAACAGCGTGCTTCCGGAAGTGTATTGAAGATAGGCGACCTCATGCGGCTCCGACGGGCGCAGACTCTCTTGGGAGTCAGGCAGTCGCTCGAAGGCTTCCAGCGTCCCGATATGGGGAATATTCAACTCCTTGGCGGCCTCGGCCATAAAGGGATAGAACTCAGACGGCGCCATCGCCACGGACGCTCGGCAAACGCGCAGAAGCGCCTTGAGTTGCGCGACATAAGCCTGTCGGGCACTCATGAAGGCCGACGCCGAAAACGGCACTGGCACGAGACCGGCATACTGGCAAGCGAAAAACATGCGGTGGAAATTTGGATCCGTCTCTGCAACGATTGCGACTCGAGCGCCCCGGTCGAGCCTTAAGCTCAACAGCTTTCGCGCCAAGGATACTGCCTGTTCTCGAAGATCCGCGTATGTCAGGACGGCACACAAATCGCCCCGACTCGCATAGAAATTGCATCCGGTTTCTCCCAGGGCTGAGTAATCCAGAGCCTCGCATAGCGTGGAAAAATCAGCGGCTCGAAAAGCTACGGTGTTCTCAGTGGGCGTGGGTTCCAATTCAGTTCCGTGTTCACGACTTGTGCGCAATGCTCTCTCCTTTATCGGTTCGACCTTGAAGCGCGGAACCTTAGTTAGTCCTTACCGAAGAACTAGGCTTTACGAACAACTTCTCCATTCTTATGGTGGAAACCGACAGCCGGTATTCGTTATCCGAAATGTCGGGACCCCATAAACGATGCCGAGCTCGGTTGGGATGAGCGAGTCCCGTGGCCCCGTACCGGATCAGCTGGCATAAAACACCAAGCAAGTACTGTATGAACGTGGAGTTACATATCACAAGATTTCAGCTGGGTGCAATCAAATGTACCGTGACTGTCCCCGCGTCAGACCTGGAAGTGAACGCCCCAGAAGAGACGCACCTCGAGGTCGTC
>DATBLC010000135.1:0-8874 GCA_036555515.1 Binatia bacterium
CTCCAGCGCGAAGGATTTACCGGCCTGCTTAAGACAAGCAAGGATGATTGCAGGATAGATGACAACGGCTTTTGTTCGACTCACGAATGCGTTCATCTCCGCGAGCGGGCCGAAGAGATGGGAATCAAATAGAGGAGGGGAGAATATGAAGGATTGCGAAGGCCACGAGCCGCAAACCGAACGCGAACCGTATCGTCCCGAGGACCGCGCCTGCAAGGCGTATGTTGCGCTCACGAACGGTTCGAACGATTGGCACGAGAGCTATTTAGTTATCGCCGACGACCTGCGCGACGCCATCATCGACCTGCTCGCAGATCTGCGCCATCTATGTGATGTCGAAGGGCTGGATTTCTCGGCGATCAATCGGCGCTCGTATTTGTATTACCGTCAGGAACCCAAATTTACGAAGAGGAGGCAATGACAATTTAAATTCAATTCAAGGTGAACTTATGATATCAGAGGGTATGCAGATCGAGTTGCAGTTAAATGGCCGCGAGACGGTCGAAGGGGACACCCCAGAGGCTGTCGTCGAGGCGATGTCCCGCTATCAATGGCCGGACGACAAGCCGGCGGGCGCCGACGAATATATGCGCGCCGTCAGCGCGCGGATCAAGACGCAAAAGGGCGAAACCGTGCGCGCATGCTGCGCGACGCATTTCCTTGACGACCTTGCCGCCAGTGGCGTTATCAAGAGGTTATCGTGAAGGTGCTGTCGATTCGCCAGCCATGGGTCGAACTGATCCTCCAGGGACGAAAGACGCTCGAGATCCGCGGCTGGAAGACCGAACATCGCGGGGAGATCTTCATTCATTCGGCGTTCAATCTCGATCGCGCGGCGTTGAAGCGCTATCCGCTGGAAGAGCGGCAGCGCTCCGCCCTCGTCGGAACCGTCCGGATCGACGACGTGGAAGAGCTCACGGAGGCCAAGTGGTACGACCTCGCGAAATATCATCTTTCGACCTGGCCGTGGGATCCGGAGCGCTGCCACTACGGTTTCTGGCTCTCGATCCCGCAGCGGCTCGAGAGCGCCCGGCCGTGCATGGGCCGATCATTTTTGTTTCGACCAGAGTTCACCAGCCGATGAAAATTGTCACTCGACCCCAGAGAACCATCACGATTCAATTGCGCGAATTCGAGCGCCCCGCCAAAGGCGGTAAGAAAGGGGCCAAATGAAGCTCAAGGCGTCGAAGACGATCACCGTCCACGACGTCACCATGGACGAGATCCATCGTTGTATACTCACCGCCCTCCAAACCGACCGGTGATAAGGAAGTATCTACGGATAGGTCGATCAGTTCAATCCTGCGGAACTTTGCGGTGGTCTGGCCGAAATAAGCCGCCGTTCGTTAGGGAAATAACCCGCCGCCCCCTGGCGGCTTTTGGCAGGAACCGAAACGTTGACAAAATGGGGTAGCTGGCGGATATTGCGAGCCTGCAACATCATGCACGTGTATCGTTTGGATTTGGATTTGATTGTCGGAGCCACCGCCGGAGATAAACTGACCGGCATTTGTCGACCGCGTAATGCGGGTCACTTACATTTGAATAGTTTGGTGGATATGCATCGTGGCACAGCGAAAGCGAAGAGAATATCTACAGCTTCTCGATGCTGCGAAAGTCGCGGCCGAGACTGGCATCGATGCATTCAATCGAGTATGGCATCCCTACCGATTTCAAACCACATTGCTGCTTTTCACAAACGCCTGGGAACTCCTCGCCAAGGCAGTCCTTCTTCAGAAGAAGGAATCAATTTCACGCGGACAGCGCGGGGAAACTATCTCTGCCGAAGTGGCGGTTTACCGTCTCCAAGGCAAGCAAATCCTAAAACAACATCAAGCAGAGACGATCGGGCAGATCATTTCACTTCGCCACGCGGCGTGTCATCACGTACTCCCCGCGCTGCCCGTCGAAGTGATGCAACACCTACTGTTCTATGCGTGCAAGTTCTTTCGTGAGGTAATCGAGAAGCACTTTCCCACGCATATCGAGACTCTGAGTGACAACTATCTCTCACTATCATTCTCCGATCTGACAACCTATGCGGATAAAGTCCAACGGTCGGTGTCTCGGGTGAAGAAGACCGAGAATGACAAACGACTAGTCTGGCTCCTTGAACGCGGAATTCAGTTTGATGGTGAGTCCTACATTACCGAAGCTCAGTTCACTCAGAAATATAAAGGCAAGAAGAAAATACTTCCTCACCTGCAATTGAATCACTTTTTGCGCAATACAGAGATGGTTCGTATTGTGCCCATTCAGGCACCACGCAACTTTACGGCAGACATAACTTTGCGTAAAGGTAGCGCCGCAGACTCGTCGCTTCCAGTTTTGGTCAAGAAAACGGACGTCGAGGCGGACTATCCGCTATTGACGAAAGAATTAGGGATCAAGATTGGGAAAAACCAAAACTGGACAGCCAAGGCCTTGACGATCCTGGGGATGAAAGGCGATCCGAAGTACCACCAAGCGGTTCGAGCTTCAGCGAAATCGCTGATTCACCGGTATTCGGCAGCCGCAGAGGGAGCCCTCCGCGCGAAACTAGAGGCGGATCCCACATTCAATCCTTACCATACGGGCTAGGTCATCTAACAACTGCATCGAGCTGATGGCCACGCTGTACCGCTTGCGGTTTCCTCGTCGCTCCACGTCTCGGCAGCTCATGAGGAATGTTAAGCTATAGTTGCATTGAATTCTCCTTCCGCTCAATCCCGACGCGCCAAAGTGAAGCCGGCCGGATCCGGCTGCCGTTTAACGTCGACAGAGCCGAAAAAAGACTCCCGGTACATTTTATTTGTCTCAATACGGGGATTCTTGCGCTCGCATTCTAGTGGTGATATTCGCTCTCTCGCTGTTTTCGGACCGGGAGGAAAGCGCCATGAAGATGATTTTCAAGCTGATCATAGCGAGCGTCACATTTCTCTTTTTCTTCTACTCGAACACTTTCGCCATGAGTCTAATGTATGGGCTGGACTCGGCGTTGCTGAGGTTTTGAGGTATCGTGGATCCCATTTAGCCGCCGTTGGGTGGAACGAAGCTTGACGGCTCCCCGATGGCCGAAATAGACTGGTCATCCAATATCGATGAGTTTCAGCTTGACCGCAAAGCAAGGAGCCGTTCATGCCGGAAATAACACCCCGACGCCGTGGCGAGCTGGTACGTGGGGTTTTCAGTATTCTCCTTACCCATCCTGACGGCTTGCCTGCTAAGACCATTCTCGAACAGCTGCAACAAATCGTTCCACCAACAACATTTGAGCAAACGACGTATCCTAGACGACCTGATACGCGACGTTACGAAAAGATTGTGCGGTTTTCCACAATCGGCCCAGTGAAAGCTGGGTGGCTAACGAAGGACCGAGGCAATTGGTCTCTCACAGATGAAGGTCGCAAGGCTTACGAGCGCCTTGGCGATTCTGAAGAATTTTCGAGAGAGGCTGATCGACTTTACCGAAAATGGCGTCGAGAGCACCCGGAACAGCCAGTCGAGGTAGAAGGTGACTCTCCCGGGGCTGCAACAACGCTCGAAGAGGCTGAGGAATCTGCGTGGTCCGAAATCGAGGAACATCTCACTCAAATGAACCCTTACGACTTCCAGAATTTGGTCGCGGGTTTGTTACGCGGTATGGGATACCACGTTTCTTGGGTGTCGCCCCCGGGACCTGATTCGGGCATCGATGTCATTGCGCATACTGACCCGCTGGGAATTACGGGTCCAAGGGTAAAGGTTCAAGTAAAGCGGAAGTCTGACAAAACTACGATCGATGGCATCCGATCACTTCTGGCACTGTTAGGCGAAGGCGATGTCGGCCTCTTTGTATCAACGGGCGGGTTTACGCGAGACGCGGAAGACGAGGCACGCCGTCAAGAAAACCGGCGAATGATGTTGGTGGACCTGAAACGCCTCTTCGATCTATGGGTGGAGCACTATGATGATGTTCCTGAGGAGTATCGCCGCCTACTATCTCTGAAGCCAGTTTACTTCTTAGTGCCAGAGGAATGATGATGGAGAAAGGGTAGTTAAATGGGACCACAGAGTAATGCCTGCGTGAAGCAGTTTCCACGCGCGAATATCGATAACACCGCCCGGAATGTCGAGCGCACGCTGTTTGTCATACATCGCCTAATGCGGGTCACTTAATAGTTAGGCGTCAACCTCACCAGAACCATTTACGCATGGCTACCGGCCGAGCAAATCAGCTCACGAAGCAAATCGGCGAGTATCTCGTGGCGGCCGAGCTCGGCCGCCGAGGACTGATCGCCGCGACTTTCTCGGGCAGCGTGCCGGACTACGACATTGTTGCCACAGACGCGGAGTTCCGATCCGTTTTGATTCAGGTCAAGGCAGTGACTGGCGGCTCCTGGCAGTTCGACATTCGTCGTTTCGTCGACGTTCGCCTCGAAGGCGACAGGCAGGTCGTCGGCGCGCTTGCGCCGCCCGTACACAGCGTAGCTGTGGTCATGGTCGCGCTCTCGCGCACTGGCGACGACCGCTTCTACATCCTCCCATGGACCAAACTTCAAGAGATCATCGTCACCGGCTACCAGAACTACCTCTCGCGACATGGGGGAATTCGTCCGAAGCGCGTCGATTCGTTCCACTGCCAGATTACCGAAAACGACCTGCTTTCCTTCAAGGACGCCTGGTACGGAGAGCTCCATGAAAGACGTGGATTGTCAGTTGACCTCCTTGACGCCTAACACGTCGTTTCAGCGGACCGTCAGGGCCGGCCTGCGGGCCGTCCGTGCCGCCGCTGAACTCCATAGCGGTTAGTCCTTGAGATTGAACTGAATTCTCCTTCACTCACATTAGACAGCGGAGAAACCACGATGGCAGAGAACACTCAATCACCGACCATGCTGATCCATAAAATGTCTTCAGGGTTTATTCTTTCACAAGCGCTTTACACCGTCGCCAAGCTTAACGTGGCCGACTTCATTCGTGATGGGCGGTTTAGCATGGTGGACGTAGCGCACGCGGCCGGAGCGGATGAAAAAGTTTTGTACAGGATCATGCGAGCCTTAGCGGGTTATGGTGTGTTGCGTGAGGAGGAAGACGGATTCTTTTCCCTCACGCCTGCCGGGCAATTATTGCGCAGCGACCATCCGCAATCGCTGCGTCATGCGGTCATATTCCGGTGTGAGGAGAACTACGACGCGTTTCGGGCACTCGTGCACAGCGCTCGCAGCGGAGAGAACGCCTTCAAACATGTTTTCGGCGCGCCGCGATTCGAATATCTCAAATCAAATAACGAAGCGAATACGAGTTTTCAGGAGGGGATGAAAGCTATTACAAGGTCCGACACGGAGGCCATTTTAAAAGCATATGATTTTGCAGCATTCAAAACAGTCGTCGATGTCGGCGGGGGGAATGGCGCATTCTTGTCAGGCATATTGGAACACAATCCGCATCTCTCCGGAATACTGTTCGACCAGGAAGCGACGATCGAATTGGCACGCGCCGGCCGTGGCGGCCAATTACCTAATTGCCAATTTGTCGCGGGTGATTTTTTCGAAGCTGTGCCAGAAGGGGGCGATCTCTACATATTGAAATCGGTCATTCATGATTGGCCTGACGAGGCGGCAGTGACCATCCTGAAGAATTGCCGCCGTGCTATTGGCGAGAGCGGCAAAATTGTGGTGATTGACCGAATCGTTGGTGCACCGAATCAAGAATCCTACGCACTGCTTGTCGACCTTTCAGTCTTAGTAGAGCACGGGGGCCAAGAGCGCCGCCAAAAGGAATTTGAGGCGCTTTTCAACAAAGCTGGAATGAAGCTAGTTCGTGTGATCGAAACCGACTCGACTTTGTACATCATGGAGGCCGTGGCCGCGTGAGGATTAGATTAGGCCATCACTTGCCGTTGGATCGTACGAATCCAGTAACAGATGCGCCGAAATTCTTAGCGAAATCGAGATCGGTAACCCTGTAATGAGTCTCCTTCCGCGACGCGCCAAAGTGAAGCCTGCCGGATCCGGCTGCCGTTAACGTCGACAGAGCCGAAAAAAACTCCCGGTACCTTTTATTTGTCTCAATACGGGGATTCTTGCGCTCGCATTCTAGTGGTTATATTCGCTCCCTCGCTGTTTTCGCACCGGGAGGAAAGCGCCATGAAGATGATTTTCAAGCTGGTCATAGCGAGCGTCACATTTCTTGTTTTCTTCTACTCGACCACTTTCGCCATGAGTCTGATGTATGGGCTGGACTCGGCGTTGCTGAGATTTTGAGAGCCTAGTACAGGCTGTTCAGGACATGTAAGGCCGTCAAGATAATTCACCGACTGGAGTCAAACCAGAGCGGACAGCGGAAGAACTGGACCTCCTCGCCGTACTTGCGAAACTGCAAGGTCTCGAACTTACGGAGGAGGAAGCGAACCTCCGCAATTTCTCAGGCGCGAGCGCTCGGCGAGATAGATTAGCTCTGACTTTGCACGCCCACCTCGGACATAGCCATTTTCCTGACGCGGGTTGAACGGTTATGTCCAAGAATCAGCCGCCAGCCTCTCAGCCGATAGCCGCAGGTGGCGCAAAAGCCCGTTAACCTCGTACTCGCGATCGCTGAGTTGAGGAGCTTGACTCGGGTGTAGGCGGCGAAATAGGCTGCCCGGAAAAATGAGACCATTTACACAACTTCACTTCGGCTTGGGGAGCAAGAACTGCGGTGGCTGAACCGTATACTATCCGTATCTTTGTTCCGGACGGCGATCCGGAGGGCGTGAAAATCGTCGAGCTTCTGAACTGGACCGGCATAGGGATTGCTTTCCCTCGCGCTGCATGGCCACGCGTTAGCGGGCGTCCAGAGTTCAGGAGAGGCGGCGTTTACGTACTCACGGGAACCGCCGAGGGTAAGAATGACGAATTGCCGACCGTTTACGTGGGGCAAGGAGATGAAATCGGTACTCGAATCGAGTCTCACTACGCCAACAAGGATTTTTGGGATTGGGGCTTCGCGTTCGTATCCAAGGGTGATGCTCTGAACAGGGCTCACATCATCTGGCTCGAACACGCGTTGCTTGAACGAGCGAGGCGTGCTGAACGCTGCCACATTGACAACACAAATCAACCGAGGGAGCCTGGCCTTTCGGAGTCGGAACGAGCTGATACGCAAGGGTTTCTGCGCGAGCTTTTGCGCATCCTTCCGCTCCTCGGTGTCCGGGTCTTTGAAAAGCCCACGGCCGTTGCCATTCCCGGAACCGAGCCTCCGTTGTCCGGGAGACCCTCGGATACGAGAGACACAGTAGTAGTCCCGGCACAGGAAGATGGTTTCAGAGAGGTTTTTCTCGGCCAGAACTGCTGGTACGCGATCCGAATCGGTGGCGGGATGCTTACCAAAATCAAATACATCGCTGGATACCAAACTGCGCCAGTCTCTGCGATCACTCACTATGCGTGTGTTGAAAGAATCGAACCCTACGGTGACGAAGGTAAGTACAGGCTAGTTTTCGCCGAGCCGGCAAAACCTCTTCCGCACCCGATTCCACTCTCTGACGCGCCATCCGGTTCAATGCAGGGGCCTCGCTATACAAGCCTTGCGACACTCATGGCAGCCAAGCGCGTATCTGATCTCTTGGCATGATCCACCTTCCGCTCCATTGTTCGGCGCTCGAACGAAAACTGGGGCTTACTAGGTGTGCAGTGGGGAAACAAACGGGACAGGTTGCTTGCCCTTTTCGTGTTGTTTCACGGTGACCGTTGCACCGGGTATAGGTGCGGACGAAATATTTGACCAGCGAAGATCGCGTTTATCCTGGATCATCCCGCTTTGCCGTGCAGGTATATTGGTAATAGACTGATTGAGCATATCGAAAAGCAGGCTGACAAGTATTGATTGACAGCTCCTTGACCAAAAAGTTAAATCTCGCATCCGAGTGATTTTTAGAATCTGTAATATACTAGTCAGTAGACTCACTGTTAGCGTGACAAGATAACCATAGCGGCTTCCTGGCGTCGGAGTGCTCGAGTTATATAACCGGCACCTGTGTTGCGGTGGATGGAGGAGTTACGCGAGGGATATGACAGCTAACCAACGGCTTGAGACGATTCCGCTCAGCCTCGACGAGCAGCGGTCGTCTTCCAAGCGTAAATTACAGTTTTCGCAGCTGCCGAGTGCGCGGTAGATATCTTCATAATCGAGGTGCGCAATGAAGAAAACAGCGGCGCTGTCATTCCTGGTTGCAGTAATAATATTTGCTGTTGCGGTCGTGCCCGAGGCGCAGCAGCCAACGAAAGCCCCTCGCATCGGATTCCTATTCAATCTTTCCCATGCCGATCATGCCTCCAATATCGACGTATTTTGGGAAGATTTGCGTAAGCTTGGATACGTCGAAGGCAAAAACATTTTCAGCGAGTATCGATCTGCAAAAGCCAAGCTTGACCGTCTCCCCCGTCTGGCTGATGAGCTTGTCAGTCTCAAGGTTGACGTAATCGTCGCCATCTCAACGATCGCCGCCGTAGCCGCCAAAAAGGCTACCAAGACGATTCCCATTGTTTTTACAAGTGGGGTTGATCCGGTTGCGGTTGGGCTGATTGACAGCCTGGCGCGGCCTGGCGGGAACCTCACGGGGGTGAACGCTAGGACCGAGGATTTGGCTGGCAAACGACTGGGCTTGCTCATGGACACCGTTCCTAAGCTCTCCCGCATTGCAGTGCTGTGGAACCCACGGAGTGCAGCCTCCGCGCAAGAATGGAAAGAAAGTCTTCAACCGGCACGGAAACTCGGTCTGCAACTTCATTCGATGGAGGTAAACAGCGCCGATCAATACGAGAGCGCGTTCGAAGAGGCAATCAACGTGCGTAGCGGCGCTCTGGTGGTAACGTCGGGCTCCATTAACAATTCTAACCAAAAACTGATCGCGGACTTGGCGACAAAGCATCGACT